>NZ_JAGWUA010000094.1 GCF_028868675.1 Bradyrhizobium sp.
CGTGCACCGTTTCGGCGAGACCGGCGCGCTCGGCCAGATGGATTGCCTCTACTCCTACTGGACGACCCGGCGGCCCGAGGGCTTCACGGAAGGCCAGCTCGCCGCCTTGCGCGACCTCGTACCGCTGCTGGGGCTGGCGATCAAGTCGGCGCAGCAGGTCGACATCGTGCGTACGCTCGGCCGCGTCTATCTCGGCCGCGACGCCTCCGAGCAGGTCCTGCGCGGCCGCATCTTTCGCGGCGTCACCGAGCGGATCAGCGCCGTGCTCTGGTTCTCGGACCTGCGCGGCTCGACCGGGATCAGCGAGAGCATCGGGCCCGACGAGATCATTCCGTTCCTCAACGACTATGCGCAGGCCGCGATCGAGGCCATCCACGACGCCCGCGGCGACGTGTTGAAGCTGATCGGCGACGGCGTGCTGGCGATCTTCACCGGCGGCGACATGGCGGTCGCGAGCCGCGCGGCGCTGCGCGCCGAGCATCTGTTCCGCAGGAACCTCGCCGAGCTCAACGCACGGCGCGACGCCGGCGGCCGGCCGACCACGTCGGCCTATATCGGCCTGCATGTCGGCGAGGTCTTCTACGGCAATATCGGCAGCGAGGAACGGCTCGATTTCACCGTGGTCGGGCCCGCCGTCAACGAGGTCAGCCGCATCGCATCGATGAGCCGCTCGGTCGATCGCGAGCTCGTGGCTTCATCTGAATTCCATGCCGCGCTGGACGAGGCCGGCCGGCGCTACCTGATCTCGACCGGTCGCTACGCGCTGCGCGGCATCGGCCGGGCGCAGGATCTCTACACGCTCGATCCCGACATCGGCGCAGACGGCGTCCTGAACGACGGCTACGAGCGCTATCTCGCGCCGTGAGCTTCACGCCGGTTGACGCAGGTCAATGCAATCCTGCCGCTCCTGTCTCAGCCTGTTTTCCAAGGAGGAACGGACGCGACATGTACAAGCATATTCTGCTTCCCACCGATGGCTCGGAACTCTCCAAGGCGGCGATGAAGCACGGCGTCGCGCTGGCGAAGACGATCGGAGCCCGGGTGACGGCCGTGGTCGTGTCGACACCGCTGCAATCCCTCGTGGTCGATCCGAACGCGGCGTCGAAGGCGCTGGAGCAATACAAGGCGCTGGTCGCAACCCAGACCCAGAAATATCTCGACACCGTGCGCAACGACGCCGAGAGCGCAGGCGTCGCCTGCAGCACGCTGTGCATCGAGCGCGACAAGCCCTATGAGGCGATCGTCGAAACCGCGAAGAGCCAGGGCTGCGATCTCGTGGTGATGGCCTCGCACGGCTTGCGCGGCGTATCGGCCATTCTCGGCAGCGAGACGCTCAAGGTGCTGACGCACTCTTCGGTGCCGATCCTGGTCTATCGCTAGGCCCGCGCCGGCCGGCTCTCGCCGGCCATCTCCGGCTGGCGGTCGAGCGCGACCGCGGGCGACAGCAGGATGACCAGCGCCTGCGCCGCGAAGAACCCCGCAGCGATATAGAGGCACGTTTCCGCGCCGGAGAGCCCGCCGACGATCGCGCCCAGTGCGGAGCCGAGCGGGCGCGCGCCATAGGCCATGATGTTGATCGCGGAGACCCTGCCGAGCAGGCCTGGCGGCGTCACCGACTGCCGCAGCGTCGTGGTCGAGATCACCCAGAGGATCGGTCCGACGCCGAGCAGGAAGAAGCTCAGGGCCGCGAGCCACGGCGTCGGGATCGGCACCGTCAGCGCCATCACCACCGATGCGGCGAAGCCGGTCACCGGTCCGAGCCCGACCACGGTGCCGAAGGCGAGGCGTCGCATCACTCGCGTTGCCAGGAGCGCGCCGATCACCATGCCGACGCCGTACATCGCGAGCACGATGCCGACGCCGCTTGCCGACAGGCCGAGATGCCGCACCGCATAAGGCACGAACACCGCGAGCTGCAGGAACCAGCCGGTGTTGAAGATGAACTGGGTGACGAAGACCGGTCGCAGCAGCGCGTGGTTGAACACGAAGGCTGCGCCTTCCCGGATCTCCTGCAGCGGATGCCGGCGCTGCGCGGCGGCGCGTGCCGGCTCATGCATGCCGGCAAGCAGCACGACGGCGATCGCAGAAAGGGCGGCGGCAAAGCCGAAGGCGGGGCTGGCGCCGAGCCAGCCGACCAGCGCACCGCCAAGCGCGGGGCCGCCGGCAAAGGCGATGGTGCGGGCGAGCTCGATCCGCGCATTCGCCGCCGGCAGCAGGTCTGGCCCCACCAGTGAGGGCACCAGCGCCGGCGCCGCCACGCTGTAGACCACCGTGCCGCAGACCGCGGCGAAGCCGAGCAAAGCGAGCAAGGGCAGCGATAGCGCGCCGAGCGAGATCAGCAGCACGATCGCCGTCAACGCGGCAGCCCGCAGCGCTTCGGCGCCGGCCATCAGCCTGCGGCGGGAGATGCGGTCGGCGAGGAGACCCGCGGGGATCGCGAACAGCACGAAGGGCAGGGTGAGGGCGGTCTGCAGCAGGCCGGTCTCACCCTCGGCGACGCCGAGCGCGAGCACGGCTACGATCGGAGCTGCGGCAAGCGCGATCTGTTCGGCCGATTGCGCCGCGAGATTGGACCAGGCGAGGCGGTTGAAGGTGGTGGGCAGGCGCGGGGCGGTTGACATGGCTCATTTCCTGGAAGCGCGTTCGAATGCCAGTATTCGCAGCCAGGGCGGCCGAGCCCACCCGCTTCCCGATCGTGCGGGACGGCGTCGCAGGCGGAACCTAGGTGGCTAGATGCAGTTGCAAATGAGTTGCAATAAAGCTCGATTTCAGCCATCCTGCTTCCATGGACGTGCGGTTACCCGGCTTGCCTTCTGATTCCCTCATTCCCGACCCCGCCGGCTGGCGCGAGCAGGCGGCTGGCCGCCCGAGCCTTCCCGAGGTCAATGGCACCGTCGCCATCCCGTCCGGCGGCCATTGGCTGCGGCGGCTGCTCGCCTTCGCCGGTCCCGGCTATCTGGTCTCGGTCGGCTACATGGATCCCGGCAACTGGGCGACCGACCTCGCCGGCGGATCGAAGTTCGGCTACGCGCTGCTCTCGGTCATCCTGCTGTCCAACCTGATGGCGATCCTGCTGCAGGCGCTCGCCGCGCGGCTCGGCATCGCCACCGATCGCGACCTCGCGCAGGCCTGCCGCGCCACCTACTCGCCGGCGGTCAACTTCCTGCTCTGGATCGCGTGCGAGGCTGCAATCATCGCCTGCGACCTCGCCGAGGTGATCGGCACCGCGATCGCGCTGAAACTCTTGTTCGGCATTCCCCTGATCGGCGGCGCGCTGATCGCAGCGCTCGACGCCTTTCTGCTGCTGCTTCTGATGAACCGGGGCTTCCGCTTCCTCGAGGCCTTCGTGATCGCGCTGCTCGTCGTCATCGCGGTCTGCTTCACGATCCAGATCGCGGCGGCGGCGCCGCCGGTCGCAGGGGTGCTGCGCGGCTTTGCGCCCTCGACCGAGATCTTCACCAACGCCGAGATGCTCTACATCGCGATCGGCATCATCGGCGCGACCGTGATGCCGCATAATCTCTATTTGCATTCCTCGATCGTGCAGACCCGCGCCTATGAGCGCACCGAGGAAGGACGGCGCGACGCCATTCGCTGGGCGACGGCGGACTCGACCATCGCGCTGATGCTGGCGCTGTTCATCAACGCCGCCATCCTGGTGCTGGCCGCCGCGACCTTCCACAGGAGCGGACATTCCGACGTCGCCGAGATCGGCCAGGCCTTCGAGCTGCTGTCGCCGCTGCTCGGCCTGTCGATCGCCTCGACGCTGTTCGCGGTGGCGCTGCTCGCCTCCGGCCTCAACTCGACCGTCACGGCGACGCTCGCCGGCCAGATCGTGATGGAGGGCTTTCTCGACCTGCGCCTGCCGAGCTGGGCGCGGCGGCTCGTCACCCGCGGCATCGCCATCTTGCCGGTGATCGCCGTCACCGCGTTCTACGGCGAACGCGGCACGGCGCATCTCCTGGTGTTCAGCCAGGTGGTGCTGTCGATGCAGCTTCCGTTCGCGGTCATCCCGCTGATCCGGTTCGTCTCCGATCCGACGAAGATGGGCGGCTTCGCGATTCCCCGCGCGGCGGCAGGACTGGCCTGGCTTGTGGCCGGCGTGATCGTGATTCTGAACCTGAAGCTGCTGGCAGATACGTTTATCTGGTGAGCGGCGGCGAGCAGCGAATGGTCGTCGCGACGCGTGTGGCGTCGGTACGTGAGCTGCGTTTCACACAAAGGGATTGGTGATCCGAAGTCCTTCCTTCAACACCAACCCGTGCTGGAAGTCCTCGGAGAGCAGGGTGGGGCAGCCGGCGTGAAGCGCCGAAGCTGCTATCATGGCGTCGCAGATCGGAATGCCGTAGCGTTCAGCCAGATCGAGACCGGTCTCATGAATATCAAGCGTCACGGGATTGACCGTGAGCAGGCCTCGCAGCAGGCTCAAGAGCGCATGCGTCTCCGTCCAGGACAACCGCATCTTCCGCCGCGCTACGTTGGCGAACTCATTGAGCACCTGCACGCTGATCACGCCGCCGCGCGAAAGGGCTCGTTCGACCCGATCCGCCTTCGTCGCGTCCCCTGACGCGAGATAGACGAGGACGTTCGTATCGAAAAAGCTAGCGGGCATTCGCCTCGTCTCGATCGAACTTGAAATCGGCGGGAAGACGGCCACGAAAGCTGCGCAAGCGCTTCAGAAGCTCCTCCCGGGCGGGTTTCCTCGCCACGCCGAACTCTCTCGTTCCGGCGACGTGAATCTCGATCTCGTCGCCCTCCCTGAGCTGAAGCGCCTCGACCACCCCTGCGGGGAGGCGGACGGCGAGGCTGTTTCCCCACTTCGCGACCTGCATGTCATCTCCGTTGGATATACATTTTCCATAATGTATATCTAGCGCTGAAGATGTCAAGGCGAACGGAAACAACCTCTCGGCAGGGGCGGCCGGGGTGATCGTGATTCTGAACCTGAAGCTGCTGGCGGATGTGTTGGTCGGGTGAGTGGCGAATGGCTGTTTCTATTCGCCACTCACTATGCGCCACTCGCCAGTTCAATCCTGCGGCTCCGATGCCGCGTCGCCCTTCGCGTCGACGCGCAGCCAGCCCGAGGGCGCGAGCCGCTGCTGCGGCAGGAAGCGCGCCTTGTAGTCCATCTTCTTCGAGCCATCGATCCAGTAGCCGAGATAGACGTAGGGCAGTCCCTGGCGGCGCGCGCGTGCGATGTGGTCGAGGATCATGAAGGTGCCGAGCGAGCGCACCTCCTGCGAGGGGTCGAAGAAGGAATAGACCATCGACAGGCCGTCGCTCAGCACGTCGGTCAGGGCGACCGCGAGCAGCTCCTCGCCGCGGCCGCTGATGCCGCTGTCCGGTCCGCGCCGACGGTATTCGACGATCCGGGTCTCGACATGGCTGTCCTCGACCATCATGGCGTAGTCGAGCACGGTCATGTCGGCCATCCCGCCGTGGCGATGCCGCGCGTCGAGATAGCTGCGGAACACCGAGTACTGCTCGGAGGTCGGCACCGCGCTGCGCTGCTCGCCGATGACGTCGGCGTTGCGCGCCATCACCTTGCGGAAGTTGCGGGAGGGACGGAACTCGTTGGCGATCACCCGCACCGAGACGCAGGCGCGGCACTGGTCGCAGGCCGGGCGGTAGGCGATCGACTGGCTGCGGCGGAAGCCGCCATGGGTCAGGAGGTCGTTGAGGTCGCCGGCGCGGTCGCCGACCAGATGCGTGAACACCTTGCGCTCATGCCGGCCGGGCAGATAGGGGCAGGGCGAGGGCGCCGTGAGGTAGAACTGGGGGGTATCGCGCGAGTGCTGGGTCAAGGGACGTCGGGGGCCTCCGAAGCAGTGGTCAGCATCGCGCCATGGAGGCCCCCGGTCAATCCGCTGCTTCTGCCGCTGGTTCTGCGGACGGTCAATAGGTCCTCGCCGCCTGCTGCGGCAGACGCGCGCGGAGGGAATTGTTGATGACCACGGTTCCAAGCACGATGTCGTGCAGCAGCCGGCGGCGGCCGTTGAACAGGCCGACCAGCACGACGAACGGCGTCAGGAACGAAATCGACACCCAGAACAGCACGGCATGCATCGCGCCGAGCACGAAATAGCCGGGCGCGCCGTACCAGGTGCGCAACTCCAGGTCCATCACCCGCATGCCGAGAGTTGCCGAATGGGGACCGCCGATGCAGGCGCCGTAATAGACCACGGCCCAGATCACCGAGGCCGGCCAGGCCAGCCAGAACAGCGCCCAGCCGAGCCCGAGCGTGACGAGGCCGAACAGTGCGATGAAGAGGTAGCCGAGAATCACCGGCACCGCGATCACCAGAAGGTCGATCAGGAACGCGAACACGCGCCGCGTCGCCACGCCGCGAAACAACTCGGGCTGCAAGTAGGGGTCGTAGGCATGCGGCCGAACCCCGCCGTCATTGCGCCAGGCGTTGGAATAGGCGTCCGGATTGCCCGGGTCCGAGTAAGACATGGTCCGTTCTCCCAAGGGGAAGTCCCGAGGCAGCACATGGGAACAGCCCGGCCCCGTGCCAAGGGCGCGCCGGCGTTAACAATCGGAAATATTCCGGCGATTCGAGGACTGGTAGCTCGAGCACGCTCCCTCAATGTTGTCCCGGCGAACGCCGGCACGACTCCGAGGATGCAGAGAGCCTACCCCTGCGCCTTCAGCTTCTCCGCCGCCTTCGGCGCAAAATAGCTCAGCACGCCGTCGGCGCCGGCGCGCTTGAAGGCGAGCAGGCTTTCCATCATCGCGCGCTCGCCGTCGAGCCAGCCATTGTTGGCGGCCGCCGCGATCATCGCATATTCGCCGGACACCTGGTAGGCGAAGGTCGGCATCGCAAAATTGTCCTTCACCCGTCGCACTACGTCGAGATAGGGCATGCCGGGCTTGACCATCACCATGTCGGCGCCCTCGGCGATGTCGAGTTCGACCTCGCGCAAGGCCTCGTCGGAATTGGCGCTGTCCATCTGGTAGGTGCGCTTGTCGCCGGTCAGCGTCTTGGCCGAGCCGATCGCGTCGCGGAACGGGCCGTAGAAGGCGGATGCGTATTTCGCCGCATAGGCCATGATCTGTACGTCCAGCAGGCCCGAGCGGTCGAGCCCCTCGCGGATCGCGCCGACGCGGCCGTCCATCATGTCGGAGGGCGCGATGATGTCGCAACCGGCTTCCGCCTGTACCAGCGCCTGCCGCACCAGCACCGCGACCGTCTCGTCGTTCAGGATTTTGCCGTCGGCGATCAGGCCGTCATGGCCGTGGCTGGTGAAGGGATCGAGCGCGACGTCGCAGAGGATGCCGATCTCGGGGAATTCCTTCTTGATCGCGCGCACCGCCTGGCACACCAGGTTGTTCGGGTTGGTCGCCTCCGAGCCCTCCTCGTCGCGCAGCGAAGGGTCGGTATAGGGAAACAGCGCGATGCAGGGGATGGTGAGCTTCATCGCGCGCTCGGCCTCGCGCACGGCCTGGTCCACGCTGAGCCGGTCGACGCCGGGCATCGAGGCGACGGCCTCGCGCTTGTTGCTGCCGTCGATCAGAAACAGCGGCCAGATCAGATCGTCGGTGGTGAGCACGTTTTCGCGCACCATGCGCCTGGCCCATTCCGACTTGCGGTTGCGGCGCGGGCGGACGGTCAGATCCAGGGCAGGGGCGGCCACCGCGCCTGCGCCGCGCGCCACCTCGCGCAATTCGATCGGACGTCCGTACTTGATCGCCATGTCGCTGTCTCCGAGGATAGAACTGTTCTTATAACAGCTCGCATGGTTCCCGTCACCGCGGCTTGACCTGCCGCAAGCTGATGGCTGACCGATTGATTTTGCGGGGGGAAGCGGCCAGAAGGGGAGCGCGGCGCATTTGCCGCAGCGAACAGGAAACCATGTCCGAGACCTCGACCCGCGATGCCGCCTGCGACAACGCCATTTCGGTGACGGCAATCGCTTCGGAGCGGCCGGAGTCGGACGACAACGTCTGGACGCGGCGGCTCGTGCTGTTCCTGCGCGTGATGGCGGTGCTGTCGATCCTGAAGGGCCTCTATCACTGGGCGCAGGTGACGGGCTTCGTCGGCGGCGAGGACGACGCGTTCGAGAACCAGTCGATGGCCTGGCAGGCCGCCACCGTCTATTTCGCCGTGATCGAGCTCGTCGCCGCGGTCGGGCTCTGGCTTGCGACGCCCTGGGGCGCGGTGGTGTGGCTGACGACCGTGGTGTCGATGGCGGTGATCGAGCTGATGTTTCCCGGCATCTACGGCGGCAGCCTTCTCGTCGTCGTGGTCGAAGCCGTGATGCTCGGCGCCTATCTCGCGCTCGCCTGGATGGCCGCGCGCGAGCGCCCGCCATAGCTACTTTCGTGTCCCGGACGCGCTGCAGCGCGCTTGCGCTGCGGCGCAGAGCCGGGACCCAGCGCAACGCTCGCGCGGTACGCCTTGTCCGGGGCGCAAGGGCGTTGTTGTGCGCATTCGTGGTTGACGGCAGGTTGCGTCAAGTTTGCGATGAATCTTCGCGGTGCGGAACCGATCCGCCACATCCGTTACGGCCTCGTTTCGAAACAGGGCAGGCTGTGTTGGAATGCGACAGGTGCAGGCGGACGGATGGTGAACAGGATATGGCCACCGTCAACAGACGGTTGCGAAAAGTCCTTGTGCCACAGGCTTAATCCGCGATTCACTGTCTTGAATTCATGATCTCTTTATTGTCTTGTTTAAGCTGATCTTCAAACGGCCCCCTTAAGTTGCAGCTATCAGGCGGGACAGAAGTTTCGTCGAATAAGTGTCGATAAGAACGACAACAGGGGAAGTGTCATGATGAAAGCCGTCGCAACTGCGGCAGATACCGCAGAGCGCGTTTCCGGCCCACAGGGATCGGTGCAGTCGCTCTATCTGGAAGCTTTGACTCTGGTGGAGCGGCTGCATCGCCGCCTGCTCGACGTCATCAAGGACGAATTCGATCGCCGCGGCCGCGCCGACATCAATTCGGTGCAGGCGCTGTTGCTCTACAACATCGGCGACAAGGAGCTGACCGCGGGCGAACTGCGCACGCGCGGCTACTATCTCGGCTCCAACGTCTCCTACAATCTGAAGAAGCTGGTCGAGCTCGGCTTCCTCGATCATCAGCGCTCGCGCGTCGATCGCCGTTCGGTGCGCATCCGCTTGACCCCGCAGGGCCAGGAAGTCCGCCGCATCGTCGAGGCGCTCTACCAGAAGCACGTCAAGACGGTCGAGCAGGTCGGCGGCATCTCGGGCGAGGAGTTCTCCACGCTGAACAAGTCGCTGCACCGCCTCGAGCGGTTCTGGACCGACCAGATCCTGTATCGTCTCTGAGTTTCATCGAAGGGATCAAGGCCAAGCCGGCCCGTTCAACAAGACCGGCAAGCCTCCCGACGATCTCGAAACTTCCCCAATCGCGCCGGCCCGGCTCCGCCCGGACCGGTGCGTTTTTCCGTTCGCTTCTGCGAGATTCCTCGATCTGCGCGCGGAACCAGTTCCGTCCTCGCGGCTTATCTCTCCGGATCGGAGGCTTGCGATGCTGGTCGAGCGCGGACTGCAAACGGTGAACGTGGAAATCGTGAGCGAGGCCTATGCCATCGCCGCGAACTATCTGCGCCGCTCCGGTGCCATCCCAGATACGCTCGCCACCAACGAGCGCCTCCTCGGGATCATCGTGACGCTGATCGAGCATGGCGAGTTCAACAAGCTGAGGCTCGCCAACAAGGCCATCGCGAAGTTCGAGGCCGGCACGCTTGCCTGATCCCGTTTCCGCAGATCAACCCCGTACAGAGGATGCCATGGAAGCCGCCATCGACCGCATCATGCTGACCTATGACCTGATCGCGAACCGCACTGCGGCCGCGAGCGCGGAGGCGCGTGCCAGGGTGACGGCGTACGTGACCACGCTGTTCGAGGCCGGCGAGACCGACAGCCACCGCCTGACGGTCTGCGGCTTGATCTATCTGCGCCAGCTCGACGGCAGCGTGGACCCGGTGAAAGCCGGTTACACCGGTTTGTGAGGAGAGGCGGCTAACTCCGCTTTCCGGACACGGGAACCGATCCTTCCTGAAGATGCGGCGGTACCCGGCACCGCCCGATCGGGCGCAGTCTGGTTTGCCGCCGATGACCCGTCATGCCTGTCGGCAGGCGCATCGAAATCTTCCCGATTCCCACCATATCTTGCATAAATATCAGTCCCGTACCCCCAGATGCTTGGCCGGGGCGGGGCGATGTGGTAGATCGCCGCTTGCTTCCGACCGCCACACCAGACCGACCGTAGCCCCGCCAAAAGGCTGCGGCCGTGGAGATATTCGCAAGATGACGTCTTCCAGCGCCAAGACCGCCTCCGCGCCCGATTCGTTTTTCACGGCGTCCCTGACCCAGGCCGACCCCGAGATCGCCGCCGCGATCCAGGGTGAGCTCGGCCGGCAGCGCCACGAGATCGAGCTGATCGCCTCCGAGAACATCGTCAGCCGCGCGGTGCTGGAAGCGCAGGGTTCGGTGATGACCAACAAATACGCCGAAGGTTATCCCGGCGCGCGGTACTATGGCGGCTGCGAATGGGTCGACGTCGCCGAGAATCTGGCGATCGAGCGCGCCAAGAAGCTGTTCGGCGCCGGCTTTGCCAACGTGCAGCCGAACTCCGGCAGCCAGATGAACCAGGCGGTGTTCTTGGCGCTGCTGCAGCCCGGCGACACCTTCATGGGCCTCGACCTCGCGGCCGGTGGCCATCTCACCCACGGCTCGCCCGTCAACATGTCCGGCAAATGGTTCAAGGCCGCGCACTATACCGTGCGCCGCGAGGACCAACTCATCGACATGGATGCCGTCGCCAGGCAGGCGGAGCAGGTCAGGCCGAAGCTGATCATCGCCGGCGGCTCGGCCTACTCGCGCCCCTGGGACTTCAAGCGCTTCCGCGAGATCGCAGACAGTGTCGGCGCTTATCTGCTGGTCGACATGGCGCATTTCGCCGGCCTCGTCGCCGGCGGCGTGCATGCCTCGCCGGTGCCTCACGCCCACGTCACCACGACCACGACGCACAAGTCGCTGCGCGGTCCGCGCGGCGGCCTGATCCTGTGGAACGACGAGACGCTGACCAAAAAGCTCAACTCGGCGATCTTCCCGGGCCTGCAGGGCGGTCCGCTGATGCACGTGATCGCGGCGAAGGCGGTCGCCTTCGGCGAGGCGCTGCGGCCGGACTTCAAGGTCTACGCAAGGAACATCGTCGAGAACGCCAGGGCGCTGGCCGAGACGCTGCGCAGCCACGGGCTCGACATCGTCTCCGGCGGCACCGACAACCATCTGATGCTGGTCGATCTCAGGCCGAAGGGCCTGAAGGGCAACGTCTCGGAGAAGGCGCTGGTCCGTGCGGCCATCACCTGCAACAAGAACGGCATTCCGTTCGATCCCGAGACGCCGTTCGTGACATCGGGCCTGCGGCTCGGCACGCCCGCGGCGACCACCCGCGGTTTTGGCGTTGCCGAGTTCAAGCAGGTCGGCGGCATGATCGCGGAGGTGCTCAACGCGATCGCGCAGTCCAGTGACGGCAAGGCACCGCTGGTCGAGGTCGCGATCAAGGAACGGGTCAAGGCGCTCACCGATCGATTCCCGATCTATCAGTAAGGTCCAGGCAACAAGGTCCGAGCCGGATGCGCTGTCCGAACTGCAACAGTCTCGATACGCAGGTAAAGGACTCGCGTCCCACCGAGGACTCGTCCGTGATCCGCAGGCGTCGCGTGTGCGTCGCCTGCAATTTCCGCTTCACCACCTTCGAGCGCGTGCAGCTCCGCGAGCTCACCGTGATCAAGCGCAACGGCCGCCGCGTGCCGTTCGACCGCGACAAGCTGATGCGCTCGGTGCAGATTTCGCTGCGCAAGCGGCCGGTCGAGCCCGAGCGGGTCGAGGCGATGGTCTCGGCCATCGTGCGCGAACTCGAAAGCGCCGGCGAATCCGAGATTTCCTCCGAGGTGATCGGCGAGACCGTGATGGAACATCTGCGCACGCTCGACGACGTCGCCTATGTGCGCTTCGCCTCCGTCTATCGCAATTTCCGCGAGGCCAAGGACTTTGCCGACGTGCTCGGCGAGCTCTCCGGCGAAGAGGAAGCGCGGCTCGCGACGCTGCGCAAATGATCTTCCGCATCCTGGAAGACCAGCTCGCGCAGAAGGCCCGCGACTCCAGGGACGCCGACCGGCGCTTCATGCAACTCGCGCTGACGCTCGGTCGGCGCGGGCTCGGCCGCACCTGGCCCAATCCGGCCGTCGGCGTGGTCATCGTCAAGGACGGCGTCATCGTCGGCCGCGGCTGGACGCAAGCCGGCGGCCGGCCGCACGGCGAGCCGGAAGCGTTGCGGCGGGCAGGTGAGGCGGCGCGCGGCGCGACCCTCTACGTCACGCTCGAGCCGTGCTCGCATGTCGGCAAGTCGCCGCCTTGCGCGGACGCGGTGATCGCCGCCGGCATCAAGCGCGTGGTCGCGGCGATCGAGGATCCCAATCCGGACGTCGCGGGGCAGGGCCTTGCGAGGTTGCGCGCTGCAGGCATCGTGGTCGACGTCGGGCTGTGTGCGGCGGAAGCCGCGCGCGACCATGCCGGCCACTTCCGCCGCATCCGCAACCGTCGCCCGCATGTCATCCTGAAGCTCGCGGTCTCGCCCGACGGCAAGATCGGCGGTCCCGGCGGCAAGCAGCTTGCGATCACCGGCGAGGCCGCGCGCAACCGCGTGCATCTGTTGCGCGCGCAGAGCGACGCGATCCTGGTCGGCATCGGCACGGTGCTTACGGACGATCCGCTTCTCACCTGCCGCCTGCCGGGCATGGAGGCGCGCTCGCCGGTGCGCGTCGTGCTCGACCGCAGCCTGCGCATTCCCCCCACGAGCCGGCTGGTCCATTCCGCGCGCCAGACGCCGCTCTGGGTGATCGGCTCCGAGCTGGCCGAGGCGGCTGCGGCAACCCGTTTCGGCGCCGCCGGCGCACAGGTTGTCCGCGTACCGGCCGGCGGCGGGACGGGGCTCGATCTTGCCGCTGTGCTGCGCGTGCTCGCCGAAAAGGGCATCACCCGGCTGATGGTCGAGGGCGGCAGCCGCGTTGCGGCATCCTTCGTGGCGGCCGATCTCGTCGACGAGGTCTGGCTGTTCCGTGGGGCCGAAGCGATCGGCGAGGGCGGCGTCGATGCGCTCGATGCATTACCGCTGTCGAAAATCACGCAGTCGCAGGCCTTCAAGGTTCATGCTAGCGAGACGTTCGACGGGGATAACCTCACCATCTACGAGCGCGCCTGATGTTCACCGGCATTGTCACCGATATCGGCGAGATCGTCGGCCTGACGCCGACCGCGCAGGGGCAACTGCATCGCCTGCGCATCGCCTGCCGCTACGATCGCTCGACCATTGCCGACGGCGCCTCGATCGCCTGCAACGGTGTCTGCCTGACGGTCGTGGCCTCGGGCGTCGAGGGCGGCAAGACCTGGTTCGACGTCGACACCGCCGCCGAGACGCTGCGGCTGACGACCGCAAGACATTGGAAGGTGGGCACGCGGCTCAACCTGGAGCGGGCGCTGAAGATCGGCGACGAACTCGGCGGCCACATCGTCGCCGGGCACGTCGACGGGATCGCGACCATCGTGGCCCGCGAGAACCTGCCGGACATGGCGCGGTTCGAGCTCGAGACCACGCGGGAGCTGGCACGCTTCATCGCGCCGAAAGGCTCGATCACGCTCGACGGCGTGTCGCTGACCATCAATACGGTCGCGGACGTGACCTTTTCGGTGTTGATCATCCCGCACACGCTCGGCGTCACCACCATCGGCGGCTGGCGCGCCGGTGACGAGGTCAATATCGAGGTCGACCTGATGGCCCGTTACGCCGCCCGGCTGACGGAGATGAAGTGACGGAGGATCGTCATGCGCGGGCTTGACCCGCGCATTCATCGTCTTAAGAGGTGCCGGGGCAAGCCCGGCAACGACGGAGTAGGTACTCAATGGCAGACGCGCGGCGCGCTCCCCTGAAAGATACGACCGACGTGTCCGGCGCACGGGCGCTGATCGTCGAGGCGCGCTTCTATGACGACATTCAGGATGCGCTGCTGGAAGGCGCGGTCGCCGAATTGAAGGCGGCGGGCCTCTCCCATGACGTGGTCACGGTTCCCGGCGCTCTTGAAATTCCGGCGGCGGTTGCCGTCGCGGTCGATGCGGCGGCAAGTCACGGCAAGCCCTATGACGCCGTCATTGCGCTCGGCTGCGTCATCCGCGGCGACACCATCCATTTCGAGATCGTCTCGATGGAATCCTCGCGCGCGCTGATGGATCTCGCGGTGTCGCGCAAGCTGCCGCTCGGAAACGGCATCCTCACGGTCAACACCGAGGACCAGGCCTGGGCGCGGGCGCGTGCCAGCGAGCTCAACAAGGGCGGCGACGCCGCGCGCGCGGCCATCGCCATGCTGCGCATCAAGCGCCGGCTGGCGCGGGCCTGACCATGGCGGACAATCCCAGGAAGCAGGCGGGCGGCGCGGAGAAGAAGGCGAACCGGCGCGGCGCGGCACGGCTTGCCGCCGTGCAGGCGCTTTACCAGATGGACATCGCGGGGGCCGGGATCAACGACATCTTCGCCGAGTTCGAAAGCCACTGGCTCGGCGGCGAGGTCGAGGGCGAAAAATATCTGCCGGCGGAAGCGGCGTTCTTCCGCGACATCGTCTCGGGCGTGGTGCGTGACCAGAAACAACTCGACCCCCTGATCGACGACGCCCTGTCGAAGGGCTGGCCCTTGAAGCGGATCGAGGCGATCCTGCGCGCGGTGCTGCGGGCGGGGGCTTACGAATTGCAGCATCGCAAGGACGTGCCGGGCCGCGTCGTGGTGTCCGAATATGTCGACGTCGCCAACGCCTTCGTCGATCGCGAGGAGACCGGCATGGTGAACGCGGTGCTCGACCAGATCGGCCGCCATTTTCGCGGCGACGAGTTAGGGCGAGGGTAGTTTTAGGCTGTCATTGCGAGGAGCGTAGCGACGAAGCAATCCAGACTGTCTCCGCGGATACATTGTGGATTGCTTCGCTTCGCTCGCAATGACGCCGGAATGTGACGGGCGGCATGACGAATGGCAGCAAACCTGCGTCCGGCGAAGACGCCCTGATCGCGCGCTATTTCAAGCCGCTCGCGACCGACCCCGGCGCGTTCGGTTTGGTCGACGACGCAGCCATCCTGCGCGCAGCGGGCGAGGACATCGTCCTCACCACGGATGCCGTGGTCGAAGGCGTGCACTATCTTGCGAGCGATCCGCCCGACACCATCGCGCGCAAGGCGCTGCGCGTAAACCTGTCCGATCTCGCCGCCAAGGGCGCGGTGCCGGCCGGTTTCCTGCTGACGCTGGCCTTGCGCAAGGCCGAGGACGACTGGCTGCAGCCGTTCGCCGACGCGCTCGGCGAAGACGCCGTGCATTTTGGCTGCCCGCTCCTGGGCGGCGATACCGTCTCCACGCCGGGCCCGCAGATGATCTCGATCACCGCTTTCGGCCGCGTGCCGACGGGCCGTATGGTCGGCCGCACCGGCGCAAGGCCCGGCGACCGCGTGATGGTGACGGGGACGATCGGCGACGCCGCGCTCGGTCTCGATATCCTCGAGGGCGGCGCCGCGGCAAGCGCGCTGGCTTCCGATCAGGATGAGCGGGAACTGCTCATCGGCCGCTATCGCGTGCCGCAGCCGCGCAACGCGCTGGCTCTCGCGATCCGCGAATCCGCCAATGCGGCGATGGATGTCTCCGATGGCCTCGCGGGCGACCTCGCCAAGCTCTGCACGGCCTCGGGCGTCTCGGCGGTGATCGAGGCTGCGAAAGTGCCGTTGTCCGCGCCGGCCGCCGCACTGGTCGCGCGCGGGACGGTCGGGATCGAGACGCTGCTGTCCGGCGGCGACGACTACGAGGTTCTGTGCACCGTGCCCGAGGAGCGTTGCGAGGCGATCCGCGCCGCGGCGCGGGCGGCCGGCGTGGCCATGGCGGCGATCGGCTCGATCGTGGCCGACGGCACGCCGTCCCGCTTCGTCGATGCCGCCGGGCGGGAACTGGCCCTCAAGCGCTTGTCCTACAGTCACTTCTAGCGATTTCCGGCAGGCAGACGTCTGCGACCTAAATACCTGCCGAAATCGATGATTTTCGCGCTTCCGGCGTTGCACCGGCATGGCGATTTTGGCATGGTCCCCGCCGATTTAGGGCTGCCCTTCCGGGCAGGGCCCTGTTTTTGTGCGCCGCCCGATCTGCGGCGCTGGGGATACACAAGGGATCTGAGGCAGAATTCAAATGACAGCACTATGGTTGATCGTGCTCTGCGGGGCGCTTTCCATTGTTTACGCAATCTGGGCCACGAGCTCGGTCCTGGCGGCTGACGCGGGCAGTCCGCGCATGCAGGAGATCGCCGGCGCCGTGCGCGAGGGTGCGCAGGCCTATCTGCGGCGCCAGTACACGACGATCGGCATCGTCGGCGTCGTCATCTTCGTGCTGCTCGCCTACTTCCTCGGCGTGCTGGTCGCAGTCGGCTTCGCCATCGGCGCGGTCCTGTCGGGCGCGGCGGGCTTCATCGGCATGAACGTCTCGGTCCGCGCCAACGTGCGTACCGCGCAGGCCGCGACGACCTCGCTCGCCGGCGGCCTCGAGCTCGCCTTCAAGGCCGGCGCCATCACCGGCCTTCTGGTGGCCGGTCTCGCGCTGCTCGGCGTGACGCTCTATTACGGCTTCCTGGTCTATTCGCTGAAGCTCGCGCCCGACAGCCGCACCGTCGTCGACGCCCTGGTGGCGCTCGGCTTCGGCGCCTCGCTGATCTCGATCTTCGCGCGTCTCGGCGGCGGCATCTTCACCAAGGGTGCGGACGTCGGTGGCGACCTCGTCGGCAAGGTCGAGGCGGGCATCCCGGAGGATGATCCGCGCAACCCGGCCACGATCGCCGACAACGTCGGCGACAACGTCGGCGACTGCGCCGGCATGGCCGCCGACCTGTTCGAGACCTATGCGGTGACCGCGGTCGCCACCATGGTTCTCGCCGCGATCTTCTTCGCCAAGACGCAGATCCTCGGCAGCATGATGACGCTGCCGCTCGCGATCGGAGGCGTCTGCATCATCACCTCGATCGCCGGCACCTTCTTCGTGAAGCTCGGCGCGAGCCAGTCGATCATGGGCGCGCTCTACAAGGGCCTGATCGCCACCGGCATCCTGTCGCTGGTCGGCATCGCCGTCGTGATCTACTCCCTGATTGGCTTCGGCAAGCTCGAGGGCGTCGACTACACCGGCATGGCGCTGTTCGAGTGCGGCGTGGTCGGCCTCGTCGTCACCGCGCTGATCATCTGGATCACCGAATACTACACCGGCACCGATTATCGCC
Organism: Bradyrhizobium sp.; assembly: GCF_028868675.1. GTDB lineage: Bacteria > Pseudomonadota > Alphaproteobacteria > Rhizobiales > Xanthobacteraceae > Bradyrhizobium. Next base: position 17,317 of record NZ_JAGWUA010000094.1, read on the forward strand.
CGGTGAAGTCGATCGCCCAGGCCTCGGTGACCGGCCACGGCACCAACGTGATCCAGGGCCTCGCGGTCTCGATGGAAGCGACCGCGCTGCCCGCGATCGTCATCATCGCCGGCATCCTCGTCACCTACAGCCTCGCCGGCCTGTTCGGCATCGCGATCGCGACCGCGACCATGCTGGCGCTCGCCGGCATGATCGTCGCCCTCGACGCGTTCGGCCCGGTGACCGACAACGCCGGCGGCATCGCCGAAATGGCGGGTCTGCCCAAGGAGGTCCGCAAGTCGACCGACGCGCTCGACGCGGTCGGCAACACCACCAAGGCGGTCACCAAGGGCTACGCGATCGGCTCCGCCGGTCTCGGCGCGCTGGTGCTGTTCGCGGCCTACAACCAGGACCTCAAGTTCTTCATCGGCAACGG
>NZ_JAGWUA010000095.1 GCF_028868675.1 Bradyrhizobium sp.
GCCATCAAGCGGCTGCTGCTCGATGGCGAGGCGGTCTACGAGGAGCCGTGGTTCTAGGCTCTGGCGACTCGGCCCCTGCCTACGGAGCGTGCATTGCACCATCCTTGGAAATCGTTGGCAATCGCATCGCGACGGCCGAGGTATCGACGAGAATCCCACGCCCCATTCCGTGTGTCTTGGTAGGATGGCGCATTCGGAGCCTGAGAGGGCGAGCATGAGGCGGCGGCAATTCGTTGCGGCGCTTTGCGGGACGGCGGCCGCGTGGCCAATGCGGCCAATCGCGGCACTTGCGTTGAACGCGCCGATCCGCATTGGATTTCTGGCGAGCGGCCCCGCCACATCGATGTTCGTCGCCTACAAGATCGAGCTCATCAAGAAGGGGCTGAAGGACAACGGTTTGGTCGAAGCCCGCGACTATCTGCTCGACGTGCGCTATGGGGCGGGAAATTACGAGCAGTTTTCAGAAATCGTACGTCAACTCGCCCAAGCGGGCGTGGGTGCGATACTTGCGAACACGCCCGCATCGGTACGCGCAGCGCAACGCCTCACGCCTCCGGTTCCTGTCATCATGCTCGCGATCAACGACCCGGTCGGGGCGGGTCTTGTTGCGAGCCTCGCGGTACCGGGCGGTCATACGACCGGCACGTCCAACCTGAACCCGGATCTGACGCCCAAGATCCTCGAATTCATACAGGCAATCATTCCCAAAGCAGCGGTCGTCGCGGCGCTGACCAATCCCCTGAATCCGACACACCCGGTCATGTTGGCCAGGCTCGGAAGCGAAGCCGGCAAGATCGGGATGACGGTCATGCCGTTCGAACTGAGCAGCGCGGACGGGCTGGATGATGTGTTTTCCCGGATCGCACAGCTACGGCCCGACGCGCTGCAAATCGTTTCCGACTCCGGCAATCTGGATTTGAGCGATCGCATCGCCGCTCTGGCCCTGGCGCATCGGCTTCCGACCTTCTCGAGCACGCCGAGCTTCGTGAAGTTCGGCGGCCTGCTCTCATACGGCGCTCCGATCGAGCCATTCTTCCTGAGAGCAGGCTATTTCGTTGCGAGGATTTTGAATGGAGCAAAGCCTGCGGAGCTGCCGGTCGAACAGGCCACGCGGATCGAATTGTGGATCAATTTGAAGACCGCCGCGGCGCTCGGCATCGACGTGCCGACGTCGCTCGTTGCGCGCGCCGATGAAGTGATCGAGTAGTTCGGAAACTTCCTCGAGCGGCAAGTAAGGGAACGTCTGCGATCCCTGCTGCCGTCAGGTCATATGCGGACATTCTCTTGGGCTCGCGTGATTTGACATCCGAATACCATTTACAAGGAGTTAAATATGAGTTTAACTTATTAATTACGGATTTCGGGAGGAGAGTTTATGCGAAAGGTTTTTCTGGCCGGGCTTTGTTCCCTGGCCTTTGCTTGCATCGCTTCGGAAGCGCCGGCGGCAGTAATTACCTGGAATACCTGGGATACCTCCTCCTCGGGGACGATGGGACCGATCGCCGTAACTTATGACGGTCCGGCCAATCTCGTGACGGGCTATCCGTCCTACCTGCCGGCTTCCACGTTCGCCGACAGTTCGGTCGTGAACAACGCGCCGCAGCCGTCGAATAACATCCTCCAGATCACAGGCGGAAGTCCCAACATTTACACGCTCACGTTCTCTCAAGCGGTGGTCAATCCCGTTTTCGCGATTTGGAGCCTTGGGCAGGGCAGGTTGCCGACATCATTCGTCTTCACCCAGACCCCGACATTTGTTGCCGGCGGTCCGAGCAATGAATACAGCGGGCAAGCAATTACGGTCAGCGGAAACACCGTGGGTGGCGTCGAAGGAAACGGCACCGTCGAGTTTCTCGGAACTTTCAACTCGCTCTCCTGGAGCAATCCCCAGCCCGAATACTGGTACGGCTTCAACGTGGGCTACACGTCAATCGCCCCCGTTCCCGAACCCGCCACATGGGCGATGATGATCCTCGGCTTCGTCGGCCTGGGCTACCTGGGGTACCGTCGCCGCAACGCCTATGCCCGTAGCGCGGCCTGATCATCCAGCCCCAATCAAGTGAGACGAAGGTCGCTTTCAGGCGGCCTTTTTCTTTTCCGCCATGTCGTTCCGGTGGCCCCGTCACAGTCTTTATTGCGATGCAACGGCACCTCGCCCGCAACGGACGGTCCAATCTGCGTCGGTTCCTCCCGATAGTGGCCAAAACATCACATCAACAGCGCATTCCAGGTGCTACAGATTGAAAACAAGCGCAGTCGATCGGCAATTGGGGGGCCTTTCATGAAGACATTCTTGCTCGGAAGCATAGCCTTGGCCGCGCTGATCGGGACCAGCCCCGCGATGGCTGCCGACATGGCCGTCAAGGCTCCGGTCGTGGCTCCGCAGTTCAATTGGTCCGGTTTCTATCTAGGGGCCCATGCGGGTTATGGCTGGGGCAATGCCGATGTTGCGTTGGTCCCGGGGCCTGGTTGGGCCTTGTTCGGAAACCCGGCCACAGATCCCCAGTATCTCATCGCCAATGGGTCTGCCACGCTCAAATCCTCGGGGGCACTGGGCGGCCTGCAAGCCGGCTACAACATCCAACGCGCGAATGTCGTTTTCGGAGTCGAAGCTGATTTCTCGTGGGCCGACATCAGCGCCAACCGAAACACGGGTGTCGTCAATCCGCCGCCAGGGGCTTTGATCGCGCCCCGCAACTTCACCGAAACCGACAAGCTCGATTGGCTTGCTACGGTCCGTGGTCGGGTCGGAGTTCCCGTGCAAAATCTCCTCCTCTATCTGACCGGCGGATTGGCCGTTGGACGTCACGAATTCTCGCAGACGATCGTCTTTCCCGGGGGGCCGGGCAACGCCAATTTCGGTTCGGTAAGTGCCACGAAAGCGGGTTGGACCGTCGGCGGCGGTCTTGAATACGCCCTCAGTCGCAATTGGACTGCCAAGGCCGAGTATCTTTACGTCGACCTCGGCACCGTCAGCGCGTTTGCCGACAGCGCAACGGCTCCCGGACTCGGTTTATCGAACGTCAGTTCGAGCAAACTCACGTTGAATATTCTTCGTGCCGGCTTCAACTACAAGTTCGACGCGAGCGGTCCTGTCGTCGCAAAGTATTAGTGCATCGATCGTTCCACGATCATCGGACTTCGAGTCGTAGAGCCGCCTCCGGGCGGCTTTTTCGTTTGCGGGCACGCAATTCCGGTGGCCCCCCGCAAGAACAGCGGATCCGAAAAGATCTTTGGCCAGCCGCGACATGCGACGTCGTTCGTCACGGCAGCCGACGGTCTCGCGCTCCGGACTAAAGTCCCGGAGGGACTTTCGGTTCCGGCTTCTCCGGATCGACATCCGGCGCGAGCGGGCTGCGGTCCGTCGCAGGGGGAACCTCTTCGACCTGAGACTTGAGATGGATTGCCTTGTCCATCAGGAACGCCGCCATGCGGGGATCAGAGGTCGATTTGGCGAACTTCAGCAGGGTCCGAATCTGACGGACCAGGTACGCACGATCCAACACGGCGATGCTCCCCAATCGCCCCCAACGGATATTCACGCGGGAACCCGGATTTCGTTCCCTCCTCAAGCGCAGGAAAATACGCTGCGGGTCGGTTCCCGACGCGACCGCGGATCCGATGGCTGGAATGCGAACGAAGCAGGGCGGCATTCGTTAACGCGGACAAGTCCGGTCTTGAGCACCACCGATGAAGCAAGTTCTCTGCCTTGCCTCATATCAGGAGGAAACGATGCGGTCGCTAGCTGCACTTGGTCTTGCGCTGTTTTCCGTCACACCGGTCATTGCACATGCGCAAGACAAGACGGTGTCCGTCGGGCCCTGGACGATTGCCACTTCCTCCAAGGCTGACAGGTTCGACAGCTGCACGATGAGCCGATCGGCCAATGAGCTGGAGGTAACGTTCGTACGAACTCGCGATGGCTTGCTCCTGCTGCTCGATTCATCGAAATGGAAGCTCGATCGCGGGAAGGCCTACGAGGTCACCTTGGTTGCAGGTTCGCGGTCGGTCCCGGCGAAGGCATTGGCCGAAACCAAGAGCGTAACGATCGCGCTGGCGGACCGCGCGTTCAACGAAAGAGTACGGACGGCCAACATTCTCGAAGTGAGAGGGGAAGGAGCGACGTTGAGCGTGCCGCTGAATGGAAGCACGGCAGCTCTTGAACGCCTGGAAACATGTTTTGAGAGAAACAGCCGTGCCGGCGCCGAGAGCAACCCGTTCGTTGCGTCGAACCGCAAGCCCTAGAGAGAGGCAAGGGACCGGCCCTTCGGGGTTTGAGGATACGCGCGCCTAGACCAAATGCCTCGCCGCCGCCGAGATCATCACCATCCCGCCCGCAATCACCGCGACGTCGAGGATAGCGGTGTGGATATGCACCGGCATCCGCTCGACGAAGGCTCTTGCGAGGAACGCCCCGGGCACCGCCATGCCGCCGATCAGGAGCGCAAGCGCCAGCACCTGCGCGGTCACGGCGCCGGCAAACCCGAACACGGAAATCTTGATGAGGCCGGTGCCGAGCGAGATCATGGCATCGGTCGCGATCACCGCCGCGCCTTCGAGGCCCGCGGCCATCAGCAGCGACAGCAGGATCACGCCCGAGCCCGAGGTGCCGCCGACCAGCACGCCATAGCCGACCGAGCCTGCCGCAAGCCCGCCGTCGCCGATCCGCAACCGACGCCGGCGCAGCATGCGGCGCAGCGGCACGCTCAGCATCAGCATGGCGCCGATCGCGAGCGCCGCACCGGCATTGGTGAGCCGCGTATAACCGTAGGCCCCGAGCGCGGTCGTGAGCGCAGCCGCCGCCAGCACGATCAGCACGCGGCGGCGGTCGGCGTGACGAAGATAGGCGACGGCGCGGCTGCCATTGGTGAAGATCGCGGAGATCGCGATGATCGGCACCACCGGCTCGGCGCCGACCAGCGGCACCAGCACCAGCGGCATCAAGGCGCCGGTGCCGTAGCCGGCGAGCCCGCCGACGATCGAGGCCAGGAGCGCGACCAGCGCGACGAGCAGAAGCTGCGAGAGCGATATGTCGGCGAAGCCCGACAGGATGCTCACGGCTTCGGATCGCGATTGGCGCGCGCCGCGGCCTGATCGGCGATGGTTGCGAGCGCGGCCGCCTCCAGCGGAAAGTCGGCGGCGAGCCAGGCATCCTCGGCCAGCGTCAGGACGTGGCCGAGCGCCGGCCCTTCGGCGAGGCCGCGCGCAATGAAGTCGGCGGCCTTGAGCGGGAATTTCGGCGGGCTCCAGCGCTGCGGCAGCTCGGCGAGCTCGCGCCAGCGCGCCGACGCCACGTCGCCACCGCCGCTCCGCGCCCAGGCCAGCAGCACCCGGTCGCGATAGCGCTCGGCGCCGAGCCGGTACAACAGCCGCCGCGCATTGGCCTCGTCCTTGTTGGCGAACCGCCACCAGCGGTGCCCCATGGAATCCAGTGCCTTGGCTTCGGCGTTGCTGAGCCGCAGCCGCGCCGCGACACGCCTGGCATCCTCGGTGACCGCGACCGTCAGCGCCGCCAGCCGCCGGATCGCATCGGGCGCAAGCGCGAGTTCGCGCTCGATCGCGATCATCGTCGCGAGCGGGCCGGTATAGGCGACGCCGCCGGCCAGCGGCTGCAGCAGCCCGCCCTCGACCATCGCGGCGGAGGCGGGGCCGGCGCCATGGGCCACCAGCAGCTTCAGCATCTCCATGCGCACCCGCTCGGCCGACAGGCTGGCGAGACCGGCGCGGCCGCGGATGCAGGCGAGATAGCCTTCGCGATCGGGCTCGCCCGCGCCGAAGGCGGCATGAATGCGGAAGAAGCGCAGCACGCGCAGATAGTCCTCGGCGATGCGCTGATCGGGATCGCCGATGAAGCGCACGCGCCGGGCCGCCGCGTCGTCGAGCCCGCCGACATGGTCGTGCACCACGCCCTCGGCGTCGACGGAGAGCCCGTTCATGGTGAAGTCGCGCCGCTCGGCGTCGCGCACCCAGTCGCGGCCGAAGGCGACCCTGGCCTTGCGGCCGAAGGTCTCGGTGTCCTCGCGCAGCGTCGTGACCTCGTAAGGGCGGCCGTCGATCACGAGCGTCACGGTGCCATGGTCGATCCCGGTCGGCACCGCCTTGATGCCGGCGCTCCTTGCGCGGCGCATCACCTCGTCCGGCAGCGCGGTGGTCGCGATGTCGATGTCGCCGGGCGGCAGCTTCAGAAGCGCGTTGCGCACCGCGCCGCCGACCACGCGCGCCTCTTCCCCGTTCCCGTTCAACAATTGCAGGACGCGCGCCGTCCCGCCGGAGGTCAACCAGGGCGCATGGTCGAGCAGGCGCACGTCGCTCATTTCTCAACCATCATTTTTCGACACCTGATTTCTCCAACCCCGATCTCTCCACACCTGATTTCTCCAGTCCTGGCACCAGGCGGCCGTTCTCGATGTGGGCCGGCACGTAGGTCGATTCCGGCGGGGCGCCGGAGAAATGCGCGAGCCCGACCAGGCTCGCGATCACCAGCAGGAACGCCAGCAGCGCGAGGCGGGCGATGGTGGAGACCGACCAGGAGGATTGCACCAACAGGCTGGAACGGGTCGCGACCAGGAACAGCGCATAGACGGCGAACGGAATGAGGAAAATTCCGATCTCGGTCAGCGCCGGCCGGATCATGGCAGATAGATCCGCTCATAGAGCACACGCAATATCCCTGCGGTCGCGCCCCAGATGTACCGCTCGGCAAACGGCATGGCGTAGTAGGAGCGCTCCATGCCGCGGAATTCCTTGCTGTGCAGCTGATGGTTGTCCGGGTTCATCAGGAAGGATAGCGGCACCTCGAAGGCATCATCAACCTCGGAATGGTTGATGGCGAGCGAAAAGCCCGGCCGCACCCGGGCGACCGTCGGCAGGATCCGGAAGCCGAAGGCGGTGCCGTAGAGATCGAGATAGCCGATCGGCTCGACGAATTCGCGCGCCAGCCCGACCTCTTCCTCGGCCTCGCGCAGCGCGGCGTCGAGCGGAGAGGCATCGGTCGCGTCGATCTTGCCGCCGGGAAAGGCGATCTGGCCGGCATGGCTGTTGAGATGGGGCGAACGCTGCGTCAGGAGCACGGTCGGCTCGGGATGGTCGACCACGGGAATCAGGACCGCAGCCGGCCGCACCGGCTGCTCGCGCGCGATGATCTCCAGCATCCTGTCGGTGCCGGGATCGCCCGAGGCCGGAATGATGTTCGGGTCGTACAGGCCGCGCGGAACGTCGAAGCCGAGCCGCAGCTTCGAGCGGCCGAAAAACTCCGCCGCGCCGACGCCGGCGGGTTGGTCCTTCAATATCTGCTCGCTCAAGGCGCGGCCCTCACCTGCTCCGCATCGGCCATCGGGAAGAACTCGCCGGCCGACTCGACGCCGAACATCGGCTGGCCATCGACCATCCGCTCCTCGCCGATGTCAACCAGATCGTAGTAGATCGCGCGGGTGACCTTGGCCCAGAGATCGGCACGAACGTGGAGATAGGGCGTCAGCCCGCCATCCGCCGCCTCCGCGAAGCGCAAGCCGTGCGCGCGATCGCAGGTGACCCAGTCGTCGACGTTGGTGCGGAAGCACAGCACGCGCCCGTCGCCCTCGCCGTCCTGCCGCATCTCGACCGCCATGAACGGCGCATCGTCGACGCGAATGCCGACCTTCTCCACCGGCGTGACGAGAAAGTGCTTGTCGCCCTCGCGCTTCAGGATGGTCGAGAACAGGCGCACCAGCGCCGGGCGGCCGATTGGCGTGCCCATGTAGAACCATGTACCATCGCGAGCGATTCGGATGTCGAGATCGCCGCAGAACGGCGGATTCCACAGATGCACCGGAGGCAGACCCTTGTGGGCGCCGCCGGCATTCCTGGCGGCGGCGGTCAACCCTTCAAGTCCCTGGCCGGTGCTCTGCCCTTGGTTCGCCATGGTTGGCCCCGATCTTCGTTGGTTCTGATCTTCGTCAATTGGCACGATTGGTGCAGGTCTAAGTTGTAGTTTGGTGTGCGGTTCCACACCGGGATCGCCCGGGGTCGAGGTCGCCACTTCGTGATGCCCTACATACCCTCAAGCCGATAAGGTGGGGATAGGTTAATTCAACGAATACATGGCCTTCCTGCAAGTTTAGCATGGAGCCCATGACATGACGACGCAGCAGCTTGCGCGAGCGGCCAGGGAGCTAACCGATGGCGGAAAGTGTCGAAAAACTCGAGGACGGGATCGTCCGGTCGGCCGAGCAGGTCTCGGCGCAGATTCGCGCGGCCAAGGACGCGATCGCGAACGTGATCTTCGGCCAGGACCGGGTGATCGAGAACACGCTGGTGACGATCCTCTCCGGCGGTCACGCGCTCCTGATCGGCGTGCCGGGCCTTGCCAAGACCAAGCTCGTCGAGACGCTCGGCGTCACGCTCGGCCTCGATGCCAAGCGCATCCAGTTCACGCCCGACCTGATGCCCTCGGACATTCTCGGCGCCGAGGTGCTGGACGAGAGCGCCGCGGGCAAGCGCTCGTTCCGCTTCATCGCCGGCCCCGTGTTCGCGCAGCTCCTGATGGCCGACGAGATCAACCGCGCCAGCCCGCGCACGCAATCGGCGCTGTTGCAGGCGATGCAGGAGCAGCACATCACGGTCGCCGGCGCGCGCCATGACCTGCCGAAGCCGTTCCACGTGCTCGCGACGCAGAACCCGCTGGAGCAGGAAGGCACCTATCCGCTGCCCGAGGCGCAGCTCGACCGCTTCCTGATGGAGATCGACGTCGACTATCCCGATCGCGACGCCGAGCGGCGCATCCTGTTCGAGACCACCGGCGCGGAGGAGACGCTGGCGAAGGGGTCGATGAACGTCGAGGCGCTGATCATCGCGCAGCGGCTCGTCCGTCGTCTGCCGGTCGGCGATTCCGTGGTGGAGGCGATCCTGTCGCTGGTCCGCTCGGCCCGCCCGGGACCCGAGGGCGGCGACGCCGGCAAGCTGATCGCCTGGGGACCCGGTCCCCGCGCCAGCCAGTCGCTGATGCTGGCGGTGCGCGCCCGCGCCCTGCTCGACGGCCGCCTTGCGCCCTCGATCGACGACGTGCTCGACCTCGCCGAGCCGGTGCTGAAGCATCGCATGGCGCTGACCTTCTCAGCCCGCGCCGAAGGGCGCACGATTCCGGACGTGATCCGGCAGTTGAAGACACGGATCGGTTGATGGCCGCGGAAAACGGGCACACAGCCAGGGAGATCGTAGCGATCCGACGCGCCGATGGCGAAAGCCGCACGCTCGCCGCCTCGCTGCCGCGCCTCGTGCTGGAAGCCCGCCGCATCGCCGCCAACGTCATCCACGGCCTGCACGGCCGCCGCCGCGCCGGCTCCGGCGAAAGCTTCTGGCAGTATCGCCGCTTCGTCTCCGGCGAGCCGTCGCAGAACGTCGACTGGCGGCGCTCGGCGCGCGACGACCATCTCTATGTCCGCGAGCAGGAATGGGAAGCCGCGCACACGGTATGGATCTGGCCGGACCGCTCGCCCTCGATGGCGTTTGCCTCGAAGCGGGCGCGCGACTCCAAGCTCGAGCGCGGCCTGATCGTCGCCTTCGCGCTGGCCGAGCTCCTGGTCGCCGGCGGCGAGCGCGTCGGCATCCCCGGCCTGATGAGCCCCACCGCAAGCCGCAGCGTCATCGACAAGATGGCGCAGGCGATGCTGCATGACGAAGCCGAGCGCCCGAGCCTGCCACCGTCCTTCGTGCCCTCCGCGCTCGCCGAGATCGTGGTGCTCTCCGACTTCTGGTCGCCGATCGCGGAGATCCGGACCATGCTCGCCGGCCTGTCCGGCTCCGGCGCCCACGGCGCGCTGGTGCAGATCGTGGATCCCGCCGAAGAGACCTTCCCCTATTCCGGCCGCATCGAATTCATCGAGCCGGAAGGTTTTGGCGCGATCACCGCGGGCCGGGCCGAAAGCTGGGCGCAGGACTACACCGCGCGGCTGGCGCTGCACCGCGACCAGATCCGCAACGAGACCAACAGGCTCGACTGGCTGTTCACGACGCATTCGACCGAGCGCTCCGCCGCCGAACTGCTGCTGTTCCTGCATGCCGGCATGCAGGTCAGCAAATCCGGCGCGCGCTCCTCGACCATCAAGGCGGGGCCGGCCGCATGATGGGATTGCCCCTCGCCTTCACCGAACCGCTGCTCCTGATCGGGCTCGTCAGCCTGCCGGTGCTGTGGTGGCTCTTGCGCGTGATGCCGCCGCGGCCGCGCCGGATCGAGTTTCCACCGACGCGGCTGTTGTTCGACATTGCGCCGAGGGAAGAGACGCCCTCGCGCACGCCGTGGTGGCTGACCGCGCTGCGCCTGCTCGCGGCCGCGCTGGTGATCTTCGCCGCCGCGGGCCCGATCTGGAATCCGCAGACCGGCCTCGCCGCCAGCAAGGCGCCTTTGATGATCGTGCTCGACGACGGCTGGAGCGCCGCCTCGAACTGGGACGCGCGGATCAGGGCCGCCGACGAGCTGATCGCCGATGCCGAGAACGACCGCCGCGCCATCGCGCTGGTGCCATTGTCGGAACCGAACCGCGACATCACCCTGATGCCGGCCGGCGCCGCGCGCGTCGCGCTGCGGCAACTGACGCCAAAGCCGTATTCCATCGATCGCGTTGAAACCTTGACCGCGATGGATCGTTTCCTGAAATCGACCGGCGATTGCGAGATCGCCTGGCTCTCGGACGGCGTCGATACCGGCCGCGGCGAGGAATTCGTCCAGGGCCTCGGCAGGACGATCGGAGATCGCGCCTTGACGATCTTTGCAGGTGGCACGCCCTCCCCGCTCGCGCTGGTCGCGGCCGAAAACGCGGCCGCCAAGATGACGGTCAAGGTGCTGCGCACCGACAGCGGCCTTGCCGCCGGCACCGTGCGGGCGCTCGACCAGAAGGGCTCGCCGATCGGCGAGGCGCGCTACGCCTTCGCCCCCCAGGACAAGGAGACCGAGGCGGCGTTCGACCTGCCGGTCGAGTTGCGCAACGACATCACCCGGCTCGAAATCGCCGGCGAGCGCTCGGCCGGCGCCGTGCAGCTCCTCGACAAGCGCTGGCGCCGGCGAGCGATCGGCATCGTCTCGGGCTCGAGCAGCGAGACGGCGCAGCCCCTGCTGGCGCCGACCTTCTATCTCACCCGCGCACTCTCGCCGTTCGCCGACGTCCGCCTGCCCGACAAGGGCGCGCCGCAGCAGGGCATCACGCAATTCCTCGACCAGAAGCTGCCGATGATCATCCTCGCCGACGTCGGCACGATCGCGCCCGAGCTGCGCGAGCGCCTCAACGCCTGGATCGACCAGGGCGGCGTGCTGGTGCGCTTCGCGGGTCCGAGGCTCGCACAGGCCGAAGACGATCTCGTACCGGTGAAGCTGCGCAAGGGCGGCCGCACGCTCGGCGGCAGCCTGACCTGGGAGAAGCCGCAGCACCTGACGGCCTTCACCGCCGACGGTCCGTTTGCCGGCATCGCGGTGCCAAAGGACGTCACCGTCAACCGGCAGGTGCTCGCCGAGCCCGACGCGGTGCTCGCGACCAGGAGCTGGGCCTCGCTCGAGGACGGCACGCCGCTCGTCACCGGCGAGCATCGCGGCAAGGGAGTGGTAAGCCTGTTTCACGTCAGCGCCGACATGCGCTGGTCCGATCTGCCGATGTCGGGCACCTTCGTCGAGATGCTGAGACGGATCGTCGACATGTCCGGCTACACGTCCAAGCCCGGCGCCGGCGTTGCCGGCGAGCCGAGCACCGAGACGGTGGCGCCGCTGCACATCCTCGACGGCTTCGGCGCGTTCGGCCCGCCGCCGGCGAGCGCCAAGCCGCTGTCGGCCGACTATCGCGACCGCGCCACCTCCGACCATCCGCCCGGCTTCTACGGGCCCGCGGAAGGCCCGCTGGCCGTCAACACGCTCGCCGCCGCCGACCGCATCGCGGCGCTCGACACCGCGAGCCTCAACGCCCGCCACGCCACCTACACCAACGCTGAGCCGCGCGACCTGCGCGGCTGGCTGCTGTCGGCCGCGCTCGCGCTGTTCCTGATCGACGCGGTCATCGTCGCGCTGCTCGGCGGCGGGCTGGCCGCGCTGCTGCGCCGCCGCGCCGCGCCGGCCGCGATCGCCTTCGGCCTGATCCTCGCCGGCGCGCTGGCGCCGTTCCCGGCGCGCGCCCAGAGCGCAAGCGACGATTTCGCCATGCGCGCGGTGTCGCAGACCCGGCTCGCCTATGTCGTCACCGGCAATGCCGACGTCGATTCCATCGTCAAGGCCGGCATGGCCGGGCTGACGCTGTTCCTGGCGCAGCGCACCGCGCTCGAGGCCGGCGATCCCGTCGGCGTCGATCCCGCCCGTGACGAACTCGCCTTCTTCCCGCTGATCTACTGGCCGATCGTGCCCGGCGCGCCGAAGCCACCGCAGGACGCCATGAACAAGATCGACGCCTACATGAAGCAGGGCGGCACCGTGGTCTTCGACACCCGCGACGCGGTCGAGGCACCGCCCGGCAAGAACGGCGCCTCGCAGACGCCCGGCATGCAGGCGTTGCGCGATATCCTGTCGTCCCTCGACGTACCGGAACTCGAGCCGGTGCCGCGCGAGCACGTGCTGACCAAGACCTTCTATCTGCTGCGCGACTTCCCCGGCCGCTTCAACTCCGGCCAGACCTGGGTCGAGGCCCTGCCGCGCGACGACGATGACGAGGCGGCCTCGCGGCCGGCGCGCGGCGGCGACGGCGTCTCGCCGATCATCATCACCTCGAACGACCTCGCCGGCGCCTGGGCGCTCCGTCCCGACGGCCAGCCGATGCTGCCGCTCACCCCAGGCGAGCCGCGCCAGCGCGAATTCGCCTTCCGCGCCGGCGTCAACATCGTGATGTACACGCTGACCGGCAACTACAAGGCCGACCAGGTGCACGCGCCGGCCCTGATCGAGCGGTTGGGGCAATAGGATCGCCATGAACTACGGCATCGCCTTCACGCCGCTGGTGCCCTCGCTCGTGCTGTGGCTCGCCCTCGGCGCCATCGTGGTCATGGCCGGCATCCTGCTGCTCGCCCGGGCGCGCGGCGCCGCGGTGCGCGTGGCCGCGCTGGCGCTGTTCCTGCTCGCGCTCGCCAACCCCTCCTTCACCCGCGAGGACCGCGAGCCGCTGACCTCGGTCGCCGCCGTCGTCGTCGACAAGAGCCCGAGCCAGAACTTCGGCAACCGCACCCGCGAGGCGGCGCAGGCGCAGGAGGCGCTGCTCGACAGCCTGAAGAAGATCAAGGGCCTCGAGGTGCGCGTGGTCGATGCCGGACAGGCCGACGGCGAGACCGACGGCACGAAGCTGTTCGGCGCACTCGCCTCCGCGCTGTCCGACGTGCCGGTCGACCGCGTCGCAGGCGCCTTCCTGATCACCGACGGCCGCGTCCACGACGTTCCCGCCAACGCGGCTGCGCTCGGCTTCCAGGCGCCGGTGCATGCCCTGATCACGGGCCAGAAGGGCGAGCGCGACCGCCGCATCGCGATCACGGCCGCGCCGCGCTTCGGCATCGTCGGCCAGACCCAGACCATCACCTACCGGCTCGACGACCAGGGCGTGAGCGGCGAGCGCGCCAAGGTCACGATTCGCCGCGACGGCGAGATGATCAGCGAACGCACGCTGTCGAGCGGCCAGACCTCCAGCGTCGACGTCGACATCAAGCATGCCGGCCCGAACATCGTGGAGATCGAGGCCGCGCCGCTCGAGCGCGAGCTCACGCCGGTCAACAACCGCGCGGTGGTGGCGATCGACGGCGTGCGCGACAAGCTGCGCGTGCTGCTCGTCTCCGGCGAGCCGCATTCCGGCGAGCGGACCTGGCGCAACCTGCTGAAGTCGGACGCCAGCGTCGATCTCGTGCATTTCACGATTTTGCGTCCGCCGGAGAAGCAGGACGGCACGCCGATCAACGAATTGTCGCTGATCGCGTTTCCGACCCGCGAGCTGTTCCAGCAGAAGATCAACGAATTCCAGCTGATCATCTTCGACCGCTACGCCCGCCAGGGCGTGCTGCCGATCGCCTATTTCGACAACATCGCGCGCTATGTGCGCGCGGGCGGCGCGGTGCTGGTCTCGGCCGGCCCCGACTACGCCTCGAACACCAGCATCTGGCGCACGCCGCTGGATTCGGTGCTGCCGGCCGAGCCGGTCGGCGTGACCGAGAAGCCGTTCTATGCGCATCTCTCCGACACCGGCAAACGCCATCCCGTCACGCGCGGCCTGGAAGGCTCGGCGAGCGAGCCGCCGCATTGGAGCCGGTTCTTCCGCACCGTCGATACCCGCAACGCGATCAGCCCGCCGGTCATGACCGGGGCCGACGGCAAGCCGCTGTTGTTCCTGTCGCGCTTCGGCGAGGGCCGCGTGGCGCTCCTGCTCTCCGACCACATCTGGCTGTGGGCGCGCGGCTATGAGGGCGGCGGCCCGCATCTCGATCTGCTCAGGCGGATGTCGCACTGGCTGATGAAGCAGCCCGATCTGGACGAGGAAGCGCTGCGCCTGCAGGTGCAAGGCAAGGATCTCGTGGTGGTGCGCCAGACCATGTCCGACAGCGTGCAGCCCGTGACGGTGACCTCGCCTTCCGGCGTCACGCACGACCTGACGCTGAATGCCGGCGAGCCCGGCGAGTGGCGTGCGAGCCTGCCGGCGAGCGAGCTCGGCCTGTGGCAGGCGACCGACGGCACGCTGAAGGCGCTGATCAACGTCGGGCCGACCAACCCGAAGGAATTTTCGGAAGTGACCTCCTCGACCGACGTGGTGAAGCCCTTGGCGCAGGCCACCGGCGGCGACGCGGTGCGCATCGCCGACGGCGGAAGCGTCGAACTGCCGCGCATCGTGCCGGTGCGCTCGTCGACGGTATTCCACGGTGACGGCTGGATGGGTGTCAGGATGCGCGAGGCCAGCGTCGTCAAGGGCGTCGGCGTGCTGCCGATCTTCGCCGGCCTGATCGGGCTGTTGCTGCTGCTCGGCGCCTTCGCCGCGACCTGGGTCCGCGAGGGGCGCTGACGCGCACCGCAGTTGCGGAAAGATCACATCGAGCGAGCGGGCGGCGACGGCAGCCGTGCGGCCGTTGACACCGGCGACGGCTTCGCGCGAGTGTGTTTTCGCATGAAGTGGTTCCGATCGAACATCAGGCGCGGCGCCCGGCTCGCGCTCTTCGCGCTGCTGGTGCAGTTCGCGCTGTCGTTCGGACACAGCCACGGGTTCGCGCAGGCCGCGCCGATCCTGAAATCCACGCCGCAGCAGGCCGCACAGCAGCAGTCCCCCGATATCCCGGACCGGGATCAACGCGGCGACGACAATTGCGCGATCTGTGCGGTGGTGTCGATGGCGAGCACCGTGGTGTTCGCAACACCGCCATCGCTGGTGCTGCCGCAGGCGGTCGAATTCCTCTATCTCACCACCGACGCCGAATTCATTCATCTGAAGACGGCCGGCACGGCGTTCCAACCGCGCGCCCCTCCCGCGTCCTGATCCTCAAGACTTGATCCATCGCGTCCCGGGCTCGTCCGCGCTTTCGCGCAAGTCCGCTTGCTCCGGGATGCAATCGAAGTCGCACTCCGTCGCATCGCGACGGCAGGCCGCCGCCCATCCATGAAACATCCAGCGGCCGGCGCCTGATCCGGAATCGGGACAATGACATCGTCATCACGACGCGCGCCGCGTCTGGGCGGAGTAAGCCTGCTCCTGCTCGGCATCGCCGCCACGACTGCCTCGGCAGAAGACAAGCCGGCGATGGAGCTGCCGGCCGTGGCGGTCACCGCACCAAGCCCCGCCGTCCGGCGGCCTACCGTACCCGCACGCACCGCGGCACGCATCGCGCACGGAACCGCACGCAACCGCGAGCGCGGCCCGGAGGCGGCGCCTGCCGCGCCCCCACAAGGCGCGCTGCCGATCGTCGCGGACCAGTTTGCGACCGTCACCGTCGTGCCGAACGAGGACATCCTCCGCGCGGGCGGCGGGCAGCTCGGCGACCTCCTGTTCGCAAAGCCCGGCATCACCGGCTCGGGCTTCGCGCCCGGCGCCTCGAGCCGGCCGATCATCCGCGGCCTCGACAACAACCGCGTCGGCATCGTCGAGAACGGCACCAACGGCGGTGGCGCGTCCGATCTCGGCGAAGATCATTTCGTTCCCATCGATCCCCTTGCCACCAGTCAGGTCGAGGTGGTGCGCGGACCGGCGGCGCTGCGTTACGGCTCGACCTCGATCGGCGGCGTCGTCAGCGCGACCAACAACCGCATTCCCGACTCGCTGCCGACTTGCGCGGCGCCGCAGCCGGCGCCTTGCGTCACCGCCGAGACGCGCACCGCCTTCAGCTCGGTCGATCGCGGTGCCGAGGGCGGCGTGCTGCTCGACGGCGGCGCCGGGCATTTTGCCGTCCATGCCGATGCCTATGGCCGCAAGACCTCGGACTACGGCATTCCCGGCTATCCGTACCTGTTCGACCAGACCCGCCCGGTGAACGGCCGCCAGCCGAATTCGGCGACGCAGTCGGACGGCGCCTCGCTCGGCGGCTCCTATCTCTTCCAGGGCGGCTTCATCGGCGCCGCGATCACCCAGAACGACTCGCTCTATCATATCCCCGGCATCGACGGCGCCGACCACAACACCCGCATCGACGGCCACCAGACCAGGATCAACGTCAAGGGCGAGGTGCGGCCCGACGCCGCCGCGATCGAGGTCATCCGCCTCTGGGCCGGCGCGACCGACTACCGCCACAACGAGATCGGGCTGCTCGTCCCGGCGGATCCCACGACCGACGGCGTGCGGCAGACCTTCACCAACAGGGAGCAGGAGCTGCGCACCGAGGTACAGCTGATGCCGTTCAACGCGCGTTTTGCCGAGGTGACGACGACGTTCGGCCTGCAGGCCGGCCATCAGGAACTGACCGCGCCGAGCCCGGACAATCCCGGCACGCCGTTCAACGGCCTGTGGGATCCGAACCGCAACGATCGCGTCGCCGGCTACGCCTTCAACGAGTTCAGGTTCGGCGGAGAGACGCGGGCGCAGATCGCCGGACGCATCGAGCATGTCGAGCTGCACGGCACCACGCCGGACTTCCCTGCCGACTATCTGCCGAACGGCGCGCCGCAGGCCGCCGTCGCGCGCACTCCGGCCTACACGCCGAAGAGCGGCGGCATCGGGCTGCTGCGGGATCTGCCGGGCGGCATGGTCGGCAGCATCACCGCGCAATATGTCGAGCGCGCGCCAAGACCCGCCGAACTGTTTTCGCGCGGCGCCCACGACGCCACCGACACCTTCGACATCGGCAATCCGAACCTGGCGATCGAGACGGCAAGGTCCGTCGAGGTGGGCTTGCGCAAGGCGACGGGGCCGTTCCGGTTCGAGGCGACCGCCTACGCCACCCGCTTCCACAATTTCATCTATCGCCGCCTCACCGGCGTGATGTGCAATGACGATTTCGCCTCCTGCGGCACGCCCGGCGCCGAGCTGAACCAGGCGATCTATTCCCAGCGCGACGCCACCTTCCGCGGCGGCGAATTCCAGTCGCAGCTCGACGTCGGGCCGTTCGAGGGCGGCATCTGGGGCATCGAGAACCAGCTCGACGTCGTCCGCGCCACCTTCACCGACGGCAGCAACGTGCCGCGCATTCCGCCCCTGCGCATCGGCGGCGGGCTGTTCTGGCGCGACGCCAACTGGCTGATGCGCATCAACCTGCTGCACGCCTTCGCGCAGAACAA
>NZ_JAGWUA010000096.1 GCF_028868675.1 Bradyrhizobium sp.
GAATCTCGCCTTCGACAGGAACGTGCTTCGCCTGCTGGTCGCGGAGCTCGGCGCCGAGGACGTTGCCGAGGTCCTGAAGGCGTTTCTCGAGGACACGCAGCGGAAGATCGACGTGCTCGGCTCGGACAAGCCCGATCCGGCCCTGGTCCGGCAGGAGGCGCATTCGATCAAGAGCTCGGCCGGGACGTTCGGATTCGCCGCGCTGTCGGGACTCGCGCTGACGCTGGAACAGAATGCGCTGAACATGGGTCCCGACGAACTGAAATGCGCGACGGCGACGTTGCGCCGGGTCTTCGAGGAGACCGCGGATTTCGCCAGGTCGGTGCTGCTGGCCTCGAACATGGAGATTGCACGATGAGGAGAATTGCCAACGAGGCGGCCGAATCGATCGGGCGGCTGCTGGTCGTCGATGACGATCTCGTGCAGCGCACCGTGATCGGCAAGATCGGCGCGAAGCTCGGCTACGACTGCGTGCTCGCGCCGTCCTTCGAGATCGCCGAGGCGATCCTGCGCACCGAGTCGTTCGACATGATGACCCTCGATTTGTCGCTCGGCGAGCGGGACGGCGTCGAGCTGCTGCGACTCGTCGCCGACCGCCGGCTTCACGGGATGTCGATCGCGATCATCAGCGGCTGCGACGGCCGCATCATGAACTCGACCAGGCGGGTTGCCCAGGGATTGGGCCTGTTCGTGGCCGGCTCGCTCACCAAGCCGCTGGACCTGGACCAGTTGCGGGAGGTGCTGCGGCTGCGGCATCAGTCGCCGAGCATCGCCGGTGCCGGTCTCACGCAATTCGACGTCGCGCCCGAGCGCATCTCGGCCGGGATCGCGCAGGGCGAATTCCTGGTCGAATTCCAGCCCAAGGTCGATCTCGAGAGCGGAAAGGTCGTGGGCGCCGAGGCCCTGGCACGCTGGGACACGCCGGAGTTCGGGGTAATTTCCCCGATGACCTTCATCCCGATTGCCGAGCACCACGGCCTGATACCGCAACTGACCGAGTGCATCCTGACCTCGGCGATGTCCGAGGGGCGCAAGCTGGTCGAGGCCTATCCGGGCTTCACGATCGCGGTCAACGTCTCGGGGGCGCTGTTGTCCGACCTCGCACTGCCCGAGCGGATCGAGGACATCCTGCGCCGGGAAGGCGTGTCACCGCATTCGCTGATCGCGGAGATCACCGAGACGACCGCGATGGCTGATGTCGATCGCGCCATGGACATCCTGGTGCGGCTGCGCATCAAGAACATCGGCGCCGCCATCGACGATTTCGGGACCGGATATTCGTCCCTGTCGGCGCTGGCGAAGCTCCCCTTCAGCGAGCTGAAGATCGATCAGTCCTTCGTCAAGGGTTGCGCCGCCGACGAGGACATGATGAAGATCATTGATGCCTCCGTCGGGCTGGCACGTGCGTTCAACATGAAGGTGGTCGCCGAGGGTGTCGAAAGCGCGGAGACGCTGGCGAGAATCCGCCGCGCCGGCTGCGACATCGGCCAAGGTTACCTTTTTGCGCCCTCGCTGCGACTTGCGCGTGCCGAAAGCTGGGTCGCGCAGCGCAACGCATTCATCGACGAGGGCGCGAGCTTGACCGGGCGGAAGGCGCACGCCCCCAGGCTCGGCTCGGTGGCCTGATGATCGGCGATGTCGGGAGGGCGTTGCTCCAACCCGTAGCCCGCATGGAGCGAAGCGGAATGCGGGGCCACCCGTTCCCGTATTCCGCTTCGCTTGATACGGGCTACGCATCTGAGCTGGTTGTCGAAGGCGGAGAGCTGCCTTGCCCTGGCGCCATCCAGGTGATTTGCCCGACGTGTCAAGTGGTTTTGCAGGATGCGCCACCACTGTGCATGGGGTTGTTCCGCAGATTTTGTTTTTGACCCGGAAGTTCCGGCCGGACCCGCGTTAAAACCGTGGCGGGCGCTTTTCCAAAAAGGCCTTGATGCCTTCCTTGATCTCGTCGCCGCGCATGCTGTCGCGGTGGCGGGCGTCGGCGGCGGCCTCGTCGAGTGCGCCGCGGGCGAACTCGTTGATGGCGCGCTTCATGCCGCGCATAGCCATCGGCGCATTGCCGGCGAGCAGGCCTGCGAGCCTGTCGACTTCCTCGTCCAGAAACTCCATCGGCACCATGTCGGTGAGGTAGCCGATGCGCAGCATCTCCGGCGCGCCGATCTTGCGTGCGGTCAGAAACAGCATCTTGGCATTGTCGACGCCAAGTCGCGTGACGTAGCGCTTGATGCCGCTCCTGTAGTAATGCAGCCCGAGGCGCGCCGCGGGCATGAACATCTCGACGGTGTCGGCGCCGATGCGGAAATCGCAGGCGAGCGCGAGGTCGGTCGAGCCGCCATAGACGCCGCCGTTGAGCCGGCAGATCGTCGGCACGCCGAGATCCTCCAGCCTGTTGACCACGACTTCGAAGGCCGAGCCCGCGCTCCGTTGCTCCCTGACGCTGACGGCGCGCTCGGCGACCGAATTGAGGTCATAGCCGGCGGAGAAGGCGCGGCCGGTCCCGGTCAGCACCAGCACGCGGATGGCCGGATCGGCCTCGATCCGGTCGAACAGGGCCATGAGCTCGTCGAGGTCCTCGGCCTGCAGCCGGTTGAGATGCCTCGGCCGGTTGAGGCGAATGGTGGCGCGGGCGCCTTCGATCTCGAGCACGGGACTGCCTCCGGTCTCGGCCGCTTCAGTCATGGTCGTCTCCACTTACTTGTTCTCGAGCGCGCGCCGCTTGGCTTCCGCATCGATCGTCACGGCGAGATCGGGATGGCGCGCCATCAGCACGCGGAAGTCGACGAGGTCGAGCACCAGAAGGCGCGACACCTTGGTGGTCGTGACGCTGGCGCCGCGCACATTGTTGCCGAGCAGCGCCATCTCGCCGAAGAAGGCGCCCTCGCCGAGCTGCACCTTCTTTCCGGGCAGGTCGACCTCGACCTCGCCGGAGGCGATGAAATACATGCAGTCGCCCTGCTGGCCCTTCCGGATGATCATGGTGCGCGGCGGCAGGTCCATGGTGCGCAGCATGTGGGTGACGTCGGCGATCGCCGCCGGTCCGAGCGCCGCAAAGAACGGCACCTTGCTGACGGATTCCCAGGTCTTGAGGAAGTTGTCGCGGCGGGTCTCCGCGGCAAAGCCGGTCGCCAGAATGCCGGTCCAGAGCCCGAACACGCCGAGGCCCGAGATCATCACCAGCGCCGCCACCATCCGCCCGAGCGGGGTCACCGGCACCACGTCGCCGTAGCCGGTCGTCGTCAGCGTCGCCACCGCCCACCACAGGGCGGCGGGGATGCTGCCGAAGGTCTGCGGTTGCACGTCGCGCTCCAGGAAATAGACCGCGACCGAGCTCAGGAACAGGATCATCAGGAAGATCAGCAGCACGCTCAACAGCGGCCCGGACTCCAGCACCAGCACCCGCCGTAGCTGCCGCAGGCCGGGAATGCCGGGAACCAGCTTGACCAGCCAGAGCACCCCCAGGAGCCACGCCGTCCTGGGCTCGGTACCGAGCACGAGGGCCAACGGGATCGCCAGCGCGCAGACGATGTCGACGAGGCCGCGGAAGGAGCCCGTATAGGCCCATCCCCGGCCGGACGTGGCGGCCAGGCGCAGGCGGACCAGCCATTCGAGCACGAAATAGGCGAGGCAGACCCACAGAACGGCATCGACCCAATGGTGGGCGGCCTCATAGGCCGGGTTGATCGTCAGCAGCACCATGGTCAGGACGCCGAGCCCGACCGCCGCATAGGCCGCTCTGGTCATGTTGCGGCCGGCCGTGGCGGCCACGAACTGCCCCAGAGCGGGTATCAACGGCTTGGACATGCGGGAAGGCGGCCCGGGTTTGCGGATAGCTGGTCGTCCCGGCGGGGACTTGGCCGCCAAAGTGCCCGGGCGGGCGGAGCCCGTCAACGAGGGGCGTCCGCCGCATGGCCCTGGGCGGCCAAGGCCGGTCGGAAACCGGGCCGGGCAGGGGCCGGATCGCAGACACGACGACCCATTTGCCCGTATATGGAGGCTGCCGCGCGCCGGCGTGCCCGGCAAGCCCGTTGCCCGTCATTCGAGGTTGGTTGGCCCGATGGATACGTCTCATATTGCAGAGCACGCAGGAACCGCCGGCGCGCTTTTCGCCTCCGTGTTCGTGGTGGCCACCACGACCATGCGAACCATGATCCCACTGCGCGTGTTCGGCATTCTCACCAACCTCGTCCTGATCGTGACCGCGATCCCCGCGCACAATTATCTGGTGATCGGGGTGCAGACCGTCGTGCTCGGCATGAACGGCTACCGGCTGCACCAGATGCTGCAGCTCGTCCGCGACGTCCGCAAATCGGTCAACAGCGACCTGTCGATGGACTGGCTGAAGCCGTTCATGACCGAGCGCAAATGCAAGGCCGGGGAGGCGCTGTTCTACAAGGACGAGAAGGCCGAGGACATGCTCTACATCGTCAGCGGCCGTTTCCGCCTGGTCGAATCCGGCATCGAGCTGCCGGTCGGCGCCATCGTCGGCGAGCTCGGCATGCTGTCGCCGTCGAACACGCGCACGCAGACGCTGGAATGCGTCGAGCCGGGCGTGATCCTGAGCGTCGGCTACAACAAGGTCGAGGAGCTCTACGTGCAGAATCCGGCGTTCGGCTTCTACTTCCTGCGGCTGGCCAGCGCGCGGCTGTTCCAGAATCTCAACGCGCTGGAGCAGCGCCTCGCGCAGCAGGCCGCGGCCGCCGCGCCGAAGCCGGCGTCGCCGGCAGCCGGGTGACGGAGACCTCCCGCGTGTCGGACGACGGCATCCTGTCTTCGCTTCGCTATCTTTTCGCCGATGTGATCGGCGAGGAGGACGATGCGCCGCCGTCCCTGCCCGAGGGCTTGCCCGAAATTGCGGCCTCCGTCGTCGGCGACGGCGTCCATCTGCTCATCGAATACCAGGGCACGAGCTACGCCCAGCTCTATGTCGACCGGGTCAAGCGCTTCATCGATCGGCCCGGCGTCGACGGCACCATGCTGTGCGACATCGCCCGCCTGATGGCGAAGCGGATGGCCTACGAGGATCCGATCCGGATCGCGCAATTGAAGCTCGCCGAGCTCGATGCCGGCAGGCCGCCCTCGGTCGAGGTGCGGATGTTCCGCTTCGACGAGCTGATCGGCGCGCTGCCGGCGATTGCCGGCGAGCCGGTGCTCGATGCGCTCGACACCGTCGGCTGGCGGCACAAGCGGGTCTCGATCCGGTTTTCGAATGCGAGCCGCGTCGGCATCGGCCGCCTGAAGCTGGAGGCGGCGCTGAAACGGTGGCGGCTGTACTCGATCCGTTACGCCGAGGAGCGCGCCTGGGTCGAACGCTGGCTGCACATGATCTCGCGCGCGCTCGTCAAGCAGCCGAGGGCGACGCCGGCGGTCATCGACAGCGCCGACATGATCGCCGGCCACGGCGATCCCTATCGCCACGGGCTTGCCGACTGGCACGCCATCATCGACGGGCTCGCCAAGCCGACCTTCGACGGTGCGCTGCCGCTCGCCGATCTCGCCGGCGCGATGGCGGAGGCGCGCGCCGCGGCCGAGCCTGATCGCCGGCAGGTGGCGCTGAAAAGGGCCATTGCGGAGATCCGGGCGCGGACGCTCGCCGCCGCCGCGAACGCCGCGGCCGGGTGAGGCGGATCGCGAAACTCAGGCGCTATGTGCGGTCTTCACCACCACGACGTTGCTGTCGTCGTGCGGCGCCGCGGCGTCGTCGCGCGGGGCCTTGGCCGTGTCGGCAGCGTGCCGCTTCAGATAGTCGCGACGCATGCCGATATCGTCGCGGACGAATTCATAGCCGAGCTTGAAAGTATCCAGCCCGTCCATGCTGATCGTGCCGTCTCGCAAGCCGATGACCGCGCCGCGCAGGATGCTTTCGAGCTCATCCTGCAGGCTCTCCAGCTCGTCCAGCGAATGGGCATGCTCGATGCGCTCGCCGATGTCGAGGATGGCGGTGGAGAGCTCGCTCGCCTTCTCCGGCGCGATGCGTGTGATCTTGGTGTAGATCGCTGCGAAAATGGAGCCGATGACGCTGAGCGCGCCGGCGCCGAGGTACATCACGTCGCTGTACTTGTCCATGAACGACTTGGTGTCGTCGTTGATGTAGTCGGCGGCTCCCGGATGCGCCATCACGAAGGCGTCCTTGTCGGTCGACGCGGGCTCGATCCGGGTGGCGAAGCCATTGTCGAGCCCAAGTCCGGACTTGTTCTCGTAGATGGTCCGCGCGAGCTCGCCGGCGGTGCTGGCGGCCATGCGCGACTGCGTCACCAGCAGCCATTCGAGCCCGATCGTGTCGAGGTCGTCGTCGGGAATTTCGGGAGCCGACGACAGCGTGCCGGCCGACAGCGTCTCCTCGGAAATGCCGGGGAATTTGCGCGACAGGACCTTGACCTCGTCGATGGCGTTGAGCGTGAAGCCGCCACGCCTGGCGACCTGCTCGTAGGCCTTGTCCCGCACCGC
Organism: Bradyrhizobium sp.; assembly: GCF_028868675.1. Lineage (GTDB taxonomy): Bacteria > Pseudomonadota > Alphaproteobacteria > Rhizobiales > Xanthobacteraceae > Bradyrhizobium. The sequence goes on from NZ_JAGWUA010000096.1 coordinate 6,445, forward strand.
CTTCGAGGCGTGCACGATCGCGACCACCGCGCCATAGCCGCCGGGAGCGAGCAGCTTGTCCAGCGTGGCGCCCTGCGGCGCCATCTGTACCCGTGCGGCGGCCTCCGACCCGTCGGGGAGGTCGAGGATGCTGCGGACGAAGGCCAGCGCGGAATCGCTTTGGGCGGCGACGGCGATCTTCTTCTTCTTCAGTTCGCCGAGCGACTTGATCTTCTTGTTGCCCGGACCGAGCAGCAGCACGAGGTCATGCTCGAGGATCGCCATCGTCCGCGCCCGCGTCGGCACCTTGCCGTCGGTGCGCAGGATCGCGAGGTCGGCCTGCCTGCGCTCGAACTGGGCGATCGCCTTGGCATTGTCCGGGTTGTTCACGACCTTGATCTTGAGGCGGGAGGCGTTGGTCTTCAGCACGTCGGCGAGCTTGGCCGCAAAGCGCGCTTCCTCGCTGTTGGCGTCGCCGACGGCAAAGGTCAGCGTCTCGGTGTTGCGCAACATGATCCGGCTGGCCCAGACGGTGGCGAACGACAGCACCAGGGTCAGGACGACGTAGACCAGGACCTGCTGCTGGTTGGTCTTGCGCGCCTTGGGACGTCGCGGGGGCGGTTCGCTCGTCGGCATTGGGCCTTCCGCACTCATGGCAGCACTCCGCCCTTATCGCGTTGTCGGGCGGGCGGCGAATTGGGACGGCCGCAAACGCCCATAAAAATTTGTAAGCGTCTGAAAAATGAACGATTATTCTCTGGACGGAGATGATAGCCAGCTGGCCGCAGAAAGCAAATTTCGAGCCGCTGGTAACCTTACCCGACCGGCTCGGGCGGCCCGCCCGCTATCGCCGTTCGGCCACACCTGCCGAATTTCCGGTTCCCCCCGATGCATTCCGGCGCTGGAGATGTCATAAAAGACTGATCCCGGCGATTTGGCCGGGATCCAACAAGAAGCTGCGCTGAACGCTCCATCTGTTTTCCCCACCTCAACGAGGGCGTCAGGCTTGTCGTTTCCACCCATGTCATCGGCGGTTCTGGTCGAAACGCTCATTGGCTGGATGCTGCTGCTCACCTTGAAGCACATCATCGCCGATTTCGTGCTGCAGAACGCCTGGATGGCGCACGGCAAGGACCAGAAGACCGGCTGGGCGCTGCCGCTTCTCGTCCACTGCCTGATTCACTTTGCGGTTGCGCTGCCGCTGATCCTGATCGTGGCTCCGAAATTCTGGTTCGTCGCCCTGATCGATTTCGCGATCCACATCACGGTCGACCGCACCAAGGGCATGGTCTCGGCCAATCTCGGTGTCAACCAGGAGCACCCCTGGTTCTGGACCGTGATCGGCATCGACCAGGCGCTGCACCATCTCACCGGCTTCGGCCTGTCGATCTTCATGGCGGCCAACTGACGTCGGCGGCGGGCCGCTCCGATTCGCACGCTACGCGCAAGCCGACCGGGGAACTACCGGCCGGCGTGGTTAACCCTTCATTAGAGAATTGTACGCCATCCTCGGCCGACGAGGAGAACCGCAATGTTTTCAAGCCGCGACGCCTACGAAAGCGATTTCTGCCCGGTCCGCGACGAACTCCTTGGCGAGATGTACCGCGCCAGCGAAAGCGGCCTGCCGAGGCTCGTCGAGAGCGTTTCCCCCGAAGCGCGCGCGAGGCTGGCGCTGTTCTGCTATCGGCGCAGCCATCTGCACTCGCTGGCGGTCGCGATCGCGGCGAGCTGCAGCGAGCGCGAACTGATCGAGGTCGGCGGCCGCGTCGGCTCGACGCTCCATGCGCTGTCGCGCGAAGGCACGACGAAGGCTGCGCCGTCCCTGTCCGGCGGTCGCAAGCCGATCACGCTGTCGACGAAACCGCTCTCCGTCCTCGCGCCGCTGGAGGACGAGCTCGACGATGACGTGGCCGAGGCCGTTCCGGCCTAGACGCGCGCCCCGCCGCGCTCAAATCGCCGGCAAGCCGAACTTCCGTCGCGCGATCGCGCATTCGGCGTCGCCCGGCATGCAGGTGCGGCACACTTCCGGCCGCATGGCATAGATGCCGCAGGACGTTGCCTCCCCGACCGTCCCATGCAGCGCCGAGCAGCGGTCGCCCTCGCAGCGCATGCCGGATTGCCGCTCGTTGACGAATTGCGCCGGGATCAGCTCCAGCGCCTCGTCGCTCTCCATCGTGAAGCGCGGCCAGTTCGCCGAATAGGCGCAGCAGGCCCCGCAGCTCTGGCACAGGCGCGACAGGTCGATGGCGGACGTTTGATGCGTATCCTCAGCCATCTCGATCAGGTGTCCTTGGGCGGGCCCCAGACCAGGCTCTGCCGCCATTTGGCGCGCAGCACGTCGCGCCGCTCCGGATATCTTTCGTCGAGATACGACGCATCGACCACGCGGTCGGTGCGGAAACTGCGGAAATCGTTGCGCAGCTCGCACCAGGCCGCGAGCAGGCGCACGGCCTCGAGATAGCCGATCGCGATCGGCCAGATCGTTCGCTCGCTGTCGCGGCCCTGCTCGTCGCGGTAGCGCAGCGCGATCTTCCGGCCCTCGTGGATCTGGGTGCGGGTGCGCACCATGTCCATGCGGTCGGGCTCCCTGTTCCAGCTCGGCCGCGCGCGGCTCGCCGGCTCCAGCACGAAGGGGCGCAGCCGCTCGGGCACGGTGTCGGCGATCTTGGCCATCAGGTCCTCGGCGGCGCGCGCCAGCGCGGTGTCGGCGTGTCCCGCGACCCATTGCGCGCCCAGTACCGCGGCTTCGATCTCGTCCGGCGTCAGCATCAGGGGCGGCAGGTCGAATCCCTTCTCCAGGACATAGCCCATGCCGGCCTCGCCGCGGATCGGCACGCGCTGGCCGATCAGGGTTGCGATGTCGCGATAGACGGTGCGCTTGGAGGTCTCGAGCTCGGCCGCGATCGCGTCCGCGGTCAGCGGTTTGCGGCTGCGCCTCAGCACCTGGATGATCTGAAACAACCGATCGGCGCGTCTCATGGAAGCTCTCTCGATTCGTCTCTGCCGGCGTGGCGGCTCAAAGGGCGGCGCGCGGATGCTGACAGGATGTTGGCAGCAGGGGAGTTCTATACCGGGACAACGCTTCGACTGAAGAGGATTTGTCCATGATCATTCCCACTCATCTCGGCCCGGCGAGCCCGCTGTGGCGGGCGCCGGCGCTGCTGCAGACCTGGGCGCTGGGGCGCCTCAGCTCGGTCGATCTCACGGTCGCCGATCTCCGCCTCGCGCTCATCGCCCTCGTCATGCGCTCGCTGCTTCAGGCCGCGAACGCGATCGTCCGGGCCTTCATGGGGCGCGCCTGGCAGGGGGCCCGTTTCGCGCAGGATATCACGGCTGCTGCCACCATGCTGGCAGCAGCCTGGCGATAGGTTCCGAAGAGATTTCGGGGATCAGGAGTGCTCGGATGATCACGCTTTATGGCTTTGGCGCCGGATTTGGCCTGCCGGAAATCAGCCCCTTCGTCACCAAGACGGAGGTGCAGTTGAAGATGGCTGAGCTGCCCTATCGCAAGGAGCGGGCGATGCCGCCGGCGTCCCCCAAGGGGCAGCTGCCGTTCATCGACGACGACGGCGAGGCGGTGGCCGATTCGACCTTCATCCGCGCGCACATCGAGCGCAGATACGGCTTCGATTTCGACGCGGGCCTTTCGCTCACGGAACGCGCGCAGGCCTGGGCGCTCGAGCGCATGATCGAGCATCACGTCTATTGGGCGTTGGTCGGCGCGCGGTGGGTCGATCCCGTCAATTTCGCCAAGGGGCCTGCGCATTTCTTCGACGGGGCGCCGGAGCACCGCCGCGAGAAGCTGCGCGAGGACGCGCAATTCCGAGTCGCCGAGAACTATCTGCTCTCCGGCCTCGGCCGGCACGCGCCCGATGACGATGTCGATCTCGCCGTCCGCTCGCTGTTCGCCCTGTCGGTGCAACTCGACGGCAAGCCCTATCTGATGGGCGACGCGCCTTGCGGCGTCGACGCGACCGCCTTCGGCGCGCTGGCCGGAATCCTGACGCCGTTCTTCGAATCCAGGCTGCGCGAGCGCGCCGAGACGTTTCCGAACCTCGTCGCCTATGTCGACCGGATGATGGGCACGTACTATCCGGACTTCGCCTGGACGCGGCTCGCGCAGGCGGCATGACGGCGCGGTCCCGGTAGCCGCAAAGAAAAGAGCCGGCCCGACGGGCCGGCTCTGATCGTTCTGGACGACGCGCGCGTTACTTCGCGAGCGTGTATTTGCCGTCCTTCACCGTGAGCAGGATGCGGGCACGCTCGTCGACGCCGTAACGGTCCTTGTCGGTGAAGTTGTAGACGCCCTGGCTCGCGGCGATGTCCTTCTCGCTCATCAGCGCCTGGCGGATGGCCTCGCGGAATTCCGGCGTGCCGGGCTTGGCCTTCTTCAATGCGACCGGGACCACCCGCTCGAGCACCAGGAAGGCGTCGTAGGAGTGACCGGCGAACTGACTCCGGCTGTTGGGGCCATACTTGGCTTCATAGGCCTTGTTGAGCGCGAGGCCCGGCTTCTTGGTGAGCGCGCTATCCGGCTGGTCTTCCGGATCCATGACGGGACCGGAGGCCATCAGCACGCCCTCCGCCGCCTTGCCGGCGATGCGGATGAAGTCCATGCTGGCCGCGCCGTGGGTCTGGTAGATCAGGCCCTTGTAGCCGCGCTCGCGCAACTCGCTCTGCGGCAGCGCAGCCGCCGTGCCGGAGGCGCCGACCAGGATCGCGTCCGGATTGGCGGCAACGAGCTTCAGCACCTGGCCGGTGACCGAGGTGTCGGGGCGGGCAAAGCGCTCCTCGTCGACCATGGTCATGCCCATCGGTACGGCCTGGGTCTTGAAGTCGTTGAACCAGAGATCGCCGTAGCTGTCGGAGTAGCCGATATAGCCCACGGTCTTCACGCCATGGGCCTTCATGTGGTCGTACATGACCTTGCCAACGATCGGAATCGGCTGCGGCATCGATACCGACCACTTGGCGCGTTCCGGCGTGATCGGGAACGGCGCAAGGCCGAGATGCGGAATGCCGGCTTCGTTGGCCACGTTGGACACCGCAATGCTCGGCGGGGTCGTCGACGAGCCCATGATGACGTCGGCCTTGGATTCGGTGACGAAGCGTCGCGCGTTGGTGGTGGCGGCGGTCGGATCGCCGCCGTCGTCGAGCACGATCACCTTCAGCGGCACGCCGCCGATCTCCTTGGCGACGAACTCCAGCGAATTGCGTTCGGGGATGCCGAGCGCCGCGGCCGGTCCCGTGGTCGTCACGGTGATGCCGATGGTGATCTCATTGGTCTGGGCCGACGCCGGCAGCGCAGTCCAGGCAAGCGAAGCCGCCGTGACGGCTGCGGTCAGGTAAAATCGTTTCATTTCGTTCCTCCCTCAGATGCTTGTTTGAAAGCAGACTTTGAAACCGAATTCAGCCCCGTCTTTTGGTGGTGCGTCGATTTAGCTCCCCGTCAGTTTCGCGATGATCTCGGGCGGGAAAGGCGCGGATTTCAGCCTGTCCGGGTTGGCCGGGTCGCGGCCGACCAGGACGCGGGTTTCGAACGCCTCGATCGCCAGCGCCTCGCCCTTGAATACGTCGTGCTTCACCTCGAAGCTCGAGCGCTTGATGCTTTCGATCCTGCTCTCGATCGCGATCCAGTCGCCATGGGTCGACGGGATATAGAACTTCGCCCGCGTGTCCACCATGGGGATGCCGACCAGGCCGTAATCGTGGACGATGTCCTGTTTGGAGAAGCCGGCCGCCTCGAACAGGATCGAGGTGGAATCGTCGAACATGGCAAAATAGCGCGGGTAATAGACGATGTTGGCGGGGTCGCAATCGCCCCACTGGATCTGCACCTCGCGCCGGTGAACGAACATTCCCGTCCCTGCCTACTTCGGCGCCATGCGCAGCGAGCCGTCGAGGCGCACCACTTCGCCGTTGAGATAGGAGTTTTCCACCATGTGCAGCGCGAGCGAGGCGAACTCGTCCGCATTGCCGAGCCGGTGCGGGAAGGGGATCGAGGCGGCCAGCGAATCCTGGGCCTCCTGCGGCAGGTTGGCGAGCAGCGGGGTGAGGAACAAGCCCGGCGCAATCGTCAGCACGCGGATGCCGAACTGCGCGAGTTCGCGCGCGATCGGCAGCGTCATGCCGACGATGCCGCCCTTGGAAGCTGAATAGGCCGACTGACCGATCTGGCCGTCGAAGGCGGCGACGGAGGCGGTATTGATGATGACGCCGCGCTCGCCGCTCGCCTGCGGCTCGAGCCTGGACATGCCGGTGGCGGCCAGCCGCAGCATGTTGAAGGTGCCGATCAAATTGACCTTGATCACCTTGTCGAAGTCGGCGAGCGCCATCGGCCCGTCGCGCCCGACGACGCGTTTTGCCACGCCGATGCCGGCGCAGTTGACCAGCACGCGCGCCGGGCCGTGGGCCTTGGCGGCCTGGGCGACCGCGGCTTCGGCGGACGCCGCGTCCGAGACGTCGCACACGACCGCGACGCCCTTGATCTCGGCGGCGACGCTTTCAGCGAGTTTTGCGTTGAGGTCGCAGACGGCGACCCTGGCGCCCTGTGCCGCAAGCCTGCGCGCGGTCGCCGCGCCCAGTCCCGATGCGCCGCCGGTGACGATGGCTGCCTGATCCTTCAATTGCATGACGTTCTCCTTAGATGTGCTCCCTCTCCCCGTTCTTACGGGGAGAGGGTTGGGGTGAGGGGCTGCCCCCGCGAACACGATAACTGTTCGACTCGCGGAGCGTCCCCCTCACCCGAATTTTCGCCTTGCGCAAATTCGACCTCTCCCCGCAAGCGGGGCGAGGTGAAGGGAGCTGCGAGCCTCGACCTGTCCAAACGAAATTCATCCTGTTCTAGCCGACCGTTATCACACGGTCTGGCGGGGTGTCTGCGTAGAGTTCCTCGATCAGCGCGGCGCGATGCTCCAGCACCGCGCGCTGGTTGATGGAGCCCTTGTCGGTGACCTCGCCGCGATCGATCGAGAGCGGCTCATCCACCAGGATCGCGCGCGTGATCCGCGTCGAGGAGCCGGTGGCGGTCGACAGAAACCGGGAGAAACGTTCGCGGAAGGCGTCGCGGATCAGGCGGTCGCGGGCGGTGACCACGAGATCGTCGGCCGCCAGCGTCGGGTTGATCAGCCGGCAGCCGTCGAGATCGAGCACCACCAGCGCGGAGATCTCGTCGCGGTTGATGCCGGCGATGACGACGTCGCGCACCAGCGGCGCGCAGGCCGCCACGAAGCGCGCGCGCAAGGGACCGACGCTGACCCAGGTGCCGCTGGCGAGCTTGAAATCCTCGCCGATGCGGCCATCGAAATCGAAGCCGGCATTGAAGTCGTCGGGATCGGCGGGCTTGAGCGCGTCGCCGAGCTTGTAAAAACCTTCCTCGTCGAAGGACTTTTCAGTCATCTCCGGCTGGCGCCAATAGCCGGGCATGACGTTCGGCCCCCTGGCGCGGACCTCGAGCTTGCCGTTGTTGGGCACCAGTTTTGCGTCGTTGCCGGAGACGGGCAGGCCGACATGGCCGGAGCGGCTGGTGCGCGGATTGACCGACATGAAGAACGGCGCGGTCTCGGTGGCGCCGAGACCCGTCAGCATCGGCACCCGATAGCCCTTCTCCTTCACCGCGAGCTCGTCGAGGCTGTTCCAGACGAAGGGCGACAGCGCCGCGCCCGAGAAGAACATCGCGTGCAGCCGATCGAAGAATTTTGCGCGCAGGCCCTGGTCGTCGCGCAAATAGGGCAGCAGCGACTCGTAGCCCTTGGGCACGTTGAAATAGACCGTCGGCGAAATCTCCTGCAGATTGCGTACGGTCTCCTCGATGCCGCCGGGCATCGGCTTGCCGGCGTCGAGATACATCGAGCCGCCATTGTAGAGCGTCAGCCCGATATTGTGGTTGCCGCCGAAGGTGTGGTTCCAGGGCAGCCAGTCGACGATGACCGGCGGCTCGTCCTTCAGGAAGGCGAGCGTCTCGCGCAGCATCACCTGGTTGGCGCAGATCATGCGCTGGGTGTTGATGACGGCCTTGGGATTGCCGGTCGAGCCGGAGGTGAGCAAGAATTTTGCGATCGTATCCGGCCCGATCCGCCCATGCACCGCGTCGAGTTCGGGATGGACCGGCGTCGCCATGAGATCGGCGAGCAGGGTCACGTCGCGGCCCGGCACGCTGCCGTAGGACGCGGCGATCTCGGTCCCGAGCGAGACGTTGGCGGCGAGCGCGTCGGCGAATCTTTCGGCGTCCTCGGCAAAGACCAGCCCCGGCGTCAGCAGCTTCATCAGATAGGCGAGCTTGCCGAAATCCTTCGAGACCAGCGAATAGGCCGGCGACACCGGGCAGAACGGGATGCCGGCCGAGAGCGCGCCGAAGGCAAGCAGCGCATGGTCGATCGAATTGCCGGAGAGGATGACGACCGGCTTTTCCGCCGACAGGCCGCGATTGATCAGGCTCGAGGCAATGTGCCGGGCGGCGACCAGAAGCTCGGCATAGCTGATCCTGCGCCAGCCGCGGCCGCCTTCGCGCTCGGCCATGAAGGTGCGATCCGGCGTCGTCTTTGCCCAGTGGTGCAGGCGGTCGGTGAGGCGCACGGGATAGTCTCCGAGCGGCTGTCTGGGACGCAGATAGATCGTGCCGTCGGCGCGCCGCTCGATGTCGACCGCGGGATCGCCGAACGAGATCGGGCGCAGCGGGTAAGCGCTCGCGGCGCGCTCGGACGCGGACATGGTCGCGCTCGCGCTCATGATTTCGGCTTCACCTTGGCGGTCTTGTGTTCGAGGAATTCGCGGATCCGGCGCTTGGCCTCCTTGTCGCTCTGCGCCACCGTCGCCATCAGCGATTCCATCAGGAGCCCGGTCTGCGGATTGGCCTCCGCGATCATCGGCAGCGCCTGCAGCACGGCAAAGTTGGTCAGTGGCGCGTTCGAGGCGATGCGCCGGGCCAGTTCCAGCGCCTTGGCAAGGCCGCCGCCGGCTTCGGTGAGATATTGCGAGAAGCCGTAGGAGGCGCCCTCAGTCGCGGAATAGACGCGGCCGGTGAGCATCATGTCCATCATGCGCGCCACGCCGATCAGGCGCGGCAGCCGCACCGAGCCGCCGCCGCCGACGAAGATGCCGCGCTGGCCTTCCGGCAGCGCGAAATAGGCCGAGGGCTCGGCGACGCGGATATGGGCGGCGCAGGCGAGTTCCAGCCCGCCGCCGATCACGGCGCCCTTCAGCGCGGCGATCACGGGCACGCGGGCATACTGGATGCGGTCGAACACCCGGTGCCACATCTGCGAATGCAGGAGCCCGCCGGTGGCGTCATGGTCCTGCAGTTCCGACAGGTCGAGACCGGAGGAGAAGTGATCGCCGATGCCATGGATCACGACCGCGCCGATGTCCTCGGGCAGCGTCGCAAAGCAGTTGCCGATCTCGTGGATGATGCCGTCGTTGAGCGCATTGCGCTTGGCGGGGCGGTTCAGGCCCACGGTCAAGACCTTGCCGTCCCTCTCGATCCTGAGCAGCGCGGAACTCCCCGCGGCGGCGGTCTCGGCGTTTCCCATGGGCAATTTAAGTCCTTGTCAGAATAGTTATATTTTATAACGAATTTCGGGGGAGTCAATTCCATATGAGGGGAAGGCTGCTCCAAAACCCGGCGTCGTCCCGGAAAAGCGAACGCAATGAGCGCGATCCGGCCAGCGCGCCCGATGCGTCAGGGGATCCGAATCTGGTGCACGCATCGAGGCCGCAGACGGGATCGTCACCGTGGCGTCGGAATGGCCCGCGGAGGCGGGCTTCCTGTCAAGCCGCTTCAGTGATGAGCTTCTTCGCCGCCTGCGTCAGCAACCCCGATCGGGTGTACCCGTGCGCTTCGGCGTACTTGTCGATTTGCTCCAGGACATCGCCGGGCAAGGTGACGTTGACGCGAACCACTTTCGGTTGGTCGTCTTTCACGGAAACCAGAATGGCGACACCCGAGCGATTGGCGGGATCCGACATGATTTCTTCGAGAGATGAAGGCTCGGGGATCGCTTCGCCGTCTTCTGCCAAGCCCTCAAGATGAAGGTCGAGAGCTTCCTCGGCCATCACGCGTGCGTCGTCCAGCGTGGTGCCGGCGGTCGCGACGCCGGGCAGATCAGGAAAGGACACGCCGAAATCGCTGTCGGCATCCTTGTAGACCAGACCAACAAAGTGACGCATGCCGCTTACCTCAGCGAGAGACTACGCCGCTTTTGTTCCGTGTTGAGCTTGCGCGACAAGATTGATGCCCATGGCATGGAGCACTCTTATGATGGTGCCGAATTCCGGTTTGGCGTCGCCGCCCAAGGCCCGATACAGGTTCTCGCGCGAGAGACCAGCCTTGTCCGCAATTGCGCTCATGCCGTGAGAACGGGCTACCGCGCCGATAGCCATCGTTATGGCGGATGGATCGTCGGATTCGAATGCCTCGGTGAGGTAGGCCGCAATCATTTCTGGGCTGTCGAGGTATTCCGCGGCGTCGAACGATTTGATTTTGACCATGGTTCAGTTCTCCAACTCGCTCGCCAGCTTCTTCGCCAACGTTATATCGCCTTGCTGGGAGCTCTTGTCTCCACCGCAAAGAAGAATGACGATCTCCTGGCCGCGCAGGACGTAATAGATCCGATATCCGGCACCTTCATGGATTCTCATTTCGCTGATGCCGTTCCCGACTGGGGCGACGTCTCCGGGATTGCCGAGTGCCAGACGGTCGATCCTCGCAAGGATCTTCGACTTTGCCCTCCTATCGCGGAGGCCTTTGAGCCAGTCAGAGAATTCATCCGTTCTCTTGATTATCGGCATAATGTAGCGTATATGCTACAGTGGTCATGATGTCAATGCAGGGTCGGCTTTCACCTCGACGCGCATGAAGCGCACGTCCGAGTGCAGTCACATCACCTGGTGCACGTCGATCACCACGCGGTCGGCGTGGCGCGCGGCGGAAGCCACGAAGACGTGCTGCATCAGCCAGCGATACTTGTCGTGCCCGGTCTCGAATTTCGGCACGGTACGGAAATAGATCAGTTTCGGATCGACCGGCTCGCCGCGCTTGAGCTTTTGCAGCAGCTCGACCGGGCCGAAGCGCATGCCCTTGTTCTCGACATAGACGACGGCGCCGTCATCGGTCTCGAAGGCGTATTTGGCCTCGAGATCGATCAGCTCGTTCGGGCGGACGATCTGGAAGTCGGCGCCAAACGGGAGCACCTTGCCGTTGACGGAGCCTTTCACTTCGCCGCCGACGATCGGAA
>NZ_JAGWUA010000097.1 GCF_028868675.1 Bradyrhizobium sp.
GGCAGGATCTCTGGATCATCCAGGAGATCGGCAAGCGCATGGGCCTGCCCTGGAATTATTCGGGGCCCGGCGACGTCTTCACCGAGATGGCGGAATTGATGCCATCGCTGAAGAACATCACCTGGGAACGTCTGGTGCGCGAGGGTGCGGTGACCTATCCGGTCGACGACCCGCACAAGCCCGGAAACGAGATCATCTTCACCACCGGTTTCCCGACGCCGAGCGGCCGCGGCAAGATCGTGCCGGCGAACGTGTCGCCGCCGGACGAGTTGCCCGACGCCGAATACCCGATGGTGCTCTCGACCGGCCGCGTGCTCGAGCACTGGCATACCGGCTCGATGACGCGCCGCTCCACCGTGCTCGACCAGATCGAGCCGGAGGCGGTCGCCTTCATGTCGCCGAAGGACATGCGGCGCAAGAGGCTGTCGCCCGGCGACTTGATTCGGCTCGAGACCCGGCGCGGTGCGATCGAGGTCAAGGTTCGCTCGGACCGCGACGTGCCAGAGAACATGGTGTTCATGCCGTTCTGCTACGCGGAGGCCGCCGCCAATCTCCTGACCAACCCCGCGCTCGACCCCTTCGGCAAGATCCCCGAATTCAAGTTCTGCGCAGCGAGGGCCGAGCGCGCCGAGATGCGCGACGCAGCGGAGTAGGGGCTACCTGGTAGCCCGTATGCAGCGAAGCGGAATACGGGGACGGACCGATCCCGGATTGCGCTGCGCTGCATCCGGGCTACGGGCTCCTCGCAATACAGCCTTACGACGCATGTCCAAGGTCACCCCCGCCACACGCGCGCTGACGGCCGGAGGCATCGTCTTCACCGTCCATAGCTACGACTACGATCCCGACGCCGCGAGCATCGGCTTGCAGGCGGCGTCCGCGCTGGATGAGGATCCGGCGCGAGTGCTGAAAACCCTGATGGCGGTCGTCGACGGCAAGCCGATCTGTGTGGTCGTGCCCTCGGACCGGGAAGTCTCGATGAAGAAGCTTGCCGCCGCCTGTGACGGCAAATCGGCGCAGATGATGAAGCCGGCCGAGGCCGAGCGCCTCACCGGCTTCAAGGTCGGCGGCATCAGCCCGTTCGGGCAGCGGCGCGCGGTGAAAACCGTGATCGAGAAGAGCGCGCTTGGGCACGACCGGGTCTACGTCAATGGCGGCCAGCGCGGATTGCAGGTACGGCTAAGCCCGCGCGATGTGCGGGACGCGCTGAAGGCGATCGCGGCCGACGTGATAGCCTGACTACAATGGAGTGGCCTGGGTCCGCCGCCACAGTCTGAGGAGGAGACCTTCATGTCGGGTACGATAGGATTCATCGGTCTTGGCGTCATGGGCGAGCCGATCTGCCGCAATCTCGTGCGCAAGAGCGGACGCAAGGTGCTGGCGTTCGACCTTGCGGCGGAGTCGCTGGCACGGATCGCGGCCGATGGAGCGACGGCGGCGGCATCGGTTGCCGAGGTCATCGATGGCAGCGGGCTGACGTTCCTCTGCCTGCCGAGCGCCAGGCACGTGCTGTCTGCCTTCGATGGCGGCATTCTGGGCGCGATCAGGCGCGGCCACACGGTGATCGATCTCGGCACTTCCGAGGTCGGCATGACGCGCGACTTCGCGCGGCGATTGTCCGAGAAGGGCGCGCTCTGGATCGACGCGCCGATCGCCCGCACCCGGCAGGCCGCGCAGGAAGGCACGCTCAGTGTCATGGTCGGCGCCACGCCGGAGCAGTTCGCCAGGGTCGAGCCGCTGATCCGGCATTTCGCCACCGACGTCACGCTGTGTGGCGGCACCGGTGCCGGGCAGGTGACGAAGATCCTCAACAACATGGTGCTGTTCGAGACCGTGAATGCGCTTGCCGAAGCGGTTGCCCTCGCCAAGCACAGCGGCGTCGATCCGAAGCTGCTGCTGGAGACGTTGTCCAAGGGCTCGGCGGACAGCTTTGCACTGCGCAACCACGGCATGAAGGCGATCGTCGCGCAGGAATTCCCGCTGCGCGCGTTCTCGACCGAATATGCGCTGAAGGACCTGACCTACGCGCTGGAGCTCGCCGCCGAGGCGGGCCTGAACCTGCGCGGCGCGGCGCTGGTGCGCACCGTCTTCGATGAGGCAATCGATGGAGGAATGGGAGACGCCTACTTCCCGGTCATCGCCAAGCTGATCGATCCTGCGGGATTTTCCGGGTAGGAGAACGCGGCCTCGCGCTATTGCTTCTGCAGCAATTTCAGCCGGCAGCGCAGCGCTTCACCGATGTGGGTGCGCGCCAGTTTCTCCGCCCTGTCGCCGTCGCGCGCGGCGATCGCGGCGATGATCGCCTGATGCTCCCCGTGGCTGGTCGAGGGTCGGCCGGTCACGGAAAAGGTGGTCGGGCCGAGCAGGGCGATCCAGTCCTGCAATTCCCGGGAGGCGTTGTCGAGATAGCGATTGCGCGCGGCGCGGCAGATGGCCTCGTGGAAGGCGCGGTTGAGCCTTGCCATCTCGGTCGCATCGTCGGCGTGCTCCGCGAAGGCCTGCTCGATATCCGTCAGCGCGTCGATCTCGGGCGCGGAGGCGTGCTCGGCGGCAAGCCGCGCGGCCGCGCCTTCCAGGATCTCGCGCATGGCGTAGAGCTCGAGGACCTCGGCGATATCGAGGCTGCGCACGATCAGCCCGCGGCCGGCTGCCGGCTCGACGAAGCCCCGCGCGGCGAGCCGGCCCAGCGCCTCGCGCACCGGCGTGCGGCTGACCTTCAGCCGCTGCGCGACCTCCTCCTCGCGCAGGCGGTCGCCGGCCCGATAGGCTCCGGCCTGCAGCGCCTCGCAGAGCGATCGGAACACGGCTTCGCCCAGAGCCAGGCCCGAGTCGCGGGAGATCGATCCGATGGTCCTGTCCGGCCGCTTTGCCATGCTGTCTCCCGACGCAAGATATGTCCCCTCCATGCCGCCACGGGGCTTGCGTCATGGACGTATATCTTTGTATACAAAAGTATGCAATGGTGGCAAGCGCGAGGTCGGAATGTCTCCAGCTCCTGATTCGATCGGGCAGGCGGAATGAGCAGCAAATACGACGTGCTGGTGATCGGCGGCGGCAACGCCGCACTCTGCGCCGCCATCAGCGCGCGGCGCGCCGGCGCTTCGGTCGTGGTGCTGGAAGGTGCGCCAAAATTCTATCGCGGCGGCAACACGCGCCACACCCGCAACATGCGCTGTGCCCATGATGCCGCGACCGAGATCCTGACCGGTCCCTACACCGAGGACGAATTTTGGGAAGATCTGCAGCGCGTCACCGGCGGGCAGACCGACGAAGAGCTCGCGCGGCACATGATCCGGGAGTCCAAGGACATCCTGAACTGGATCGTGGAGCAGGGCGTGCGCTGGCAGCCCTCGCTCGGCGGTACGCTCAGCCTCGGCCGTACCAATTCGTTCTTCCTCGGTGGCGGCCGCGCCATGCTGAACGCGCTGTACCTGACCGCCGAGCAACTCGGCGTCGACGTGCACTACGATGCCGAGGTCACGGACCTCCTGATCGAGGACGGCATGTTCCTCGGCGTCCGCCTGAAGCGGCCGATCGACGGTGCGACCGAGATCCGCGCGACCTCGCTGGTCGCCGCGGCCGGTGGCTTCGAGGCGAACATCGAATGGCTCAGGGAGCATTGGGGCGAGGCGGCCGACAATTTCCTGATCCGCGGCACGCCCTATAACCGCGGTTCGATCCTGAAGATGCTGCTCGCCAAGGGCGTGCAGGAGGTCGGCGATCCCACGCAATGCCATGCGGTCGCGATCGACGCCCGCGCGCCGAAATTCGACGGCGGCATCATCACCCGCCACGACTCCGTCGTGTTCGGCATCGTCGTCAACAAGTACGCCCAGCGCTTCTACGACGAGGGCGAGGACATCTGGCCGAAGCGCTACGCCATCTGGGGCCGGTTGGTCGCGGCGCAGCCGGATCAGATCGCCTACATCATCTTCGATTCCACGGTCGTCACCA
This sequence comes from Bradyrhizobium sp., assembly GCF_028868675.1. GTDB lineage: Bacteria > Pseudomonadota > Alphaproteobacteria > Rhizobiales > Xanthobacteraceae > Bradyrhizobium. The sequence continues at coordinate 3,955 of NZ_JAGWUA010000097.1, forward strand.
GCTTCATGCCGACGCTGTTTCCGCCGATCGCAGGCGCCACGGTCGCCGAGCTCGCCGGCAAGCTGACGCTTGATCCGGCCGCGCTGGAAAGGACCATTGCCGATTTCAATGCCGCGGTGCGGCCGGGCACGTTCGATCACACCATCCTCGACGATTGCCGCACCGAAGGCATCGCGCCGGCGAAGACCCACTGGGCGCGGCGGATCGAAACGCCGCCCTATCTCGCCTATCCGGTGCGGCCTGGCATCACCTTCACCTATCTCGGCACGCGCGTGAACCGGGAGGCGCGCATGGTGATGAAGGACGGCCGGCCATCGGCCAACATGTTCGCGGCCGGCGAGATCATGGCGGGCAACGTGCTTGGCAAGGGCTATGCGGCCGGCATCGGCATGACCATCGGCAGCGTGTTCGGGCGTATCGCGGGACGGGAAGCGGCAAGACATGCACGGAACTAGAATTCTCGAGGAAGCCGACCGTCTGATGACGGTCTGCAATTCCTGTCGCTACTGCGAGGGCCTGTGCGCCGTGTTTCCCGCCATGGAGATGCGCCGTGCCTTCTCCGATGGCGACCTCAACTATCTCGCCAACCTCTGCCACGCCTGCGGCGCCTGCTACGTCGATTGCCAGTTCTCGCCGCCGCACGAATTCAATGTCAACGTTCCGAAGACGCTGGCCGTCGCGCGCGCGGAGTCCTATGCGGCCTATGCCTGGCCGAAGGGGCTGTCGGGCGCGTTCGCCCGCAATGGCCTCGTCATCACCATCGTCGCTGCGCTCAGCATGGCGGTCTTCATCCTCGGCTTTGCCGCGGCCAACGACCGCGCCGTCCTGTTCGGCGTCCACGCCGGGCCGGGAGCCTTCTACAAGCTGATGCCGCACAATGCGATGGCCCTGCTGTTCGGTGCCGCGTTCCTCTATGCGATGTTGGCGCTCGTCATGAGCGTGCGGGCGTTCTGGCGCGATATCGGCGAGCCGGTCGGCGGTCGCGCCGACGGCGGCTCGCTCGTTCAGGCGATCCGCGATGCCGGAGAGCTGCGCTATCTCGATGGCGGCGGGGTCGGCTGCTACAACGAGGACGACCGACCGACCGACCGACGCAAGCTCTACCACCATCTGACCTTTTACGGCTTCGTGCTGTGCTTCGCGGCGACCTCGGTCGCGACGCTCTATCACTATCTGCTGGGACGCGAGGCGCCCTATCCGTGGTGGGACCTGCCCGTCGTGCTCGGCACGCTCGGCGGCATCGGTCTCGTCATCGGACCGATCGGGCTGCTTGTCGCGAAGTCGCGGCGCGACGCCGCGCTGCTGGACGAGACGCGCTACGGCATGGATGCCGGCTTCATCGCCATGCTGTTCCTGACCGCGATTAGCGGCCTCGCCGTGCTGGTGCTGCGCGAGACCGCCGTCATGGGACCGCTGCTGGCGCTGCATCTCGGTGCCGTGTTCGCGCTGTTCATCACCATGCCCTATGGCAAGTTCGTCCACGGCATCTACCGTTTTGCGGCCTTGGTGCGCTATGCGCAGGAACGGCGGCAAGCGGGCTGAGCCGGTACCGCCGCCGGGTCGGTTCAGGCCGCCTGGCGCCGGGGCGGCTCGGCCGGCCGGGTCTCGAAGAAGGTTGCATCGAACGGTCGGGGTTTAGCGATCGCATAGCCTTGCGCGTAGTCGATGCCGATGCCGCGCACGGCTTCCAGGATCGGCGCATTCTCGACGAATTCCGCGATCGTGCGGATGCCCATGACCTTGCCGACGCGATCGATCATCTCGACCATTGCGCGATCGACTCGATCCGAGAGCATGTCGCGGACGAAGGCGCCGTCGATCTTGAGATAGTCGATCGGGAGCTTCTTCAGGTATCCCAGGGACGACATGCCCGTGCCGAAATCGTCGAGCGCGAAGCGGCAGCCGGTATTCCGCAGCGCCGAAATGAAATGGTTCGCCCAGTCCAGGTTCGAGATCGCCTTGGTCTCCGTGATCTCGAAGCAGACGATCTCGGCGGGAATGCGGTTGATGCGCAGCTGCTCCTGCACGAACTCGACGAAGCCCTCGTCCGAAAAGGTCTGGCCGCAGAGATTGATCGAGCAGGTCGCGATCGGAACCGGCTGCGGCTGGTCGAGGCTCTCCGCCAGCCGCCTGAAGGCTTCGCGCACGACCCAGCGGTCGATCAGCGTCATCAGGCCGTAGCGCTCCGCCGCCGGGATGAACTCGCTCGGCGGAACGAGCCGGCCCGAGGCGTCCTGAAGCCGCAACAGCAGTTCGAAATGGCGGCCCTGGTCTGCGGATTTGTCCTGCAGCGGCGCGATGTCTTGCGCGTAGAGGCGGAAGCGCTGGTTCTCCAGCGCCTCCTGGATCCGGTGCACCCAGGTCATCTCGTCGACGCGCTGCAGCAGCTCGACGTCGCGCGGGTGGTAGACCTGAACGCGGTTGCGTCCCTTTTCCTTGGCGCCGTAGCAGGCGACGTCGGCCTGCCGCAAGACTTCCTCCACCGCACTATGCGCGCCGGTGACGCAGGCGAGCCCGATGCTGGAGGTCACCGCGAAGTTGCGCTCGCCCCAGGAGAAGCTGAAGCGCTCGATCGAGGCGCGCAGGCGCTCGGCGATCTCGGTGGAGTCGTAGGCATTGCGGCACGGCAGGATCAGGCCGAACTCGTCGCCGCCCAGCCGGGCAATCAGGTCGTCGGGTCGGCGTTCCCTCTGCAGCAGGCCAGCGACCTCGCAGAGCAGGCGGTCGCCGGCCGGGTGGCCGCAGGTATCGTTGACGATCTTGAACTGATCGAGATCGAGCAGGATCAGCGCGAGCGAGCCCTCTCCCTCGTCGAGCCTGCGGAGTTCGCTCTCCAGGCAAGCCTCGAAGGCGCGTCTGTTGGCGAGGCCGGTCAGCGGATCGTGCGATGCTTGCCAGGCGAGGCGCTCCTTCTCCTCCCTCAACGCGTTCTCGAAAGCTTCGCGTTGCCGCACCAGGCGACGCGTATGCCAGACCGTGAGCAGGATGAGGGCTGCGGCGGTTGCGAGATTGGCGACAGTCAGCAGCGTCTTGATGGCGCGGGAGCCTTCGCCGAGCACCTCGGAGAAGCCGTTGGCGCGAGCGGTGAACTGGCTGTTGAGCTCGTGCAGCCGGGACGTCAGGAACGTCTGGCGCGCCGCGTCGCGCAGCAGGCCGTTGCGCATTTCCGCGTCGATGGCTTCGCCGAAGATGGTCAGCTCCAGCAGCATCGGGTCGGTCACGCTCCAGTCGCGGATTGCGGCCTTGAGGAAGCGGACCTCGCTGAAGTGCCGGTAGAGCCAGATCAGGCTGGGGACATCGTCGGGATGATTGTCGCCCTGTAGAAATCCGCGGGAGGCCGCATCGACGTCCACGGGCTCCTGCTCGAGTGCAAGTCGTGCGAATTTGTCGCCGATCGGGACGGCGAGGGCCTCTTGATATTGTTTGTAATAGTTGCCGTCGCCGGAATGCAGGTACAGATCGAGGAAATAGACCGCATTCTTCTGCGACCGCGACCAGATCGCTTCGCCTGCCACATAGGCCCGGACCGAGGACAGTATCTCCAGGCTGAAATAGGCGATCAGTCCTTGAAGCAGCACGATCGCGACAAAGGGCGAGACGAGCTTGACGAGATGCAGGCGGCGATGCTGCCGCACGGCGCTCCCTCCCTCCGCGTTTCTGCGAAACACTCGGCATCCCCTCGACAAGGCAAAGGTCAAGTCGACCAATGTCGAGCCGAGTAGACGCGTGGAGGGCTTAACCTGCCCTGAAAGCAGGCAGTTTGCGCGGACGAGGGTAAACCCGCTGTGAAGTCTGGCGCGTAGAATTACGGATTTTTCGTACAGCCGCAGCGCAGTGCGGTGCCGGCGCACCGGCGGATTTACCAGCCATCAACCCTAGGGATTCCGCGCGGCGCGGCGCGGACGCTCAGACATGCACGGCCTGACGGATGCGGCCGGCATCGCCGAACACGCGCAGGTATCGTTCGATCTCGGAAGGAGCGCCGGTGGCCTTCTCCGGATTGTCGGAGAGTTTGACCGCGGGCCGGCCGTCGACCGACGACACCTTGCACACGATCGAGATCGGATCGAGGTCGACCGATCCGTCCGGGGTGCAGCCGACGAAATCGTTGGTGAGGTTGGTGCCCCAGCCGAACGAGAGCCGGACGCGGCCGGCGAAGTGGTGATGGGTCGCTTCGATCGAATCGGCGTCCATCGCATCGGAGAACACCAGGAGCTTGTCCCTGGGATTTCGGCCCTTCTGCTTCCACCATTTGACGATCTCTTCGCCGGCCTGGATCGGCGGCGCGCTGTCGGGGCGGAAGCCGGTCCAGTCGGCGACCCATTCCGGCGCGTCGCGCAGGAACGCCTTCGTGCCGAACGCGTCGGGCAGCGCGATCAGCAGGTTGCCGCCGTAGCTCTGCCGCCACTGGTCGAGAATGCGATAGGGCGCCCAGCGCAATTCCTCGTCGTCGTTGGCGAGCGCCGCCGCCACCATCGGCAGCTCATGGGCGTTGGTGCCGATCGCCTCGAGGTCGTTGTCCATCGCGAGCAGCACGTTCGAGGTGCCGATGAAGGACGGCCCGAGCCCTTCCTTCACCGCCTCGACGCACCAGCGCTGCCACAGGAAGCCGTGCCGGCGGCGGGTGCCGAAGTCGGACAGCCGCAAGCCTTCGAGCCTGCGCAGCCGCTCGACCTTGCTCCACAGCTTGGCCTTGGCGCGGGCGTAGAGGACGTCGAGCGCAAAACGGCCCTGTCCCTTCATGACCGCGCGCGAGCGCAGCTCGTTGAGGATGGCGAGCGCCGGAATCTCCCACATGGTCGTTTCCATCCACGGCCCGTGGAAATGCAGCTCGTACTGCCCCTCGACCTTGCGCAGCTCGTATTCGGGCAGGCGGAACTCGGCAAGCCACCGGATGAAGTCGGCCGAGAACATGTGGGTCTTGCCATAGAAGGTGTTGCCGGCGAGCCAGATCAGCTCCTTCTTGGTGAAGCGGATGGTGCGGGCGTGGTCGAGCTGGGCGCGCAGCTCGGCCTCGTCGATGATCTCGGCGAGGCGGACATGGCGCGAGCGGTTGATGACTGAAAAGGTCACCCTCTGATTCGGGTAGAACTCACGAATCATCTGTAACATCAATAGCTTGTAGAAGTCGGTGTCGAGCAGGCTGCGGACGGTCGGGTCCAGCCGCCAGCTGTGATTGTAGGTCCGGCTCGCAATGTCGGTCACGGTCATGAGGCAATTCTAGCGTGGCTGTCGCGGCGCAACCAGTGGCTTGGCCGCGGAGGCGGTCTGCCCCGAAACGGCTTCGCCCTCGGTTGGCGAGCAGCTACCGAACTAGCGGGCGCCGTCGAATTCCTTCTCGTGCATCCAGGCGGTGTGGCGCGGCGGGCGCTTGGTGCGCGACCATTCCTCGACCATCTCGTGCGCCACCGCGTTCATGCGGCCGATCTGCTCGGGCGTGGCCGTCCAGGCCGCGACCTCCAGACGATGGCCGCTCGGGTCGCGGAAATAGATCGACTTGAAGATGGTGTGGTCGGTGACGCCGACGACGTCGAGGCCGGCGGCTTCGGCGCGCGCCTTGGCTTCGTCGAGCTCGTCGAGATCGGCGACCTGGAAGGCGATGTGCTGGGTCCAGTCCGGCGTGTTGGGGTCGCGGCCCATCGGCGGCGAGTTCGGTAGCTCGAAGAAGGCGAGGATGTTGCCGCCGCCAGCGTCGAGGAAGATGTGCATGTAGGGATCGGGCGCCTTGGTCGAGGGCACCTTGTCCTCGGCGATGGCACCGAGCAGATCCATGTTCAAGACCTTCTTGTAGAAATCGACGGTGGCCTTGGCGTCGACGCAGCGGTAGGCGACGTGATGGATTTTCTGGATTTTCATGGCGAATTCCTCCCTTTTTGCGCAGTTGCGAAATTGGTATCAATTGTTACGATTGACCAGTTTGATCTGGATCAAACAACATGAACGATTTTTCCGACACCGCGGCGCGAGGGGACGGCGAGGAATGAAGGCACGTTCGAAGCACAAGGGGAGCGGGCCGGCGTCGGGCGCCGATGCCGCGCTCGACCTGCAGCAATATTTTCCCTCCCGGCTGGCGCGGCTCGCCGAGCAGGTGTCGCTCGCGGTCGCCGAGGTCTATGCCGAGCGCTTTTCGCTGTCGCGGCACGAATGGCGCGTGCTAGCGATCCTCGGCGCGCGCGCGGAGATCGCGACCAAGGAGATCGGCCCACTGGCGACGCTCGACAAGATGCAAGTCAGCCGCGCGGTGCAGGGCCTGGAGGCGCGCGGCATCGTCAGCCGCAAGCATGATCCCGCCGACCGCCGCGAACTCATCGTCTCGCTGACGACGGACGGCCGCGCGCTGTACCGCCAGATCGTCCCGCTCGCGCTCGCGCGGGAAGCGGAACTGCTTGCCGTGCTGAGCCCGGACGAGATCGCCGCGCTCGACCGCGTGATGCGCAAGCTGTCGAAGAAGCGCGGCTGACTACTCCCCGCCATGCACCTGTTCGCGGAAGGCGCGCGGCGACAGGCCCGTGGCGGCGGCATAGACGCGACTGAAATAGGCGGGGTCGTCGAAGCCGAGCGCGTAGGCGATCGTCGACACCGGCAGGTTGGTGTAGGCCAGGTTGCGCCGCGCCTCGCGGATCAAGCGGTTGAGGATCAGATGCGAGGCGGTGTCTCCGGTCGCAGCCCTCGTGATGCGGTTGAGATGCGTCGGCGTCACCGATAGCGCATCGGCATAGTCGGCGACGCTCCAGCGCTTCAGGTGATGCTCCTCGAGCAGCGCCTCGAAGCGGCGGAACAGGTCGGATTCGACCGCTCCCGCGCCGTGGCTTTCGCGCACGAGTTCGCGGGCCACCAGCCCGATGACGGTCGCCGACAGCGCGCGCAGCAGGTGGGCGCGGCCGAAATTCCGCGCCGCGTGCTCGGCGAAGATCTGCTTCATGGTGGCGCGGATCTGCGGCGTGCCGCGCACCACGGCCGATTGCGACAGCGCCCCGCGCAGGCCTTCCGAGGCGAGCAGCGCCTCGTCGAGGATTTCGGCGGCGATCGTCAGCACCCAGCCCTGGGTTACGCCGGGCTCGAAGCGGAAGCCGTGGACATGGCCGACCGGCACGTTGACGATCTGCATGGGCTTCAGCGCATGGACGCGGCCGTCGAGCGTCGCCTCGCCGCCGCCGCGCGCGATCATCAGGACCTGATGCAGCCGCGCGTGGCGGTGGGCCGCGAACGACCAGTCATGCAGCACCGAGCGCGCCGCGATCGTTTCGCAGTGCACCACGTCCGGCAAGTCACCGGACTCGCCGAACAGGTTGAAAACCTGGATGGACGATGTCGCAGGTATGGTTCCCATGTTCGAATTGTACAAGACAAAGGCAAAACCCTCCATCCGCATGCGGGCCGGTTTCTGCAAAGAAGTCGCAACAACAAGAGGAGGACGCCATGAAGGTTCAGGTTTGCATCATCGGCGGCGGGCCGTCGGGGCTCATGCTGTCCCAGCTTCTGCACCTCAAGGGCATCGACACCATCCTGCTCGAAAAATACAGCCGCGATCACGTCCTGTCGCGCATCCGTGCCGGCGTGCTGGAGCACGGCTTCGCCAAGCTGATGCGCGAGGCGCAATGCGGCGAGCGGATGGACCGCGAGGGCGAGATTCACCACGGCTTCGAGATCGCCCATGACGGCAGGCTCGACCGCGTCGACCTCCACAAATGGTCCGGCGGCAATTCGGTCATGGTCTACGGCCAGACCGAGCTGACGCGCGACCTCTACGAGGCGCGCGACAAGCTCGGAGGCAAGGTCGTGCACGATGCCGAGGACGTCGCGCTGCACGACATCAAGTCGGACAAGCCCTACGTGACCTACCGGCACGACGGCCAGAACCACCGCGTCGATTGCGATTACGTCGTCGGCGCCGACGGTTTTCACGGCGTCAGCCGCAAGTCGATCCCGGCGGACGTGCTGCGCGAATACGAGAAGGTCTATCCGTTCGGCTGGCTGGGCGTGCTGTCGCGCACCAAGCCGGTGTCGCCGGAACTGATCTACGTGAAGCACGAGCGCGGCTTCGCGCTGTGCTCGCTGCGCTCGCAGGTGCTGAGCCGCTACTACATCCAGGTGCCGCTCACCGACAAGCCGGAGGACTGGTCGGACGATGCGTTCTGGGCCGAATTGAAGCGGCGCCTGCCGGCGGCAGTCGCGGGCCGGCTGATCACGGGTCCCTCGATCGAGAAGAGCATCGCGCCGCTGCGCAGCTTCGTCGCCGAGCCGATGAGCTACGGCCGGCTGTTCCTCGCGGGCGATGCCGCCCATATCGTGCCGCCGACCGGCGCGCGCGGGCTCAACAGCGCGGCGTCCGACATCTACTATCTCTACCACGCGATGCTCGACCGCTATCAGAAGGGCGACGAATCCGGACTTCAGGACTATTCCGCCAAGGCCCTGGCGCGCATCTGGAAGGCGCAGCGCTTCTCCTGGTGGATGACGATGCTGCTGCACCGCTTCCCCGACCGGATCGAGTACGAGGACAAGCTGCAGCAGACCGAAATGTCCTACCTGTTCTCCTCGGAGGCGGCGCAGCGCTCGCTGGCCGAAAACTATGTGGGGCTGCCGTTCTGACGGCGGCTGCCGTTCTCCGGGACCGGAGACGACGGTCAGATGACGTCGGCGGACGCCGGTGACCGCGTCATGGCGTTGGCATCGCGGCGGCGCGTCGCCTCGCGCTCGATGAGATCGACGAGTTCGGGACGCCGCGCGGCCAGCTCGCGCAGGTCGGCGATGTCGAGGACGAGCAGCACGCTGGGCTGCGTGGCGACGACGGTCGCCGAACGCGGCGTGCCGAACAGCAGCGTCATCTCGCCGAAGAAGCTGCCCGACTTCAGGATGACGGGAGCATGCTCGAGCTCGACGGTGGCTTCGCCCGAGACGACGAAATACATGGTGTCGCCCGGCTCGCCCTCGCGGACGATGACGGCGCCGGCGGCGACGTCGCGCACCTCCAGCCGCCGCACGATGTCGGCGACCGTGGCGGCGCCGAGCTTCTGGAACAGCGGCATCGTGACGACGAGATCCCAGGTGCGCAGGAAGTGCTGTCGCCGCAGCTCCTCGGCGAAGGCCGTGGCGATGATGCCGGCCTGCAGCGCGAACATGACGATGCCGCCGATCATCACCCAGCCCGCGAGCAGCCGTCCCCAGATCGTCAGCGGGATCAGGTCGCCATAGCCCGTGGTGGTCAGCGTGACCACCGCCCACCACATCGCGCGGCCGACGCTGCCAAAGGTCTCGGGCTGGGCGTGGCGCTCGAAGATGTAGGCGAGCGTGGAGGCGCCGAAGAAGATCGCGCCGAACAGGCTTGCGATGCTGAGCAGCGAGACGCGGCAGCGCATCATCACCCGCACGAACAGGGTCAGGCCCGTGGTGTGGCGAATGAAGCGCAGCGACCACACCAGTGCGAACAGGCTGGCGTCGCGCGGATCGGAAACGACCAGCCATCCGAACGGCAGGGCGAGGACCGAGGCAAGATCGATCGCCCCTTCCGACGTCGCCAGATAGGTGAAGCGCTGCTGCCAGGTCGCGTGGCGGTGGAGGCGAATGACGAGCTCGGCCAGGATCGCGCTCCAGACCGCGACCACGGCGCCGAGGAAGATCAGATGCCACGCGTCGGTCGTCGCCGGCGACGTGTCGAGGATCATGGCGAACAGCCCGATGGCCGTCAGCCCGTTGGCCAGGATCGCCGGGAGTCGCGAGCGGACGTCGGACAGCATCGAAGAACCCTGCCGCGCCGCCCTGCCACGTTGCACCGGGTCGGTGCGGTTCGCGCTTGCGGGCTCGGGCTCGCGGAGCCGTGTGGCTTCGAGCCTCGTAACATGCCGGGCAGCCGCGAGGGTTGACCTGGGTCAAGCCCGGCTGTGCGGTCTGCCGCTTGCTGCGCGATCTGCGGCCTGACGAACGGGGCGCGCATCACGGTCCGTTGAGCGAAACTGCTTTTCCTGCCGCATGAAGCGCTCCTGAAACAAAGCCGTCCCACCCTGGAGGCATCGACCCCAATGAAGGAGGGAAGCATGCGCCGTCTGGTTTTCGCCGTCCTTTTGCTGGCGGTGGCCTCCGTAGGGTTTCACGTGCTGATCTCGGCTTCGCTCGCGGCGGCGCGGGATGCGAGGACAGCGACATTTTCCGAACGGTTTGCGCCGGCGCTCACGCACCCCTTGCGCGCTGACGCGCGATGAATCCGGAACGAAGGCCTTGGCCGATCGGGCCCGCATGCTAACGTCTGCCGAAAACAACCCGCCCGGTGTCGGGGCGGGAGGTGAGGGAGACGGACATGCGCGGTCGTCGTGTGCTGATGGAATCTCTGGTATCGCACGGCGTGCGCCACATCTTCGGCAATCCCGGGACGACGGAGACGCCGCTCCTGGACAGCCTGCCGGCCTATCCGCAGCTCGACTACGTGATGACCTTGCATGAGGGCGTCGCGGTCGGCGCCGCCTCCTTCTACGCGCAGGCCGCGCGCCGCCCCGCCGTCGCCAACCTCCACGTCGCGCCCGGTCTCGGCAATGCGATCGGATCGCTCTACGGCGCGCTCAAGGCCGGTTCGCCCGTCCTGGTCACCGCGGGACAGCAGGATACGCGCATGCGGCTGACCAACCCGCTGCTGGGACACGATCTCGTCGCCATGGCGGCGCCGGTCACCAAATGGAGCGTGCAGATCGAACGCGCCGACGAGATCGCCCCGATCCTGCGCCGCGCCTTCAAGGTGGCGACCGATGCGCCGCAGGGTCCGGTCTTCGTCGCGCTGCCGATTTCCGACCGGCCATTCGAACTACCGCCAATCGCTTCCCGGCGATGCGGCCCAGATCCGCAATGCGCTCGGCGGGAGCGACCTCGTCCTGCTCCTGGGCGGGCCGTTCTTCGAGGATATCTGGCATGCCGCGGGCGGCCATTTCCCCGCCGGCACGGTCGTCGTGCAGATCGAGGAGGCGCCGGAGCGCCTGGCGTTCAATCACCGCCTCGATGCCGGCGTCATCGGCGACATGGCGGCGAGCCTCGGTGCGCTGACGAATTCCGTGCGCGCGCGGGCGACGGCGGAATTCCGGCGGGCCGCCGAGCGGCGCAACCGCGAGCTTGCCGAACTGTCGGCGCGGGAGAAGGACGCTTACCGCGCGCGGCTGGAGAAGGCCTGGAACCGTGAGCCGAGCTCGATGCCGCGGGTGACGGCCGAGTTGCGGGGCGGGCTGCCCGACGAGGCCGTGATCGTCGATGAAAGCATCACCGCGAGCCTCGATCTCGCGCGCGCCTTCGACTATCGCGGCTTCGGCGATTATTTCGGCGGGCGCGGCGGCGGCATCGGCCAGGGGCTGGCCGGCGCCATCGGGGTCAAGGTCGCGATGCCCGATCGTCCCGTCGTCGCCGTTTCCGGTGACGGCTCGGCGATGTACAGCGTCCAGGCGCTGTGGACCGCGGCCCACCACGGGCTCGCGATCGTGTTCGTGATCCTATCCAACCGGCAGTACCGCATCCTCAAGCACAATGTGGACGTCTGGCGTCACAACTTCGGGCCGGGAACGCAGCATCCCTATCAGCAGATGGATCTGACCGGTCCGGACCTCGACTTCGTGCATCTGGCGGCCGGCATGGGCGTCGAGGGCGTCAGGGTCGAGAAGGCCGACGACATCGCGCCGGCGATCGCGAAGGCGGTCGCGGCCAATCGCCCCTATCTCGTCGAGATCGCGATCGAAGGAAAGCGGTGAGGGCCGCGGCCAGGCCGCCTCGCCGGGCCCGCGCGCGCTCAGATGTCGATCGCGATCTTGCCAAACTGCTCGCCGGACTCCAGATGCGCGAGCGCGGCGTGAATCTGGTCGAGCTTGTAGCGGGCGTCGATCGGCGGCCGCAGCTTTCCCTGGGCGCACCAGCCGATCAGGTCCGCGAACTCGTCGGGATTGCCGAGCGTGGAGCCGAAAATCTGCAATTGGCGGATGAAGATGCGGCGCAGGTCGGAGGGCGGCTGGTCGCCGATGGTCGCGCCGCAGGTGGCGATGCGGCCGCCGCGGACCAGGCATTTCAGGGCTGCGTTCCAGATCGCACCGCCGATGTTCTCGATGACGACGTCGACGCCGCGTCCGCCGGTCAGCGCCATGACCTCGGCGGGAATCTTGTCCGGCGGCGCGCCGACCGTGGCGTCCGCGCCGAGCTCCCTGGCGCGCGCGAGCTTGTCTGCGCTGCGCGAGGTGACGATGACGCGCGCGCCAGCCGCCTTGGCGATCTGCATTGCGGCGAACGAGACGCCGCCGCCGATGCCGAACACCAGCACGGTCTCGCCCGGCTGCAGCCTCGCCTTGGTGAACAGCATGCGCCAGGCCGTGAGATAGTTGACGCCGAGTGCTGCACCTTGCGCGAAGTCGAGACCGTCGGGCAGGGGCATGGCGTTCTGGGCGGGCACGCAGACGAATTCCGACATGGTACCGTCGCGATGCTCGCCGATCAGGCTCATCCTGGCGCACAGCACCGGATCGCCGCGCTTGCAGAACTCGCAGGTGCCGCAGACGATGCCGGGATAGATCGTCACGCGGGCTCCGATCAGCGCGCTCGTGTCGGCCTGCTCGATCACGCCTGCGCCATCGATGCCGAGGATCTGCGGCAGGGCGTGGGTGATGCCGGCGCCGCTGTCGCGCATGTAGAGATCGACGCGGTTGACGGTGGCGGCCTTCATCCGCACCACGACCTCGCCGGGCTTGCGCTGCGGCATCGGCCGCTCGCCGACGCTGACGACCTCGTTGCCGCCGTGACCGGTGATGAAAGCCGCTCTCATAGCTCGCCCTCCCGCAGCATCTCGCGTAGACGGAATTTCTGGATCTTGCCCGACGGCGTCGCCGGCATCGCCTCGCGCAGGATCAGCCGCTCGGGAATGTACTGCTGCGCGAGCTTATGCTGCTTCAAGAACTCCGTCATCGCCACGAAGTCGATCGTCTGGCCGGGCTTCGGCACGATCACGGCGCAGGCGCGCTCGCCGAGGCGCTCGTCGGCATAGGCCACGATCGCGACCTGCGCGACCGCCGGATGCCGGTAGAGCAGGGCCTCGATCTCGACCACGGGAATGTTCTCGCCGCCGCGGATGATGACGTCCTTGCTGCGGCCGGTGATGCGGATGTAGCCTTCCGCATCCATCCGCGCGAGATCGCCGGTGTCGAACCAGCCTTCGGCATCGGTGTTGTTCCATTGCGGGCGCTTCAGATAGCCGCCGAAGTTCGAGCAGGCGCGCACCAGCAGCCTGCCGGTCTGTCCTGCCGGCAGCGCCTTGCCGTCGCTGTCCACGACCTTGACCTCGGCGCCGGGCAGGGCGCAGCCGTCGGTGGTGAAGGCGCGCTCGTCGAGGTCGTCGAGCCGGATCAGCGTGACTGCGCCGTTCTCCGACATGCCCCAGGCCGACACGATCTTGGCGCCGAGCGTCTTGCGTGCCTGCTCGACCAGCGGCCCCGGAATCGGCGCGCCCGCGCACAGGAAGGTTTTCAGGCTCGGCACGCCTTCGCCGGTCTCGGCCACCACGCGGGTAAGGTCGGTCAGGAACGGGGTCGAGGCCATCGTGAAGCTGACGCTTTCGGCGCGGATCAGCTCGGCCGCCTTTGCCGGGTCCCAGATGTCCTGCAGCACCACGCGGGCGCCGAGCATGACCGGCATCATCAGGCCGTACATGAAGCCGGTCTGGTGCGCCATCGGCGAGGCCATCAG
>NZ_JAGWUA010000310.1 GCF_028868675.1 Bradyrhizobium sp.
ACAAATGGCAGGACGTCCTCCATGGTCGTGCCGCCCAATCGAGGCCAATTGGCCACAGCAGGGCGTCAATGGTGGCACTTTGGTGCGCGTGGCCTTGTTCTAAGCCCCAGGGATAAGTAAAATTCGGCGCACGTGACCTTGACAGGTCAGGAGGGGATGCTGCGATGCAGAAGGCTCTTGGGGCGATGGTCTTGGCCTGTGTGATGATCGGGGGAGGAGCCGTAGCCGCCCCTCTGATGCCGCAAACCCAATCGGCCGCCGGTCCGGCCGTGGAGAAGGTCAAAGTCATCTGTGAAGAGGACGGCCATTGCCGAAGGCCGCCAAAACGTAGGCCAGTCGCCCGCTGGGTCTATGGAGATGGCAACTTCTACGGCCCCTACTCCGGTCCAGGCTACTACGGCAATCCAAGATTGAAATATCGGGTTTTCCCATATTTCTGGTGGTAGTTCGGCTTGTTTTCTTGGACCTCCCGGCCGGGCCTGGCTTCTGGAACAGCGAAAGGCCGGTCCGCATTGATCGGCATGTCGAGATCCTCCAAGGTCGGCTCCTTTGCGGTCGGTGATCACGTCAGCTGGAATTCGGAGGCCGGGCGGGTGCGCGGCCACATCCAACGCGTCCATACGAAGGACGTGAACTACAAGGGCTACGTCCATCACGCGAGCCCTGATGATCCGCAATACGAGATCAAGAGCGACAAGACCGATCATATCGCCATGCACAAGGGGCGGTCGCTGCGGCGCCTGCGCAAGTGACGGCGTGTCGTTGCTCCGGCTGGGTGGCCCAGGTCGCGTGGACAGGGACCAGCGTGCTGGCCAGTCGCAAGTCAGCCGTCGGCCGGCTGTCGGGTCGAGAACTGCGGAAACAGTTCCGCGACGATCGGTCCATCGGTTCGCCAGGAGTAGCAGCCGTTGATGAAGAACGGGCGTTCGCCGGCGGCGCGCTGCTGGTCGTGCGAGTCGCGTCCCTCGGGCGTCTTGCCGTAGGACATGGCCTGGAAAAGCGTGGTGACGGCCGGGCCGAGCAGTTCCATGAGATGCGTGCAGGTCTCCAGCCGCCCGATTCTGGTCCGCAGCACGTCGCGCCAGCCTTTGCCGATCTGCTCCCCAACCAGCCGCTGCAGGATGGGTTGGACCTCGATGCAGGTCGGATAGGGTGTCGCGCGCATCGTCGCCTCCGCTTCGCGAATGGTCAGGCGATCGTCGATCGCGAGCCGCAGGCCGATGTCGTGAACGGGCTCGCCCGCTCCGAGCGCGCCGCGGAACCGGTCATGCGTGGCAAACGGCTTGGTGTCGACGAGGCGCGCCTCCACCTCCCACAATCCGTCCGTGCGGAGATAGCCATCGCATTCGACGGTTCGTCGGTGCATGAGGCGGCGTCGAGGGGGTTCTGAATCGGAGTTCTCGTTCTTCATTGCCTGACGGGGATGATGCGTTGTTTCGTTCGGGTGCCTGCGCCGGAGCCTAGGAGATCGGTGAAAGCCTGTCGAGTTGTCGCGTAGTCCGTCCGCGTCGTCCGAATCCCGCGCAGCGCATGGGCATCTTGCGTTGCAAATGATTCCGGACTGGCGGTGGCTTCGGCGGTCGGAGACGACCGGCTGCGCTCATTCGACCAGATATGTCTTGACCGCAGCCTCGTCCCAGAAGATGCCGTTGCCGGGTTCCTCGCTCGGCAGCGCGAAGCCGTCCTTGATGGCGAGGCGCTTTGCCAGCACCGCGTCGGCCCAGTCGACATATTCCAGCCAGTGCGCCGTCGGCGTGACGCAGAGCAGCTGCGCGCTGACTTCCGAGAACAGATGCGTCGACATCTCGACGCCGGCGGCATGCGCCAGCGACGCGGCGCGGAGCCAGCCGGTGACGCCGCCGATGCGCTGCACGTCGGGCATGACGAAGTCGCAGGACCTCGCCGACAGCGCGGACTGCATCGCAAAGGCCCCGTCGAAATTCTCGCCGATCTGGATCGGCGTGGCGAGCTCGGCCGCGATGCGGGCGCAGCCCTGGTAGTCGTCGTGGCGGATCGGTTCCTCGATCCAGAGCAGGCCTTCGTCGTCGAGCATCCGGCCGCGATGTATGGCGTCGGCCACGCTGAGCGCCTGGTTGTAGTCGCACATCAGCGTCACGGAATCCCCGACTGCCTTGCGTATGGCGCGCACGACGGCGAGGTCCTCGCGCGCATCCGGGCGGCCGACGCGGATTTTTGCGGCGTGAAAGCCTTCGGCGAGCAGCTTGTGCGCCTCCTCCACCGCGGCGCCGGCCGGCATGATGCCGAGGCCCTTCGAATTGTAGGCGCGCACCGGCTTCGGCGCGCCGCCGAGCAGGCGGGCGAGCGGCAGGCCGCGGGCGCGGGCGAGTGCGTCCCACGCCGCCATGTCGATGCCGGACTGCGCCAGCCGCTGCAGCCCCGCGAGCCCCAGCAGCGTGAAGCGCTGGGTCAGTTTGCGCTCGATCTCGAACGGCAGCAGCTCGTCGCCCGCGAGCATCGCGGACATCTCGCCGACCATGGCCGTCAGCGGCTTCAGGGCGGCGGGCGTAATCGAGAACAGATAGGCGTGGCCGGCCGCCCCCTGGTCGGTCTCGCAATCGATCAGCACGAGCGGCGCCTTGGCCACCGCGCCGCTCGAGGTCTGCAGCGGCAGGTTCATCGGCACGATCACGGGGCGGGCGACGAAGCGCTTGATGCGGATGGTCTCGGTCATGCGGTTCCTCCAGGGGACGTCTTGGGCGCGCGCTGCGCCATTCTTGATTCCGCACCGGCGCGCCGCAACCGCTCCTTGCGAAAAATATTTCGGCTGCGGAAACCCGCTCGCCTCGAGCGGGCGTCCCGGCCGCTGCGTCGGTTCGCGCGCGGTCGAACGCGGTGATCGATCGCGCTGCCGGTTTCCGACAGGCATCTTACACGTCCATTAGCTTTGCGCGAGAATCGGACGCAGGAAGACGACGGATCGCGCTGCGCGCGCTGGCGCCGAACGTCCTCTCCGACTATCGGGATTCGGCAAATGCTGCCCATCGGATGTGCATTCGCTGACGAAATGCGCATCCATCGACCGTCAAACCTGTTCATCGACTTAACGCGGATGACAGAAAGCGGCCAGAGTGTCGTAGATCGATCAAATACAATGATAACTCGACTAAGATACCTGAGTGTCCGTCGGCCAACAACGAACCGCCGGAAGCAGCATGTCGAACGTCGTCCAATTGCAGTCGAAACGGAAGCATCGCGAAGCGCCGGAAGCGGCGTTCGACCCGGATGCCGCGTTCGTCGATGCGGTCAAGGCGGTGATGCTGCAATCGAGCGCGAAGGACGCGCTGATGCTGCTGACCGACCAGCTCGAAACCGCCATGCAGCACGCACGCGCGATCGAGCCGAGGATGCGCCATCGCGGAACGAGACAAGCCTTCGCCGACCGGATCGACGTCATCCAGCGGATGCTGGACCTCACCCGCGTGAAGATCCTGCAGCTCTAGCCCGCTCTCCATCCCACGACCATCATAGCCAATCCCCGTCCGGAGCCGCCCGCCATGCGCAAAAATCTGCCGATCACCGACGTCGAATATCCGCTCACCGACGCGACGCTGATCGTCTCCAAGACCGACCTCAAGGGCAAGCTGACCTATTTCAACGACCAGTTCGTTGAAACGTCGGGCTTCACCGAGCAGGAGCTGAT
>NZ_JAGWUA010000098.1 GCF_028868675.1 Bradyrhizobium sp.
ACCTTCTCTGCACACAAGGTCGGCGGCCCCAAGGGGAACGGCGCCCTTGTCATGGCCGAGGGGCTGACGGGATTGGAACCGTCGCTGCGCGGGGGCGGGCAGGAGCTTGGCCGCCGCGCCGGAACCGAGAACGTCGCCGGCATTGCCGGCTTCGGCGCCGCGGTTAGGGCAGCCCTTCAGGCTCTGCCGGAGGACGCGGTTCGGCTCAAAGCGCTCAGGAATCGCTTGGAAAATGGGCTCAAGCAGATTGCTGGGGCGTTCATCTTCTCCGACGACGTTGATCGGTTGCCAAATACCACTTTGTTCACCGCGCCTGGGCTGAAGGCCGAAACCGCGGTGATCGGCTTCGACCTCGAAGGTATCGCTGTGTCCTCCGGCTCGGCCTGCTCCTCCGGCAAGGTGCAGCCGTCGCACGTGCTCTCGGCGATGGGATTTGACCCCGCCGTCGCACAGGGAGCGGTGCGTCTCAGTCTGGGCTGGTCCACGCAGGAGGCGGACATTGATCGCTGCCTCGAGGCTTGGCGAAGGCTGGGTAATAGCCTACTTAGTGGGGAGCGACGAAACACGGCTTGAACGGTTCTAAGGGCGTGCTTTCCGCCAGGAAACATCGTAAGAGTCGTCCGAGTTTGATCCACCGCGGTCCTTGAAACCGCGAGCGGAGGAATGAATGCCAGCCGTACAAGAGACGGTCGATCGCGTACGCCGCATCGACGTCGACCAATATCGTTATGGGTTTGAAACCCTGATCGACTCCGAGAAGGCCCCGAAGGGGCTGTCGGAAGATATCGTCAAGTTCATCTCCGGGAAGAAAAACGAGCCCGCCTGGATGCTCGAATGGCGGCTGGAGGCCTATCGCCGCTGGCTGACCATGCGTGAGCCGACCTGGGCGCGCGTCGACTATCCCAGGATCGACTACCAGGACATCTACTACTACGCGGCGCCGAAGCCGAAGAAGTCGGTCTCTTCGCTCGACGAGATCGATCCGGAGATTCTCAAGACCTACGAGAAGCTTGGCATTCCCTTGCGGGAAGTGGCGGTGCTGGAAGGCGTCGAGCCGAAGCCGAGCGAGAGCGATCCCCCCGCGCGGAAAATCGCGGTCGATGCGGTCTTCGACTCCGTGTCGGTCGCAACCACCTTCAAGGCGGAGCTGAAGAAGGCCGGCGTGATCTTCATGCCGATCTCGGAAGCGATCCGCGAGCATCCGGAACTGGTGCAGAAATATCTGGGCAGCGTGGTGCCGACCTCGGACAATTTCTACGCTACGCTGAACTCGGCGGTGTTCTCCGACGGCTCGTTCGTCTACGTGCCGCCGGGCGTGCGCTGCCCGATGGAGCTGTCGACCTACTTCCGCATCAACGAGCGCAACACCGGCCAGTTCGAGCGCACGCTGATCATCGCCGACAAGGGCTCCTACGTCAGCTATCTCGAAGGCTGCACCGCGCCGCAGCGCGACGAGAACCAGCTCCATGCCGCGGTCGTCGAACTCGTCGCGCTCGACGACGCCGAGATCAAATATTCGACGGTGCAGAACTGGTACCCTGGCAACTCGGAAGGGGTCGGCGGCATCTACAATTTCGTCACCAAGCGCGGCGACTGCCGCGGCGCCAACTCCAAGATTTCCTGGACCCAGGTCGAGACCGGCTCGGCCATTACCTGGAAGTACCCTAGCTGCATCCTGCGGGGCGACAACTCCCGCGGCGAGTTCTACTCGATCGCGATCTCGAACGGATTTCAGCAGGTCGATAGCGGCACCAAGATGATCCATCTGGGCCGCAACACGACCAGCCGGATCATTTCCAAGGGCATCGCCGCCGGCAAGTCGCAGAACACCTATCGCGGCCTCGTCACCGCGCACCGCAAGGCCACCGGCGCCCGCAACTTCACGGCCTGCGATTCCTTGTTGATCGGCGACAAATGCGGCGCACACACCGTGCCGTACATTGAGGCCAAGAACTCGTCGGCGACGTTCGAGCACGAGGCCACGACCTCGAAAATCTCCGAGGACGTGCTGTTCTACTGCGTCCAGCGCGGGCTTAGTCAGGAAGAAGCCGTCGGCCTCGTCGTCAACGGCTTCGTCAAGGACGTGCTGCAGCAGCTGCCGATGGAGTTCGCGGTGGAGGCGCAGAAGCTGATCTCGATCTCGCTCGAAGGATCGGTCGGCTAGCTCGGACCTCATCCTGAGGGGGCCGCGCAGCGGCCGTCTCCAAGGGTGGTTACCGGAAAGATTGTGGCCTCATCCTTCGAGACGCGCCTTCGGCGCTCCTCAGGACGAGGAGATGGATAGGAAAAAATGATGCCGCTGCTTGAAGTGAAAGACCTGAAGGTGCGTGTCGAGGAGCGCGAGATTCTCCACGGCCTGACGCTGACCGTGAACGAGGGCGAGGTGCACGCCATCATGGGGCCGAACGGCTCCGGCAAGTCGACGCTGTCGCACGTCATCGCCGGCAAGCCCGGCTATGAGGTGACCGACGGCCAGATCCTGTTCAAGGGCGAGGACCTGCTGGAGATGGCTCCCGAGGAGCGCGCCGCCAAGGGCGTGTTCCTGGCGTTCCAGTACCCGGTCGAGATCCCCGGCGTCGCCACCATGAACTTCCTGCGCACCGCGCTGAACGCGCAGCGCAAGGCGCGCGGCGAGAGCGAATATTCGACGCCGGATTTCCTGAAGAAGGTCCGCGAGGTCTCGAAGTCGCTGAACATCCCGCAGGACATGCTCAAGCGCGGCGTCAATGTCGGCTTCTCCGGCGGCGAGAAGAAGCGCAACGAGGTGCTGCAGATGGCGCTGTTCGAGCCGAGCCTGTGCATCCTCGACGAGATGGATTCCGGCCTCGACATCGACGCGCTCAGGATCGCCGCCGACGGCGTCAACGCGCTGCGCTCGCCCAAGCGCTCGATGGTCGTCATCACGCACTATCAGCGCCTCCTCAACTACATCGTGCCCGACGTCGTGCACGTGAT
This sequence comes from Bradyrhizobium sp., assembly GCF_028868675.1. Taxonomy (GTDB): domain Bacteria; phylum Pseudomonadota; class Alphaproteobacteria; order Rhizobiales; family Xanthobacteraceae; genus Bradyrhizobium. Next base: position 2,956 of record NZ_JAGWUA010000098.1, read on the forward strand.
GTCGCGCGGCAAGGTCGTGAAGACCGGCAACAAGGAGCTGGCGCTGGAACTCGAGGCATCCGGCTACGCCCAGTTCGAGGACGCGGCCTGAAGGGATTTGCGATGAACGTTGCTGTGGCAAAGACCGGAAGCGGCCGCGCGGTGAGCGATGTGTTCGCCAGCGCCCAGGGCCGTCTGCCAGGTTCGGCCGCGATCGCGGAGGCGCGCCGCCAGGCGTTCGAGACCTATGAGCGTCTCGGCCTGCCGCATCGCCGGATCGAGGAATGGAAATATACCGACCTGCGCGCCCTGGTCGGTGAGGTGCTGCCGCTGGCGGCCACCCCCGATGCCGCCGCGCTGTCGCGCGCGACTGAAGCGGTGAAGGCACAGGCGTTTGCCGGCGCCCGGAAGCTCGTGCTGGTGGACGGCGTGTTCGCACCGGAGCTGTCCGACCTCGCGGCGCTCGGCCCGGAGATCAGTCTCACGACGCTGCGCGAGGCGCTGGACAAGGACGCGGGCGGCGACCTGCTCAAGACCGCCTCGACCGACGCCATGATCTCGCTGAATGCGGCGCTGGCGACCGACGGCGTCGTGCTGGCGATCCGCGACGGCGCGCAATTGTCCGTGCCGGTCCAGATCATCCATGTCGCGACCGTGTCCTCCGCGTCCGTCGTGACCCGTTCGCAGCTCCGCATCGGCAACGGCGCGCGCGTCACCATCATCGAAAGCTTTGCCCCGGCCGCGACGGCCGGCGCCTATCAGGTCATTGATGCGCTCATCCTCTCGATCGGCGACGATGCCGACGTCGCTCATATCCGCCTGATGGACGACGCGCCCGATGCCGTGAACGTCACCTCCGCCATCGTCACGATCGGCGCCCGCACCAAGCTCAATCTGTTCAACATGACGACTGGCGCGGCCGTGAGCCGCCTGCAGGGCTTCATCACGCTGGCGGGCGAGGGCAGCACGCTCGCGGCAAACGGCGTCAATCTGCTCAGGAAGACCGAGCATGGCGACACCACGCTGGTGGTCGACCATGCCGTGCCCGGCTGCACCAGCCGCGAGACCTTCCGCGCCGTGGTCGACGATCGCGGTCATTCGGTGTTCCAGGGCCGCATCATCGTCCGCCCCGACGCGCAGAAGACCGACGGCAAGATGATGACGCGGGCGCTGCTGCTGTCCGACGAGGCCGAGGCCGACAACAAGCCGGAGCTGGAAATTTTTGCCGACGACGTCTCCTGCGGCCACGGCGCCACCGCCGGTGCGCTCGACGACAGCCTCTTGTTCTATCTGCGCGCGCGCGGACTGCCCGAGAAGGAAGCCCAGGCGCTGCTGATCCAGGCCTTCGTCGGCGAGGCGATCGAAGAGATTGCCGACGATGGCCTGCGCGAGCACGTCATCGGGCTCGCCGAGCGCTGGCTGGAGGCGCGCAAATGAGCACGCATCCGGCAGTCCGGAACGGCGCCTACGACGTCGCCCGCGTGCGGCAGGATTTCCCGGCGCTGGCGCTGAAGGTCTACGGCAAGCCGCTGGTCTATCTCGACAACGCCGCGTCCGCGCAGAAGCCGCAGGCCGTGCTCGACCGCATGACGCAGGTTTACACGAGCGAATACGCCAATGTGCATCGTGGCCTGCATTACCTCGCCAATGCCGCGACGGAAGCCTATGAGGGCGGCCGCACCAAGGTCGCGCAGTTCCTCAACGCCCGCCGCAGCGAGGAGATCGTCTTCACCCGCAACGCGACCGAGGCGATCAACCTCGTCGCTTCGAGCTGGGGCGAGCCCAACGTCAAGGCGGGCGACGAGATCGTCATCTCGATCATGGAGCATCATTCCAACATCGTACCCTGGCATTTCCTCAGGGAACGCCACGGCGCGGTGATCAAATGGGCGCCAGTCGACGACGAGGGCAACTTCCTGATCGACGAGTTCGAGAAGCTGCTGACGCCGAAGACCAAGCTGGTCGCGATCACGCAGATGTCGAACGCGCTCGGCACCATCGTGCCGGTCAAGGACGTCGTGAAGATCGCCCACGCCCGCGGCATTCCGGTGCTGGTCGACGGCAGCCAGGCGGCGGTGCATCTGGCGATCGACGTGCAGGACATCGACTGCGACTTCTACGTCTGCACCGGCCACAAGCTCTACGGGCCGACCGGCATCGGCGTGCTCTACGCCAGGCACGACCTCCTGGCGGCGATGCGCCCCTACAATGGCGGCGGCGAGATGATCCGCGAGGTCGCCCGCGACTGGGTCACCTACGGCGATCCCCCGCACAAGTTCGAGGCGGGTACGCCCGCCATCGTCGAGGCGGTGGGGCTGGGTGCGGCCATCGACTACGTCAATTCGATCGGCAAGGAGCGCATCGCGGCCCACGAGCACGATCTGCTGACCTATGCCGAGGGGCGGCTGCGCGAGATCAACGCGCTGCGGCTGATCGGCACCGCCCGGGGCAAGGGTCCCGTGATCTCCTTCGAGCTGAAGGGGGCGCACGCCCACGACGTCGCCACCGTGATCGACCGTCAGGGCATCGCGGTGCGCGCCGGCACCCATTGCGTGATGCCGCTTTTGGAACGCTTCAACGTCACCGCGACGTGCCGGGCCTCGTTCGGCATGTATAATACGCGGGAGGAAATCGACCATCTGGCACAGGCGCTGTTGAAAGCGCGGGATCTGTTCGCATGACCGATACGGCCGACGTCAAAGTCAATCCGATGGAAACGCATTCGGCGCTGCCGCCGGAGGAGACCGAGCGGCTGTCGCGCGAGATCATCGCCGCGCTGAAGACCGTGTTCGATCCGGAGATCCCGGCTGACATCTACGAGCTCGGCCTGATCTACCGTGTCGAGATCAAGGACGACCGTTCCGTCGACGTCCTGATGACGCTGACGACGCCGAACTGCCCCGCCGCCGGCGAGTTGCCGACCATGGTGGAGAATGCGGTGGCGAGCGTTCCCGGCGTCGGCGTGGTCGACGTCCAGGTGGTCTGGGACCCGGCCTGGACACCGGAGCGGATGAGCGACGAGGCGCGCCTCGTGCTCAATATGTGGTGAGCGTGGCGTCGGTACTCGACTTGCTGGATTGAATTCACATTCAGATGGACCACATCAAAAACATGACCCAGACAGCATCGCCTCCCATAGCCAAGCCGAAGCGGCCCCGCCCGCAGGTCATGCGGTTGACGGATGCCGCGGCAGCCCGCGTCAACGAGTTGACGGCGCGCGCCGATTCCGAGATCGTCGGCCTGCGCGTCGGCGTCAAGAACGGCGGCTGCGCCGGCCAGTCCTACACGGTCGAATACGCCCACGATGTCCGCCCGACCGACGAGGTCGTCGAGGACAAGGGCGTCAAGATCCTGGTCGATCCCAAGGCGGTGCTGTTCCTGCTCGGCACCGAAATGGACTACAAGGTCGACAGGATGTCGGCGCAGTTCGTCTTCAAGAACCCCAACCAGGTCTCGGCCTGCGGCTGCGGCGAGTCCGTCGAACTGAAGCCGGCGAAGGTCGAGGGGTAGGCTCACCCGTCATTACGAGGAGCGATAGCGACGAAGCAATCCAGAATCTTTCCGCCGAGAGATTCTGGATTGCTTCGCGGAGCCTGTCATCGGGCCGCGCTTTGCGCGGACCCGGTGGCCCGCAATGACGCCAATGTTATGGTGGGCAACCCTCTCGCACGAGAGCAGCGCCATGGACCGCGAATTCCTCGTCGATCTCTTCGCCGATTTCGGCCCCGTCACCATCCGCAGGATGTTTTCCGGCTACGGCATCTCCGCCGACGGCACCAATTTTGCGCTGGCGCTGCGGGCCGGACTGTTCTTCCGCGCCGACGAAGCGACGATCCCGGACTACGAGGCCGAAGGCTCAAGGCCGTTCCAGTACCAGACCCGCGCCAAGACGGTGACGGTCAATTCCTACTGGCAGTTGCCAGCGCGCCTGTTCGACGATTCCGAGGAGCTTGCGCGATGGGCGAGGGCGGCGCTCGCCGCCGCGCAGCGCGCCAAGATGAAGAAGCGACCGCGCACGAAAGAGGCGGAGCCGAAGAAGTCGCCTGCGATGAAGCGGAAGTCTGTGAAGAAGGTGGCGCGTAGGGCGGGCAAGGCGAAGCGGGCTCGCCGTTCCCGATAGCCGGCGGCGTCACGCCACCTGGCTGCGGCTCTCGGCGACGTATTCGGGATCGACTTCGCAGACCACGCGGTTGCGGCCGTTGCGCTTCGCGGCGTAGAGGCAGGCATCTGCCCGCTCGATCAGCGAATCGGTGTCGTCGCCCGGCTTCAGCATGGAGACGCCGACCGAAATGGTGACGCGGCCGAGGATTTCGCCGGTGGACTTCTTCTTCAATTCCTTCGCCATCACGGCGCGGCGGATGTGGTCGGCGACGGTGAGCGCCTGGCGCATCGCGGTGTCGGGCAGAACGACCGCGAACTCCTCGCCGCCGTAGCGCGCGGTGATGTCCTGGCCCTTGATGGTCTGCTTCAGCGACAGCCCGACGAGCCGCAGCACCTGGTCGCCGGTGAGGTGGCCGTAGCTGTCGTTGAACGACTTGAAATGATCGATGTCGAACAGAAGGAGCGACAGCGGCTCGCCGGCCGCCACTGCGGCCTGCACGGCCACCTCGATCATGCGATCGAAATATTTGCGGTTGCCGAGTCCGGTGAGCGGATCGGTCAGGCTCTCGGCGCGGATCGCCTCCAGGCTGTGCTGCAGGTTGCTGATCTCGCCCTTCGACAGCGTCAGCCGGTCCTCCAGCGCCTTGTTGGTGTCGCGCATCTCGCGCGTCGAGCGGGCCAGCGTCTCCACGATGCCCTTGATCTGCTCGCGGGTGCCGGCGTGCTCGAGCTTCTGGCTCGCACCGGACAGGCTGGCGTCGTAGACGGCGGACATGCCGAGCGCCTCGCCGAGCAGCCTCATCACGTCGTCGATCTCGCCGATGACGCGCGCCCCGACCTTGTCGATGCGGTCGGTGGTCTTGATGTGGGAGAGGTAGGTGTCGTAGATCTGATCGAGATCGGCCTCGGTCAGCTTGCCGTTACGCGCCAGCGTCTCGTTGATGATCTTGTTGAGGGGCGCGTTGTAGCCGGTGGCGTAGACGTACCAGATCTCGTAGTTGCGGGGAATTGCGGTCTGCCGGAGCGATCGGATCTGACCGAGTGCGACCTCGGCAAATGCCATCGTGCGTTCGTGTTCGTCGAGCACCTTGACCACAGAACATTCCTCATGCGGTCAGGTGCCGCCCGACCGCAGCAATACTCAAATTATGCGGTGCAGGCTAAAGGACGACCGTGAACGACCGGTAAACGGGCGCTCCGTCAGGCTCCGGCCGGAGTGCGAACGGGTCGCAGGAGGAATGCCGGAAGATGCGAGTGATCGGCCGGCTCGGAATCGGGTTCGTGCCGGGGACGGCGCGGCTCGGGACGGCCGATCGACGGCACGCTGGACGCGTCCGGCCGCTGGCGCGATGCCTTGCGGGGGTCTGCCTTGCGCGGTTCGGAGGCGAGGCGTGTCTCGGAGGGCTGCCGCGCTTCCGAGGCGTGTCGCGCCTCGCCGCGCTTCTCGTGTCCGCGGGACGCCTTGCCGCGTCCGCCGCGGGAGCGTTCCCGGCCGCGCGGCTCGCGCTGACGCTCGCTCCGCTCGGAACTCTCGGCCTGTACCTCGTAGTCGCCTTCGGCGCGCGGGATGCTCTGTCCGATCAGCTTTTCGATCGCCGCCATCGACTTCTGGTCGAGCGGGGTGACGATCGAGATCGCGGTGCCGGTGCGGCCCGCGCGGCCGGTGCGGCCGATGCGGTGCACGTAGTCGTCGGGATGGTGGGGGACGTCGAAATTGAAGACGTGGCTGACCTCGGGAATGTCGAGGCCGCGGGCGGCGACGTCGGAGGCGACCAGCAGCGGCAATTCGCCCTTGCGGAACTGGTCGAGCGCGGCCATGCGCGCCGGCTGGTCCATGTCGCCATGCAGCGCGCCGACGCTGAAGCCGTGCTTCTGCAGCGACTTGTGGACGACCGCCACCTCGCGCTTGCGATTGCAGAAGATGATCGCGTTCTTGAGGTCCTTGGCCTCGCGGAGCAGGCGGCGGAGCAATTCGCGCTTCTCATGCGGCTCGCGGCCGGCCGGCACCTGGGATTGCGTCACGGTCACGGCCGCGGTGGCGGGCCGGGAGACCTCGACCTTCTGCGGATTGTGCAGGAAGGCCTCGGTGATGCGTCGGATCTCCGACGGCATGGTCGCGGTGAAGAACAGGGTCTGCCGCGTGAAGGGCACGAGCTTGCAGATGCGCTCGATGTCCGGGATGAAGCCCATGTCCAGCATGCGGTCGGCTTCGTCGATGACGAGCAGCTCGACGCCGGTGAGCAGGAGACCGCCGCGCTCGGTGTGGTCGAGCAGGCGGCCGGGGGTTGCGATCAGCACGTCGACGCCGCGCGTCAGCTTGGCGTCCTGGTCGCCGAACGAGACGCCGCCGATCAGGAGGGCGACGTTGAGCTTCTGGCCGGCGCCGTAGCGGTCGAAGTTCTCCTTGACCTGCGCCGCGAGCTCGCGGGTCGGCTCCAGGATCAGGGTGCGCGGCATGCGTGCCCGCGCGCGGCCCTTTTCGAGGATGGTGAGCATCGGCAGCACGAAGGCCGCGGTCTTGCCGGTGCCGGTCTGGGCGATGCCGAGCACGTCGCGACGCGCGAGCACGTGGGGAATCGCCTGTTCCTGGATCGGGGTGGGGTTGGTGTAACCGGTGGCCGCGACTGCGGCGAGGACTTTTTCGGACAATCCGAGATTGGAAAAGGACATTGAGCCTCTGGTCGAAACCGCCGTTCGGAATCGAGGGTAAAAAGGCTGTCGCGTTCCACCCCGAAACGGCGCGCTCACTGTGAAGCTGGGGGTGCTGACTTACGCGAACAAAGCGCCAAGCTCAGGAATCGCTCTTCGATACCGAGCCGCGTCGCACCGGAACATAGGCTGGAATCGGCCAAAGTCAATGGAGCACCGCGGGAAGAGCCTAAAAAACCTAGAGTTTTTGTCAAATAGCGGGCAAAGCTCGGCTTTTCGCCCGATCTGCCCCCGACCAGGCTGGGCTTAGCCGGGCACCGCCGTCTCCTGCCGGGCGGGTCGTTCCATTGAACTGCGCCGATCGTTGATCCGACTATGATTTCAACCGCGGCACGGTCCGATGGCGAATGCCACGCGTTGAGTCCGGATTGATCGCACTCGGTCGCAAGCGCCCGCGGGAACCGGATCATGGACGCAACATCATCAGGACGACGATCGGCCGGGCGCTCGATGAGCGTGCGTTGCTGCATCGTCGGCGGCGGGCCGGCGGGGATGATGCTCGGCTATCTCCTCGGCCGCGCCGGCATCGACGTCGTGGTGCTGGAGAAGCATGCGGATTTCTTCCGCGATTTCCGCGGCGACACCGTGCATCCCTCGACGCTGCAGGTGATGGACGAGCTCGGCCTGATCGACGGCTTCCTCGAGCTGCCGCATCAGCGGTTGCAGGTGCTCGAGGGGTTGTTCGGCGGCACGCCGGTGCGGATCGCCGATCTCCGCCGGCTCGATGCAAAATACCCGTTCATCGCCTTCATGCCGCAGTGGGATTTTCTGAACTTTCTGCGCGAGAGCGGTCGGCGCTTTCCGTCCCTCGAGGTGATGATGAGCACCGAGGCGGTCGATCTGATCCGCACCGGCGAGACGGTCGCGGGCGTGCGCGCGAGGACGCCGGGCGGCCCGATCGACATCGAAGCCGATCTCACCGTCGCCTGCGACGGCCGGCATTCGATCCTGCGCGAGCGCGCCGGCCTCGCGATCGAGGAGATCGGCGCGCCCATGGACGTGCTGTGGTTCCGCGCCGGGCGACGGAGCGACCAGACCGAGAACGTGTTCGCGCGGGTCGAGCAGGGCAAGATGATGATTACCTTCGACCGCGGCGACTACTGGCAATGCGCCTATGTCATCGCCAAGGGGCAGTACGACGCGGTGAAGGCGAGGGGGCTTCAGCCGCTGCTCGACGACGTCGTGCGCATGGCGCCGATCCTGACGTCGGGGATTTCCGACGTGACGAGTTTTGACGACGTCAAGCTGCTCACGGTGGCGATCAATCGCCTGACGCGCTGGACGCGACCGGGACTGCTCTGCATCGGCGACGCCGCGCATGCGATGTCGCCGGTCGGCGGCGTCGGCGTCAATCTCGCCGTGCAGGATGCGGTCGCGAGCGCCAATCTGCTCGCGGAGAAGCTGAGGCGCGGCCGTCCGTCCGAGGACGAGCTCGGCGCAGTGCGGCGCCGGCGCGAATTTCCGGTGAAGATGACGCAGCGGATGCAGGTCGTCGTGCAGAACAACATCATCAGCGGCGCGCTGCGGCCGGGCGACCGGCCGCTGAAGGTGCCGCTGATCGTGCGCCTGCTCACGGCGGTGCCGTGGCTGCAGGGCATTCCGGCGCGATTCATCGGGCTCGGCGTGCGGCCCGAGCACGTGCACTCGCCGGACGCGAATGCCTCGTGATCGCCGCGCGCGAAGCGGCGAGATTCCGATCAAGAGTCCGGTAGGGATAACGCCGCGTTAAATCTCGCTGCGGAAGTTGCGCCGCTGCAACAGCGCAACGGGATTCGAATTCGGCGCGCGCGATTCATCGCGCGCGCGATCGATTGCTTTCGATTTGGTAAGACCTGTCTGTGAGCGTGCGCCCATCAAGGACAAGGGGTGTACCATGCGTTCCAGACTGATTGCTGCCTTCGCCTGCACGACCGCGCTCGTCACCGCGGGCGCTGCTTCCGCCGCCGACCTCGCCGCGCGGCCCTATTATACCAAGGCGCCGGCCTACGTCGCCTCGCTCTACAACTGGGGCGGGCTTTACGTCGGCGGCCATCTCGGCGGCGCCTGGACGACCGAGCAGTGGGCCAACACCGCCAACACGTCGGCGTTCGGCGACCTCGCGCCGGGCCAGGGCTTCCGTCAGAGCGGCTCGGGCATCTTCGGCGGCGGCCAGATCGGCTACAACTGGCAGGCCAGCAACTACGTGTTCGGTCTCGAGGGCACGTTCTCCGGCATGGACAACCGCGGCACCATCAACAACACGGTGTTCGGCGTCGGCCTCGACGACCAGTTCAGCTGGAAAACGAACTTCATGGCGACGATCGTCGGCCGCGCCGGCTTCGCCGTGCAGAACAATCTCTTCTACATCAGGGGCGGCTATGCCGGCGTCAATAACCGTCTGTCGGTGGTCGACAACGTTCCGAACCCCTCGACCGGCTCGGGCGCCCAGAGCCGCTGGCACAATGGCTGGACCATCGGCGCCGGCTGGGAATACGGCATCACCCAGAACTGGATCGTCGGCGTCGAATACAACTACGCAGCGTTCCAGACCCAGAGCTATCAGCTCGTCGGCACTGGCGCCGGCAGCTACACGTTCGACGCCAGGCCGCGCGACATCCAGTGGGCGGTCGCGCGCGTCAGCTACAAGTTCGGCGCGCCGGTCGTCGCGCGCTACTGAGCGCCAGCAGGTTGCCGCTCAAACGAAAGCCCCGGGCGCTGGCCCGGGGCTATTTGCGTGGTCGATGCAGAGGCGTCGGTCAGTACTTGGCGACAACCGGTCCGCCGCCGAAGCGATAGTTGATGCCGACCTTGAAGGTGTCGATGTCGAGGCGAAGATCAGCCGAAGACAGCGCCGACAAGGCGCCGGCCGGGGCGGTCCAGGTTCCGAAGCCGTAGTGCATGTATTCGAACTTGGCGCTCCAGTTCGGCATGAAGCCCCATTCGATGCCGGCACCGGCTGCATAACCCCAACGATCGGAGCTGTAGAAGAAGTTCGGGCCGCCCGGCGCAGTTGCGCTGTAGCGGGCGTCGGCGAACCCGGCGCCGCCGGTGCCGTAGAACAGCACCGGTCCGGCAGCATATCCGAGACGTCCGCGGAACGAGGCGAGCGTGCGAACGTTGGTTGCGCACACAAAGGCCGCGTTCGGGCAGGCCGCCGAACCATTGATGTCGGCCCAATCGCCATCGGCCTCGAGGCCGAACACCCAGGCGCCCGCCTGCCAGTTGTAGCCGACCTGGCCGCCGGCGAGGCCGCCCGAGATGTCATGGTTCGTATCCACGGCTGCTCCGGCGTACTGCCAGCGCTGCCGGCCCCAGCCGCCGCCGCCGTTCACGCCGATGTAGAAGCCGGTCCAGTTGTAGACGACGGCAGGCACCGGCGGCGGAGCCTTCGTGTAGCGCGGCGCCATGTCGGCGGCCGATGCGGCGACGGTGCTGGCGGTCAGGGCGGCGATTGTGATTGCAAGTTTCTTCATGGCTATCCCTAAATGCTTCGACTTGATCGCATCATTCTAGCCGAATGCCGCGCAAAACGATGTCTCCCCGCCGCAACACTGACTCAGAACCTGCTCCGAGAAACAAGGAACGATCATGCCATGACGGAAAAGCCGCCATCGACCGGGATCGCGGCGCCGGTCACGAAGTCGGAGGCCGGCGAGGCCAGGAACACCGCGATACCCGCGAAGTCGCCGACGTCGCCCCAGCGGCCTGCCGGCGTGCGCGCCAGCACGCGTTCATGCAGGCCGGCAACCTCCCGCCGCGCGCCCTTGGTGAGGTCGGTGTCGATCCAGCCGGGCAGGATGGCGTTGACCTGGATGTTGTCGACCGCCCAGGCACAGGCGCAGGAGCGCGTGAACTGCACGATGCCGCCCTTGCTCGCGGAGTAGGCCGGCGCATAGGCGCCCGCGAAGATCGACATCATCGAGCCGATATTGATGACCTTGCCGTGCCCCGACGCCTTCAGCGCGGGATAGGCCGCCTTCGAGCACAGGAACGCCGAGGTGAGGTTGGTGTCGAGCACGGTGCGCCATTCGTCGAGCTCGAGCGTATGCGTCGGCTTGCGAATGCTCATGCCGGCATTGTTGACGAGGACGTCGATCCGGCCGAGCTCCGCGGCCACGCGCGCGACCATGGCATCCACGGCCGCTTTGTCGGTCACGTCGGCGGCAACTGCGATCGCCTTCACGCCGCGCTTGCGGAGATCCTCGACCGCGGCAGCGGACTTCGTTTCGTTGCGCCCGACCACGGCGATGTCGGCGCCGGCGTCCGCAAGCCCGCGCGCCATGCCGAGCCCGATGCCGCCATTGCCGCCGGTGACGATCGCGACCCTGCCGCGGAGATCGAACGTGCCGGATGTCATGCTGCTGGTTCCTCTCGTCGTTCTTGTCGTCTCGTTCTCATCGTGCTCAAGCGTTGCTCTGCCAGATCAGCACCAGCCCGAAGCCGGCCATGACGGCGCCATAGAGGGCCCATTGCAGCTGGTCGATCATGAAGCTCCAGCGCGGCCAGGGCATGGTGCCGGTGCCTTGCCCGATCCAGAGCAGGCCGACGGCGAGCGCAAGCAGGCCCGCGATCAGCAGAAATCTGCGCATGTGTCCCCCCCAATGGTGCGCTTCTGTCGCGCCGCGGCAGGACCGATCGTCGATCGGCGCCGCCACGCTCGATCGCAGACTAGCCGTTGCTTCGGTTCGGAGACAATGCCTGCCGCGAGCTGACAGGCGGCGATCAAGGGGCCGATCGCGTCAAGCCTGTCCGCGCAACGAAAAAGCCCCGGACGATGCCGGGGCCTTGACGCTTGAAGTCGGTGTCCGATCAGTACTTGTCAGTACCTGGCGACGACCGGACCACCCCAGTTGAAGCGGTAGACCAGCTCGCTGCGCACGCTGTGCTCGCGGAACTTCTCGGTCACGCTGCGGCCTGTTAGGGCGCCACCAGGAATGAAGGTGGGGTTGACGTTGGCCCGGTCGAATTCCGAGTAACGATACTCGGTCTTCCAGAACAGGCCGGGCAGGAACGAGGTCAGAGCGTACTCGTCGCCCGTACCGATAAACCAGCCGCCCTTCGTGGATCCCGGCAGGTTAGCCTGGATACCACTACCAAACTGGGTCAGAGTCGTATCTTTCCAGTGGGCCTGGGTGTAACCGCCCGAAACGTAGGTGAGCAGCTGCGGCAGAACGAGGTAGCCGACGCGCAAACCTGCCGCCCACTGCCAATCCTGCTTCTGCGTGCCGGTGAACATCACAGCATTGGTGCCGTCGTAGCCGATGTCACCATGGATATCCATGAAGTCGTAATCGGCGAAGCCACCGACGACCCAGTTGGTACCTGCGAACTGGTAGTCGCAACCGCCTTGCACAGTTCCGAACCAACCCCGGGCGCCGGTGTTCAGGTTCGGGCTGGCGGCGACACCCGTCGCGGTGATGTATTCGTTGTGGTCATTGTTGGTCACTGCGGCGCCACCGCCGGCACCGATGAAGCAGCCGGTCCAGTTCACGGCTGCCACAACCGGGGCTGGAGCCTTGGTGTAAGCACGGGGCGCCATGTCGGCCGCAAAGGCCGTTCCGGTCATCGCGGTAACCGCGGTCAGAGTGAGCAAAACCTTCTTCATGACAAATCCCCAACCTTGCGTTTGAGTGGCGTGAGCGCCGCGAAAACCGTCCAACTGATGGTTGAACTATAGCCGCTTCCCCGGAAAAAGCTGTTGCATGGCAGGCACAGTCGCCCGAAAACGTCCGGGTTCGGAGGCGACGGCAAACCCAGCCTGCGGCGACAGGCCTTTTGATTCTCGTGTCTTTTGAAAGGTTTGCCAGATACGCTCAGACGTCGAGCAGCTCTTCGCTGGCGAACTCGGCCTTGTCCGAGATGAAGGCAAAACGCGCTTCGGCCTTGGTGCCCATCAGCCGCTCTACCGAATCGGCAGTGGTATCGCGGTCATCCGCGAGCAGGACCACCCGGAGCAGGGTCCGTTTGGCCGGATCCATGGTCGTTTCCTTGAGCTGCGCGGGCATCATCTCGCCGAGGCCCTTGAAGCGGTTCACCTCGACCTTGGCATTGGCGTTGAACTGGCTCTTCAGCAGCGCGTCCTTGTCCGCGTCGTCGCGGGCATAGACCGACTTCGAGCCGTGGGTCAGCTTGTAGAGCGGCGGCACCGCCAGATAGAGGTGTCCCTGGTCGATCAGGGGCCGCATCTGCCGATAGAAGAAGGTGATCAGCAGCGAAGCGATGTGCGCGCCGTCGACGTCGGCGTCGGTCATGATGATGATGCGCTGGTAGCGCAAATCCTCTTCGCGATAGCTTGCGAGCGTGCCGCAGCCGATCGCCTGGACGAGATCGGAGAGTTGCGCATTGGCGGTCAGCTTGTCCTTGCCGGCGGAGGCGACGTTGAGGATCTTGCCGCGCAACGGCAGCACGGCCTGGGTCTTGCGGTCGCGCGCCTGCTTGGCGCTGCCGCCGGCCGAGTCGCCCTCGACGATGAACAGCTCCGAGCCCTCGGTGCCGGCGTCGCTGCAGTCGGCGAGCTTGCCGGGAAGGCGAAGCTTCTTGCCGGCGGTCTTGCGCGCGGTCTCCTTTTCCTGGCGGCGGCGGAGGCGCTCTTCGGCGCGGTCGATCACGAAATCCAGCAGCCTGTTGGCCTGGTTCGGATTGCCCGAGAGCCAGTGGTCGAACGGATCCTTGATCGCCTGCTCGACGATGCGCTGCGCTTCGGCGGTCGCGAGCCGGTCCTTGGTCTGGCCCTGGAATTCCGGCTCGCGCACGAACACGCTGAGCATCACGGCCGCGCCCGCCATCACGTCCTCGGAGGTGACGGAAGCCGCGCGCTTGCTCTGGCCGACGCGCTCGGCATGGTCCTTCAGGCCGCGCAGAAGCGCGCTGCGGAGGCCCGATTCATGCGTGCCGCCGTCGGGCGTCGGCACGGTGTTGCAATAGGAGGACAGGAAGCCGTCGGCGTCCGCCGTCCAGGCCACCGCCCATTCGCAGGCGCCGTGGGCGCCGTTGCGCCCCGACTTGCCCGAGAAGATGTCGGGATGCACCAGCGTGTCGGCATGGATCGCGGCGGCCAGATAGTCCTTCAGTCCGCCGGGGAAATGGAAGGTGTCTTCCGCCGGCACGTCCTCGATGCCCTTGAGGAGCTCGGGCGCGCAGCGCCAGCGGATCTCGACGCCGCCGAACAGATAGGCCTTCGAGCGCGTCATCTTGAACAGGCGCTGCGGCTTGAAGACGGCCTTGGCGCCGAAGATGTCCGCATCGGGCTTGAAGCGGATCCGGGTGCCGCGGCGGTTGTTGATCTTGCCGAGATCCTCGAGCTTGCCCTTGGGATGGCCGCGCTCGAACGACATGCGATAGAGCTTCTGGCCGCGTGCGACCTCGACCTCGAGGCGCGAGGACAGCGCGTTCACCACGGAGACGCCGACGCCGTGCAGGCCGCCCGAGGTCTCGTAGACCTTGGAGTCGAACTTGCCGCCCGAATGCAGCGTGCACATGATGACTTCGAGTGCCGACTTCTTCGGGAATTTCGGATGGGGGTCGACGGGGATGCCGCGGCCGTTGTCGGTCACGGTGAGGAAGCCGTCGGCGGAGAGCTCCACCTCGATGAAGGTGGCGTGGCCGGCCAGCGCCTCGTCCATGGAGTTGTCGATGACTTCGGCGAACAGGTGATGCAGCGCCTTCTCGTCGGTGCCGCCGAT
>NZ_JAGWUA010000311.1 GCF_028868675.1 Bradyrhizobium sp.
TGCCGCAGGTCGCCGCCTGAGGGAAAAGGAACTGAGCAATTGCGCCTCCCCTTCCTCAGGGGAGGCCTTGCGCGGTTCTCGGTCCCGTCGACATGGGGCCACAACCGGTTGTCACGCCGCAGGCAGAACTGTTCCCCATCGAAATCCGAGGTTCAACGCCATGCACCGTCGAACTGGCGGCAGCTGACAGCATGATTCGGATATTACGAATAAGACTTGACCCGTCGGGCAAATCAGGTGTATAAGTTCAGCATCGCCGGGATCGATCCAGCGACCGGTCACACCAGTTCCAGCCGCAGCGAACGCCCGACCATGCGCGCAGCGCGCTGCAGGGTGGTCAGCGTGACATTGCCGTCCCTGGGATCGAGCAGGCGCCCGATCTGGCTGCGCGAGGTCTTCATGCGCTGGGCCAGATTGTTGCGGGATATGTTTTTCTCCTTCATCGCCTGCTCGATCTGCCACGCAAGGACTTCCTTGACGGCGATGGCCTCGAACTCGTCGCGCTTGCCTTCTTCGCCGAGGAAATCATCGAGCGTGGTGAGTTTGGCGGTGGACCGTGTTGCCTTCTTCTTCCTCGCCACATTCGCCATTCTGCTCTCCTTCATTTCTCAAATTCACGGTTTCTGCGACGCGCAAGCGCCAGGTCGTCCGCTGGCGTCTTCCGGGTTTTCTTGATGAACCCGTGGAGGACCAGAATGCGGCCTTGCTGCACGCTGAACAGCACGCGGGCGATCCGGCTGCTCGGCAGCGACGTGCGCACCTCCCACAAGCCGTCGCCCAGCGCGCGGCAAAGCGGCATGCCCACGGGCCAGCGATATTGAACACGCATGAGGTCGAGGCCGACGGCTTGACGATCCGCGTCGTCCAGGCTCCGCAGCCAGTCCCGCACAACCTCCGCCCCGCTCTGCGTGCGGTAGAACACGACGGGTATCTTGTGGGGACCGCTACCTGACATCTAGCTCCATATAATGTTCATGTATCATATAAGGTACGCCCCTGCAATAGCGATCCGACTTCCACCCGGCTTACTCATTGCAACACCGCCGTGAACCGATGGAGTTGACCGCGTCCTGCCCGCCACTCAGTCCGTTGCCTTCACGATCTCGGGCGGCTGGGATGCATAGTAGGCCGCCGCCTCGTCGATTTCGCGCGGCGTCATGGCACGGGCGACGTTGCGCATCTGCTGGCTGATGTCGTTGGTGCGCCGGCTGGCGGCAAAGGCCTGAAGCTGGGCCTTCATGTAGGTCTCCGACTGTCCCTCCAGCCACGGACTGCCGGTCTTGTTGTCGAGGCTGCCGTGGCAGGCGCCGCATGGCGCAATGCCGCGGACCGGCGCGCCATAGATCACGATGCGCGGCTTCGGCAGTTGCGGCGTCGGGTGGTACGCCGGCAGCCGCGGCAGATAGGCGTAGTAGGCCGCAAGATCGGCAATCTCCTGGTCGGTCAGGTTCACCGCGAACGGAGACATCACGGCATTGGTGCGGGCGCCGGCGCGGAAGTCCACCAATTCCTTGTAGATGACCGCGGCATACTGGCCCGCGAGGTTGGGTGAATCGGCACGGCTGATCCCGGTCGGACCGTGGCAGATGGCGCAACGCTGCGCGAGCGTGGCGCCGCGCCCGATGGATTCCTGGCTCGGACTTGCGAGCGTGGTCGGCGTCAGCACCGCCTCGGAAAGGTGCGGCCCGACCCTGGCCGTCGGGACGGACGCCGCGCGCTGCGGCAGCCCGGCGGCGCTGCAGATCGCGTCCCAGAGGCCTGCGAACTGCAGGTCCTTCTGCGCATAGGGCAAAACGATGAAGCCGACGACGGCCGTCACCACGAACAGCCCGCCGGCGAGGCCGACCGCGGCCGAGAAGTAGGGATTGCGGAAGGTGAATAGTTCGCGGGCGCTCATCACTGGGCTCCCACATAGATGGCCGGCACCGAGGTATCCGCACGCGTGGCCAGCGTCAGGATCGGATAGCCGTAATTGGTGACCGTCAGGCCGATCATCAGCGCCACCCAGATCGCGTAGCTGTTCAACGCGAGCGGGACCGCGCGGACGGGGTGAACGGGCACGCTGAAGCGCCAGACGCCGGCATCGGTCGCACCTTGCCGCATGCCGCGCGCCAGGATGACCAGGAACAGCAGACCCGAGATCAGGAGAACGAATGCGCCGATCGCCGACAGCGTCACGGAAAACGCCTGCGGCGCGATCGCCGGATCCGAATAGTCGTAGTAGGCCATCCGCCGCGGCATGCCGAGAATGCCGACCCAGTGCCATGGGAACGTGGTCACGATCATGCCGACGAACCAGAGCCAAAGCTGCGTGCGCACGAGCGCAAGTGACGGCAGCGCGCGTCCGGTGAGATGAGGCCACAGGTCGTAGGCGATGGCGAAGTACATGATGACGATGGCGCCGCCGAAGATCAGGTGGAAATGACCGGTGATCCACTGCGTGTTGTGGATCGTCGCATCGAGCTGATAGCTCATGTTGATGAGCCCGCCGGCGCCGCCGAAGCCGAGCAGCACGAACGAGAACGCCACCGCCAGCATGATCGGGTTCTGCCACGGCAGCGCCGAGATCCAGCCGAACGGGCCGCGGCCGCCGCGAAGCCGCGCGGCGATCTCCACCGAGGCGCAGATCGTGAACACCGTAAGCAGCGTCGGCAGCGCGACGAGGGCGGTGAAGGTCGAATGGATGAACTTGAAGCCGGCGCCGACCTGCGGGTCGGCGAAGGTGTGGTGCATGCCGATCGGCATCGCCACCACCAGGAACAGGATGAAGGAGATGCGGGCCATGGTGTCGCTGTAGAGCCTGCCGCCGATCGCGCGCGGCACGATGGTGTAGTAGGCGATGTAGGTCGGCATCAGCCAGAAATAGACGATGGCGTGCAGCGTCCATGAGAAGAACACGCGCGCGAGCCCCGCATCGATGGTGGTCTTGAGCCCGAGCGCGACGGGAATGATCTGCAGCAAGAGCTCGAGCGCCGCGCCGACCGCCGTCCAGGCCCAGAGATAGGAGCCCGCGACGTTGGCGAACATCGCCAACGGAACCGGCTCGCCCGGATGGGCACGCCGCCAGACCCGGAGGTTGATCGACATCAGCGCCACCCAGACCCAGGAGCCGACCACGACGAGAACGACGCCGATGTAGTAGAAGGCGTTGCCGATCAAGGGGGGATAGAAGGTGTAGAGCACCGAGGCGCGCCCGAGCGCGACGGGCACCATGGCCATGACGGCGCCGGCGACGATCAGCCAGAATCCTCCCCAGGCCCAGCGCAAGCCGACCAGCGGCTGCTTCAGCGCCGACTCCGAGATGGCATAGCCGAAGCCCATGGCGACCAGCGTCGGAAACACGTAGCCCATCACCGTGCCGTGCGCGGTCAGCGAGCGATAGTACCATTCCGGATTGCTGATCCAGGTGTAGAGCGGACTGCGGACGAACATCTGCCATGCGCCGAGGCACAGTGCGAGCCCGAACACGGCGAAAGCGAACCAGAAATGCGCGAGAATGAGCTTTCTATTCACCAACACAGCTCAACCTCCCGCCGTTTTTGGCGCGCGCCGCGAATTCGGCCTTGTCGATCACCTTGACTTTGCCCCACATCCCTTCGTG
>NZ_JAGWUA010000312.1 GCF_028868675.1 Bradyrhizobium sp.
TGGATATTCCGCTCAAAGTGAACGCAGATTCCAGGCCATCGTGAACGCATAGTGAGTGTCGGCGGCCTTGGCCGCCGACATGGGGTCAGGTGTTCACGATGAGATCGATAAATGATGGATTCCAGCGGTGACGTGTTCGTATTCGCGGCCGCCGCCGCCGACGGTCACTTTCGCGGCTTCGCTTCTGGGGGAGCCGCGGGCGAAGGTGGTGCATTCGACAACCCCAATGACTTGCGCAGCGAGTCGCCTCCGGTCCTGAGTTCGATGCGGTGGCTGTGGTGAACCAGGCGGTCCAAGATGGCGTCCGCCAAAGTGGGTTCCCCGAGATAGGCGTGCCATTTGTCCACGGGGAGCTGGCTGCACAGCACGGTCGAACGCACATTCAGACGATCGTCGAGGATTTCAAGCAGATCGGCCCGATCTTGTGTGGACAGGCCGATCAGACCCCAGTCGTCGAGGATCAAAACGGGAGCTTTGGCGAGGCGCTTGAGCAGTTTCAAGTAGCTGCCATCGCCGTGGGCGGTGCGGATTTCCTCGAAGAGGCGCGGCACGCGCCAGTACCGGCCCTGCAAGCCTTGCCGGCATGCTTGATGGGCAAGCGCACACGCGATCCACGTCTTGCCCGATCCGGTCGGTCCGGTGATGAGTAAATTCTGGCCGCGCTCGATCCAGGCGCCGTCGGCGAGCGCGGCGATCTGGGACTTCTCGAGCCCGCGACCGGGCTTGTAGCTGATGTCCTCGACGCAGGCCTGGGCGACTTTGAGACGCGCCTTGCGCAGGAGCCCCCGGTAGCGGCCATTGTGCCGGTACAACCGTTCGCGATCGACGAGTAATCCGAAGCGCTCCTCGAAGGCGAGCGCGTGGGTGTCGGGCGTCTCGCGCTGGTGTTCGAGGGCCTGCGCCATGCCGTGCAGCTTCAAAGATCGCAGGGTTTCCAAGGTATTTTCCGTCAACATGATGTCTCCAGGTCGGATGAAAGGGGGGATCGAGTTTCAGTGGTAGTAGGTCGGGCCGCGCACGTTCGTGTGCTCGGGCAGGTCGAGTTCGAGCTCCGCGGTCGGTGCCGCCGGGTGCTGGTCGCGGCCGGTTTTCAGGATCGACAGCACGCTCTTGCGGCTCGGGCTCTGTAGCTTCACGGCCAGGGCGCTCGCCGCCTCGAGCCGGCCGTGCCCGTACTGCCGCGCCAGGGCGAGCAGCCCCAAGCAGGCCCGGTAGCCTTGCTCGGGGTGGGCTTTGCTCTTGAGAAGATGTTCGACCACCACGCCGGTGTTCACGCCGATCGAGGCGCCCCAATGGATGAGGCGAGTCGGCGACCACTCGGCATGCTCGCGGTGGGATTTCGGCATGTGCTCGGGGATCGTCGTGTGCACGCCGCGCTGATAGGAGCGCACATGACTGGCGACCCTCTGGCCACGGTGGAACACCTCGACTGTGGCCGCGCTGAAGCGCGCCCACAGCTCCTGTCCGACCAGTGCGTGCGGGATGCTGTAGTAATGCCGGTCGATCTCGACGTGGTAGTCGAAGGCGGCGCGCACGCGCTTCCACTCGGCATACACGTACCGGGTCGTCGGGAGCGCCCGCATCGCCGGGCGGTCGAGCGATTCGAACATGGAGCGCCGCGATCCGGGCAGCTTCTGGTACGGTCGATCGTTCAGTCGATCAAGCAGCGGTCGGATCGCGGCATTGAGATCCTCCAAGCTGAAGAAGCGCTGATGGCGCAGCCGCGCGAGTATCCAGCGGCACACCAGCAGTACCGTCAACTCCGCTTTCGGCTTGTCTTTCGGTCGATACGGCCGCGCCGGGATCACCGCGATCCCAAAATGCCCGGCCATTTCCTCGTACGAGCGCTGCAGTTCGGGCTCGTAGCGATCCGCCTTCGTCACGCCGACCCGGGGGTTGTCCGGCACCAGGATCGTCGGGCTCGAGCCATAAAACTCCAGCATCCGCACGTGGCTCCCGAGCCAGTCGGGCAGGCTCGCCGTGCGCGTCGCCTCCGCGTACGCATAGCCGCTCGCGCCCAAGGCGCCGACGAAGAGCGACGCCCGGAAGGCCTCCTCGCAGGAGGCGCCGTAGATCGGCACCGTGCGCCCCGCGTAGTCGACGAAGAGTTTCTCGCCGGCGAAGTGCCGCTGGCGCATCGAGCGCTGCAACCGCTTCGCCCATTGCCGGTATCGTTCGCAAAAGGCGCTGTAACGCAGCGCCGCTGCGCCGTGCACCCCGTGATACTCCTCCCACAACAGCTGCAGCGTCACGTGCTTGTGGCGCTTCATTTCCGTGTGGATCCAGGCGCAGTCCGGCGCCATGGTGCTCGGCACCGGCCGCAAACGGCGCGCGGCAAACACCCGCCGCTCCAACTCGGTCTCCTCGAGGCCGAGCGCTGCCTCCCACGTGCCGCACGAGGCGAGCACCGCACGGCCATACTTCGACACCGCGCCCTGCGAGAGCGACAGCGCGCGGCCGATCGCCCGCGTCGTCAACTGGTTCGCGCGCAGCTGGATCAGCTGCCTCAACTGACTGACGGAGATTCTTGGGTTGGGCATCGACGGCGCATCCTTCGTGGAGGTGATCGCCAGCGATTCTTGCCCTGCACCTCGCGCCGTTACATCGAATCTTGTAACGCAGGTCGCCCTAACGAGCCGCTTTTCTCCCTCGGATCAGTCCCTTGCATCGCGCTCGTCTCTTGTAGCGCTAAGGAGCCGGATTTCCCAATCCGATCATCGGCTTGCGTCAATATCATCTCTTGTAACGGTTCCCCGATTAAGGCCGCTTTTCGCCAATATCCGGGGTTTTGCGAGCGCCACGCCTGCACCCGGCCCACGTGCTGCTCGCCGCGAAAGTATTCGACGTTGTCGGGTTTTCGCAGCCAGCGTCGCTGACTCGAGCGCTTGCTCGCCGACCGGCACTCAGGCTCCGAACAGTATTTCTGCCGGTGCCGCAGGCGCGGGTCGCGGGCAAACAGCTTCTGGCAACACAGGCATCGACGTCGTCGGGTCTTGATCACGGGCTTTCAGGTCCATTGGGGGACCGAATCATGCCCAGATGCGCGTCAGCCGGCCTCGCGAGTGTTCAGGCGGTGATTCCCATCGCCGTCTCCACCTTCATCGATGCCGCCACGGCATCGTCATCGCCCTTCCAGCGAACGCCGAACAGCGTTCACGATCACGCCGGAATCGTGTTCACGTTCTCCTGGAATCTGCGTTCATGATGCGCTGGAAACCGCGATCACCATGCGCCGGAATATGCAGTCACGAACCTCCTCAGCCATGGGTTCCCGACACTGCGATGCACAGGAGGTGTCGAATTCGACACACATCCTGCATACATGCAACTCCGCATTGCACGCTTTGCACACCTCCAGCCGGCGCAGCGGCAGACCCAACGCCGCCAGGGAAGCGTTGCACTTCCAGCAGGTCAGGGACGGGGGCATGGGGGGATTTTCACGGCTCAATCCGAAAATATGCAACAATTATTGCAAATTTCCTTTCGGAAGTATCACCTTTGAATAAACGAAGACTACGGGACGGAGTCTCCTTCCAAGTCAAGGAGGCCGCAATTGGAATGCTTGAGCAAATTCTCGATCAGCTAATGGGAACATTAATT
>NZ_JAGWUA010000099.1 GCF_028868675.1 Bradyrhizobium sp.
GTAGCCTGCATGCAGCGCAAGCGGAATGCAGGGGAAATTTTGCCTCTGCCGACTTTGCTGATAGAACCGGCCGGGCAGCAAATTCACCCGCAGATGTGCATCTGATGACCGCAGTGCTGATCGTCGCGCCCGTGTTTGCGCTGATCGCGGCCGGCTATGCGGCGGTGGCGCTGCGGCTGGTCTCGGAGAGCGCGCACAAGGGCATCTCGGAATTCGCCTTCGGCATCGCCATTCCGGCGCTGTTGTTTCGCACGGTCGTCGTGACCGACTTCCCGGCCGTCAGCGCGTTTGCGATCTGGGGCGCCTATTACGGCGCGGTGGCGCTGACCTGGATCGCTTCCCTCATCGTGTCGGCCATGCGGCGGCAGGACCGGGCGGACGGCGTCGTGTTCGCGATCGGCTCGGTCTACGGCAACATCGTCATGCTCGGCATTCCGCTGACGCTGTCGGCGCTCGGCAACCAGGCCGCCGGGCCGATCGCGCTGATCGTGTCGGTGAATACGCCGCTGCTCTGGCTGCTCGGCACGCTGCAGATGGCCGCGAGCGAGCGGCAGCCGTCAGGCTCGGCGGCCTCGCGAATCCTGCCGATGCTGCTCGACCTCGTGCGCAATCCGATCATGCTCGCAATCGGGCTCGGCTTCCTCTGGCGGCTGACGGGGCTCGGCCTGCATCCGGTGGTGGACCGGACGGTGGAGTTGCTGGCGCAGGCGGGACCGCCGACCGCGCTGATCGCGCTCGGCATCAATCTCTACCGGTTCGAGGTCAAGGGCCATGTGCTCGGCGTGGCGCTGATGTGCGCGCTCAAGCTGTTGGCGATGCCGGCCTTCGCGTGGGCGCTTGCCGTCCACCTGCTCGCGCTGCCGCCTGCGGCCGCCGGCGTCATCATCCTGTTCGCGGCGATGCCGACCGGCGCCAACGCCTACATCTTTGCGGTCCAGTACAAGCGGCTGGAGAACCCCGTCTCCGGCGCCGTCGCGCTCGGCTCCGTGCTGGCGGCGGCGAGCCTGCCGTTGATCGTGGCGTGGCTAACGATGGCGGCGGGGTGAGACCTCGGTAAGCATCCCCCGGCAAAGCGGGAGATACTGGGAATTGGGCCGCTCAAAGCGGCCGTGGGGACGCTGACGTGCCCCTCGTTCCACGACGGGAAGCCACGACAGCCGGCCAGCCCCTGCAAGAATACTGAGAACGGAAGGCGACCGATTAACCCGCGGTTAATATGTTGGCCGCAAGCTCGGTATCATAGGAAGCATGGCGACGAGCAAATTGCTTGCTGCTGATTCCGCCGTAGCTGCGGAACGCATCGTCACCACGGCCAATATTGCGACGGCCTGGCTCGAGCCAACTCGTCAATTGCGTCAGGCGTTCGGATTGTCACGGTCTCGGATTGCACAAGATGGTTGAAACGAGAGCCGCACCGCGATTTCGCCTCAGGAAGTCGGCCACGGCCGAGTATTGGGGATCGAAGTTCGCCTGCACGATTTGCGATCTGTCGATTACGGGCGCGGCTCTGGAGTTCTCGGACCTCATCCGGTCCATTGGCGTACCGGCAAGATTCACTCTGGTCGTCCCGGAGGACGGCTTGAAGCTGCCGTGCCACGTCGTCTGGCAGCGGGAATACCGAATGGGCGTTGCGTTCGACTAGGACGCGCCACGGGCGATGGGTCGCGATACGGCGCCTCGTCGCGGGTCGACTTAGCTACATTTCATCCCGCCTGAATGCGGCTGTCGCCCTTCGGGGTGGCGCGAAGGAAGGCAGGCCAAATGCCTCGAACAGCGCCTTGCTCGTACTGTAGTGATTTGCGAGACCGCCTCTCACCACACGCTCGATGGGACCGTCCGGATAACCCAATCCCAGCTTGCACGTCAGATCCATGTCGGCCTGACTCGCGAGGCCTTCATCGAGGAATCGAAGGGCCGCATTGTACTTGGGGATTACGAGCCGATTGATAATTCGTCCGACATGGTCGCTACAGACAACCACCTCGAGCCCGGCCGCGGAAAACAGCTCCCGCACCGCCTGAACAGCCGCGATCTTCGTACCTGAATGACGCACGATTTCCACGAGGTTCGATGGCTCGTCACGCCCGTTTCGGTAGCGCGCAAACCCCAGAACATTTGCATTTTGGGGGGCCTGATCGTCGACATGTTCGCCGAGACATTCGTCCTGTAGTTCGATCAGGATTGCGGCCTTGGTTGGGTCAGCCTTGAATCGCGCACCCGTATAGATGTCGATCTCCGCTCCTGCCGGATCCGAGCGATTCCGAAAGAATGCGTCATCGTCGGAAAAGGAGCGGCTCGGCCCTGCTTTGATGAATGCATAACGCATGGTGTTCATGCTCCGAACATCGTGTTGCCTTCGTAGGCGAAGAATCCCCTGCCCGACTTCCGGCCGAGCAGCCCAGCAGCCACCATCCGTCGCAGCAAAGGCGGCGTGGCGGCCCGTGGATCCAAAGTGATCGGGTAGAAGGCCTCGCAAAGGCGCACTTGGGTATCGAGGCCGATCAAATCGATCAATTCGAGCGGTCCCATCTTGTAACCGAGGCCGACTTTGATGGCGCGATCAATGTCTGCCGGCTCCGCCACGCCGGCCTCTACGGCCCGGATCGCGTCGTTGTTGAACGGGACAAGCAACGCATTGAGAATGAATCCCGGCTTGTCTTGCGTCTTCACCGGCGTCTGGCCACACGTCTCCGTCCATTGCCACGCAGCACCGAAAACTTCCTCGGACGTCAGAATTCCGGGCGACATTTCGATCAACTTCATCAACTGCGCCGGCAAGCAGAAGTGCATGCCGACGACCCGTTCCGGCCGCTTCGAACCCGACGCAATCTCGGTAATCGACAGCGTCGACGTATTCGAGGCGAATATGGCATCCTCCGCGCATACCGCATCGAGTTGACCGAGTAGTTCGCGTTTGATCGACAGATCTTCGAAAACGGCTTCGATTACCAGGTCGCAATCGGCGAGCCCTTCCAATTTCGTGGTCCGGACCATCGACGCGACGATACCATCCCGTTTCGTGGCATCGAGCTTGCCTCGCTCTACCGACTTGTCGAGGAAGCCGATCGATTGCTTCGCCGCCTTCTCGAGCGTGTCGCCCGAGCGATCGAAGCATACAGTCGCGAATCCTGCACGCGCTGCCACGAGGGCTATACCGGCGCCCATCGTCCCCCCGGCGCCGCATACCCCGACCGTCTTGATGATTTTCGTCATTTTGTGGCGAAGCTCCGTCCGATTAGCTGACGATGGACCTGGTTCGTACCTTCCCAGATCTGGGTGATCTTGGCGTCGCGCATCAGCCGCTCGACGCGGAAGTCGCTGCAATACCCGTAACCACCGTGCATCTGGACAGCTTCCGTCGCCACACGATTGGCGACATCCGATGCCCGCATCTTGGCTATGGATGCTTCGAGGCCGAAGTCCTTTTCGCCGGCATCGATGCGTTCCGCCAGGCGGTCCAACCAGAGTTCCGCCATGGCGAGGTCGCTCGCGAGGTCGGCAAGCAGGAATTGATTGGCCTGAAAATCGATGATCTTGCGCCCGGACTGCTTCCGCTCGTTGATGTAGGCAACCATGTCCTTGAATGCGGCATTGGCGATACCGAGCGCGTGCGCAGCTATGCTGGGTCGCGACCTGTTCAAGGATGCGAGCAGGATGTCGAGGCCATCGCCCGGCCGCCCGATGAGGTTGGCGCGCGGGACCCTGCAGCCATCAAATCGAAGCGACGCGGTGGACGAGCCGCGATGCCCCATCTTCCTTTCCAGACCCGCGACCTCGAATCCTGCGGTGCCCTTTTCCAAGACGAGCACCGAGATCGCTTTCCGCGGATCGTCGATCTCCGAGTACTTTCCGAACAGGAGAATACGGTCGGCGACGTCGCCGTTCGTGATGAAGAGTTTTGCGCCGTCGACCACGACGTCGTCGCCGTCCGGACGAAACCTGGTCCTCATTCCGGTGGCGTCCGATCCGGCGGTCTCCTCGGTAATTGCGAGCGCGGCAAGTCCTCCCTCGGCTATGCAGGGTAGGAGTCTCGACTTCTGCTCCTGCGAGCCGAATTCGATCAGCGGCTTCATCGCGTGAAAATTGGTGGCGTAGATGATTCCGGTGGAAGCGCACGCTTCGGCGATCCGGCGGACGATGGCGAGATAGACCTTGAACGACATCGGCGCGCCGCCGAAGGCCTCCGGAACGAAAATGGCGTTGAGACCAAGTTCGTTGATCGCCTTTATGTTGGCCCAGGGAAACGCGCTTTTCTCGTCTACCTCCGCGGCATTCGGAGCGATCACCTCCTTCGCCAGGCGGTCGACTTGCGCGAGGAGCATCCGCTCGTCTTCGGTCCAACGACGTCCTTGTTCCAGCGCCTCGAATATCTTCATCAGAGATTCGCTCCCTGTCCACCATCGACGTAGATGGTCTCGCCGGTCAGAAAGCCGATCTTTTCGGAGAATAAGGCACCGACCAGCCGCGCGACCTCCTCGACGCTTCCCGGCCGTCCGACGGGCACCCGCCGCTTCAGCCAACTTCTCACCTTGTCACTGGCCAGAAATTCGCGATTGAGATCGGTTTCAATGTAGCCAGGAGCCACGTCGAGAACCCGGATGCCATCCTTTGCCCACTCCGAGGCGAGACAGCGGGTAATCGCGCCGACTGCGGCCTTGGAGGCACAGTAAGCCAGGTTTTCCGCAACCGCCAACCGGTCGAAGAACGATCCGATGTTGACGATCAGGGCCTCACCCGATTGCCGCAGGTGCGGATAGGCTTCACGGCTGGCCACGAGCACGGCTGACGCGTTCAGTCGCATTGATGCCTCGAATTCCGACAGCGACAATTCTGAACTGGGTTTGGCTTCGTGAGCACCGGCATTATTCACCAAACCCACGACTTTTCCGCGTTGTGCTACCTGGCCAATAGCCTTGGCGATCGAATTTTCGTCCGTCACGTCGCAGACCATGCCGTTCCCCACCGGGGACTTTCCGGTGCGCGACAACGCCGCGACCTCATAGCCTCGCCGATCGAGCTCGATCGCGATTGCCTCGCCGATACCTCGGCTCGCCCCGGTGACGATCACCTGTCCTCTACTCATCTCTGAAAGCCGCCTTCCGCTTCTCGGTGAACGCTGCCATTCCCTCCTCGGCGTCCGCGGTACCGAACGCCAAAGTGGATAGATCAGCCTCGATCTTCAGTCCCTCGTGTATTGGAACGTCCAGCGCACGGGTGACGGCGGCGCGCGCCAGACCTAACGCAACGAGGCTGTAGGATGCGAACTCCCGCACCAGAGCCATGGCGCCATCAACGGCGGCGCCATCGACAAGCCGATGGACCAGACCGATCCGCTCGGCTTCGTCGGCCGTCACCGTACGTCCGAGCATGATCATTTCCAACGCTTTCGCCTCCCCGATCACCCGCGGCAGCCGCTGCGTTCCGCCATATCCCGGAATGAGGCCGAGTTTGATCTCGGGAAGACCCAACTTGGCGCTTCGGACTGCGACCCTGAAGGTGCAGCTCAATGCCAGTTCCAATCCGCCACCGAAGGCAAAGCCGTTGATTGCTGCAACGGACGGGAACGGCAATCCATCGAGCTTCGCGAAAGTGGCCTGCCCCAATTCCGCCCCACGCTTTTGTTCGGCCATCGCGCGCCCGCGCAGCTCCTTGATGTCGGCGCCGGCGCAGAATGCTTTTTCTCCGGCACCGGTGACGATCAAGGCGCGGACATTCCAGGATGCGACTTCATCCAAGGCGCTCGCGATGTCGCGCAGAATCGCGAAAGACAGTGCGTTGAGGGCGTCGGGGCGATTGAGGCGCAACAATGCGCAATCGTCCATCTTGCTGAGCTCGACGGCCATCGCTACTTTCCGAATTTTGCGGCGTCGGGCTTGCGCTTTCCGGCGAACGACGCGGACAGCTCGTGGCTCTCTTCCGTATCCAGATAAGGCCGAAGCAACAGATCGTGCGAGACACGTGCGAGCCCGGACACTCCGCCGTGACGAGCGTTGAAGGCCGCCTTGATGGAAGCCAGGGCGAAGGGACCGCGTTCGGCGATCTCCAACGCGAAATTGCGCGTCTCCTCCTTCAGCGTGTCATCGGGAACGACCTTGTTGATCAACCCGATCTCGAGCGCCTCCCGAGCCGTGATCTTCGGGTTGCGGTACCACATCTCCTTGGCCTTCTTCTTCCCGATCAAGTCTTCCAAGTACCAGGTGCCATACCCTGCATCGAAAGAGCCCATCATCGGCCCAACTTGACGGAAGATCGCACTCTCCTTGGCGATCGTGAGATCACAGACGACCTGGAGGACGTTGCCGCCGCCGACCGCGAAACCATTGACGCTTGCGATCACCGGCTTCTGCAACCGATCGATCGATTCGTACATTTCCAACGTCGGCAGAACGCCGGCGTAGAGAATGGTCTTTTCCATTCCCTCCTTGCGACCGCCGATGCAGAAGAACCTGTCACCGGCGCCTGTAATCACGACGACGCGCGTCCGCGTCTCGCGGCGGATGGCGTTGATGCAATCGCGCATCTCGTGGCACATCTCCACCGTGAACATGTTGCCGTCATCCGGCCTGTTCAGGGTGATGGTTCCGATCGGGCCATCCTCTTCGTAGATGATCGTGTTGAAGCTCATGAATTCTTCCTCCTATCCAGCAGGATCGCGGCTTTGCCTTGGATTTGACCGCGCCCGATGAGTTCAAGAGCCTCGGGCAACCGATCGAACGTGAATGTCTTCGTGGACGGCGGCCGCAGGGCTCCGCTCCTCCACAGATCGAATATCTCCGCCTGAGCATCTCTCATCCGTTGCGGCGTGCGCTCGCGATAATCGCTCCACTGCAAGCCGCTGACGGTGATGTTCTTCACCAGGAGATAGTTCGCCTTTACCGAGGGTATCTCGCCACCCACGAAGCCGATAACGACCAGCCTGCCGCACCAGGCCAGCGCACGTAGCGCGGCGCCGAAGAAATCGGCTCCAACCGGATCGAGCACCACGTCAGCTCCGGCCCCGTCCGTTGCGGCGAAAACCTGAGCGCGTACGTCGTCGCGCAGGTTCTTGCCTCCGACGTCGATCACGACGTCCGCTCCGCACGCGCGTACGAATTCGGCTTGCTCGGGCCTACGGACGGCTGCGAGAACCTTTGCTCCGAACGCCTTGGCGAGTTGTATCCCGGCGACGCCGACTCCCCCCGCCGCTCCACCGACGAGCACCGTCTCGCCCCGTCTCAGGCTTGCGCGATCTCGCAGCGCGAAGTAGGCGGTCTGATATACCAGGCCCATTGCCGTAGCGTCGGCGAACCCCAGTTCGCTGGGCATTTTGAACGCGTCATCCGCACGGACCAGGGCCTGCTCGGCAAAGGCACCGTTCTCGAGCTGACCAAGCACCCGGTCGCCGGGAGCGAAGCCGGCAACGCCCGGCCCGACGGCACGGATCACGCCGGCGATCTCCTTGCCGGGAATGAACGGGCGTTCCGGCAGGATCTGATAGCGTCCGGACACCACCAGAACGTCGGGATAGTTGATGCCGGCCGCGGCGACTTCGACCAGCAACTGCCCCTCGCCCGGAACAGGGTCAGCGACATCTCGAACGCGCAGCGCGGACGGCGGCCCGAATTCGACAACCTGATAAGCGCGCATTAGACACGTCCCGTGGCTAGCAGGATTTCGGTCTGGGCACCGAGGGAGGGAGCCGACTTTTCGCTCGCGCCGCGGAAGCAGGCTGCGATCGGACCAGGCAGCGCCGGGATGGCGCGTCCATCGGCCGCGACTTTTCGCTCGAATAGTTTGCGCGCCGCAAAGTGCGGATCAGCGACGGCCTCCTCGAGACTGGCGACGATCGAACAGCAGACGTCGTAACCGGCGAGGGTGGCTCGCCAAGTTTCAGCGGTCCGACCGGCGATAATCTCCGCGACGGCGCGCTTGACCGCCAGTGGATCGGCATCGTCGCTCCGATACGCCGGATCGAGTCCAATGACTTCGCAGAAGGTGTTCCAGAACCGATCCTCGAGGGGTGCCGCTGCCATAAAGCGTCCGTCGGACGTACGATAGATTTGATACCGCGGACTTCCGCCAGTGACGAGCGCATCACCGCCGCCCGGCCAAACACCGGCACCAAACCCGTTACCAAGTCCCCAATATGCGAGCGGCAGCAGGTTCTCTCCCATCGCGATGTCGAGATAGGTGCCTTCGCCGGTCTGATCTCGCCGGCGCAAGGCCAGCAGAATGTTTACGACGGCTGGCATCGATCCGGCAGCGAGATCTGCGACGAGCACCGGAGGCACCACTGGAGCGCCATCGCTGCCGCGACTGAGCCCCAACAACCCGGCCTCGGCCATGTAGTTGAGATCATGCGCTGCGATGGTCGATTTCGGACCGTTCTGTCCCCATCCGGTAATTGCGCAATAGATCAACCGCGGATTCACCGCCCGCAGTGCATCATAGCCGAATCCCAGCCTGTCCATAACGCCCGGCCTGAACTGTTCGACAACGACGTCAGCTTCGGCGATCAGCGGCCGCATGCGCTCGAAGGAATCGTCGGCCTTCAGATCTATCGCGACACTCTTCTTGCCGGCGTTGAGAAGATGGAAGTTTGCGCTGTCAGCCCCGAGCCTCGGCACGTAACTGCGCATCTCATCGCCGATTCCCGGTCGTTCAACCTTGATGACCTGAGCGCCGGCCTCTGCCAGCATCAGGGTGGCGAACGGCCCCGGCAGCAGGGTGCTGAAGTCGAGAGCGCGAACGTCATGAAGTGGTGGCAGCATGTGACGCACTCGCTAAGTCTTGGCCAGCGACTTGGTGACGACCGGGATCGGTTGAAGATCACCGCGACGCACCTGAAGCGTCAGCTCCCGCTTGAGTATCTTTCCGCTCGCGGTGAGAGGAAACTCTTCCACGCGGACGAAAAATTCCGGCATGTCGTATTTCGAGATGCCCTCGTCGCGC
This sequence comes from Bradyrhizobium sp., assembly GCF_028868675.1. GTDB lineage: Bacteria > Pseudomonadota > Alphaproteobacteria > Rhizobiales > Xanthobacteraceae > Bradyrhizobium. The sequence goes on from NZ_JAGWUA010000099.1 coordinate 8,932, forward strand.
AGATACTGCATCAAGTCGCCGAGTTCCACGTCCCCGGAAATCGCGATACAGACGCGCTCGCCGAGTCGATCATCGGGCACCGGAAACGCTGCGACTCGATCAACGCCCTCGTGCCGAACGGCCACGGCCTCGATGTGTGAAGGATAGATGTTGTGGCCGCCGCGGATGATCAGATCCTTCAAGCGACCTTCGATCCGAAGGTTTCCCGAAGCGTCGACGATGCCAAGGTCGCCCGAGAGAAACCAACCATCCTTATTGAAGCTGCTCTCGGTCGCAGTCTGGTTGTTGAAGTATCCCAACATCAGAGCCGCGCCGCGTCCGCCGATCTGGCCCACCTCGCCAGGGCCGACTTCCTTGTCGGAGTCGTTCGGATCGAAGAGCCGCACCTCGTACGCCTTGCCGCCCCGCCCGCACGTCGCGACGATGATTTCGGGAGTATCGCCGGGATGCGTATACTGATGTGACGAGTTCTCGGTCATGCCGTAGACGTTCTGCGGCTTTACACCCTGCTCGACGAAAGCAGCCGCCGTGGCGGGCGGGATCGGAGCCCCGGCCATGTAGAACACGGATACCTTCCCCAGTCCGGACCGCCTCGTACGCTGCTGTTCGGCGAGAATGTCCATCGCGTGGGTCGGGACGCCGAGGACGTAGGTGGCGCCCGTCGCGTCGATCCAGTCGAGCCGGCTCATGCCGGCAGGTGGATCGTCGGTCACGAACCGACCGCCGCTCAGCAGCCATTGCGCGACGCCCACCCACGCTATGTGGTGGGACAATGGCGAAAGTGAAAGCAGAACCGTCTCCGGCCCATGCTGCCAATCCGCTACGAGATCCCTCGCGTTGGCGAGCAGGGTATTGTCGGAATGCATGACGCACTTTGGGGCGCCCGTCGTTCCCGAGGTAAAGGCGAGATAGGTGACCTTGTCGGGATCGACGCAAGGCGGCGTGGCGCTGCCCACCGGGCCCGGAAATGTTTCCGGCGTGTAGACCATCTTGAGGCTTGGAAGCCTGACGAGCATCGAGTCCAGATCGACGTTCGCGCGATCGGCACCCCAGCCCGGCTCCGTCAGAAAGGCACGCGCCGACAACGTCGACAGCAACTCGACGATCTCCGCGCAGGTGTAGGTCTTGTGAAGCGACGGATTGCACGCGAACCCTTCGCGCGCGCAAGCGAGGAACATCACGACCGCTTCCACCCGGTTGGACATCCAGATCGAGACGCGGTCGCCTCCGACCAGACCAAACTCGCGGAGGCTACTCGCAACTCCATCGACCCAAGGGAGCAGTTGCGACCAGGTGACGGCCCTTCGACCATCCTGCAAAGCCATGGCGTTGGGCCGCGCCTCGGCCTGCTTCTGGAGAAGGCCGTAGAACGTGTCTTTGCGCCAGAGTTCATGCTGGTAGTAGCGGTTCGCGTCCGCAGGATTATGCAGTGTGAGAAACGGCCTCATAGTCATCTCGCAACGAGAGCGTCATCTTGAACGTGATGCTCGCGCGCTAATCAGCAATGCTCGTGCCATCGGACCTTTGGTCCGGGGTGATAGAGATTCGTCAATATTTTCAATGGCGGGGTTCGAGCCTCGTCCTGAGATCGTGTCTTTTGGAACAACAAAATGTCCTTGTGAGAGGAGTCGAGCCATGGTCATGTGTCCTCCAAAAGGACACCAAGGAAAATGTCGTCGATACCCCTGATCGCGGGAGCAGCGCTTCTGGGCAAGGAAGGACAGCTCACCTTCAGCACCGGGCTTGGATCTGACCCTCGGTTCAAGGCACTGGCTGCTGACCGGGCTTGGTTGAATGACCTGCGGGACCGCCGTCTGACGACGCTCAACCTGGATCGCAAGATCTACGCGGTCCTGCTCGCGCCGACGGCGGACGGCGAGTTGCTCGTGATCAGCCACGCACCGGGTGATCCACTGCTGAACTTCGTGGGCAGCGTGGATTTCGCCTGGGATATCATCCAGTATCTACTAACCGACCCTCATGACGCGATGACGATCGTTGATCACGAGGCACGACTTGTTTTCATTTCGCCCATTCACGAAGCATTTTTCGGCCTCAAGCTCGGCGAAGGCAATGGAAGGCCAGTAGAACAGGTGATTGAAAATACGCGGCTGCATGAGGTCGTCGCAACCGGAAAGGCCGACGTTGGAGCCATCCAACGGATGCGCGGTGCCGAGCGCGTGGTCTCGCGCGTTCCGATCAGGAGAGAAGGCCGTGTCCTTGGCGCCATCGGACGCGTCATGTTCAAGGGACCACAGCAACTCGAAGCGTTGAGTCGACGCATCAAGGACCTCGAAGGCGAATTGGCCTTCTACAAGCGCGAGACTGAAACGCTTCGTGCACGTGACTATGGGCTCGAGGCGATCATCGGCCAAAGCCCGGCGGTTCAGCGGTTGCGAGCGCAAATCGCCAAGGTCGCTGCGCTGGAAATTCCAGTACTCATTCGCGGCGAAAGCGGCACCGGCAAGGAGCTCGTCGCCCACGCCTTACACCACCTCAGCCCCCGCCGCGACCGGTCGATGATCAACGTCAACGCCGCGGCGCTTCCGCCCAATCTCGTAGAGTCCGAGTTATTCGGCTACGAACCGGGCGCTTTCACTGGAGCGGACAAGAAAGGCCGCAAGGGGAAGTTCGAACAGGCGGACGGCGGAACCATCTTCCTCGACGAAATCGGCGACATGCCGACCGACGTTCAGGCAAAACTGCTGCGCGTCCTGCAAGACAGGATCATCGAGCGCGTGGGAGGCGACCGTGCTCGCACAGTCGACTTTCGTCTCGTATCCGCTACCAACAAGGATTTGCACTCGATGGTGGAACGCGGCAATTTTCGATTGGATCTCTTCTATCGCATTTCTCCCATCGTGATCGAACTGCCGCCGCTCCGCGAAAGGCTCGATGACATTCCCTTACTCGTCTCGAAGTTTCTCCAGGATTTTGCGTACCGGCATGCACGTCCCGTCCCCGGCATAACCCCCGAGGCGCTCGCTGAACTCGCCGAACGCCCGTGGCCGGGAAACATCCGACAACTGCAACACGAAGTCGAGCGCGCACTCGTGTTTTCTGACGGCCTGACGATCGGACCCGAGAATCTCTCGGAAGTGCCGCGACGCCCGCAGGGCGCGCTGACCTCGGCGGTCCAGCCTGCGAAACAGCGGGAACTCCGGCATATGGTCTCGGAAGTTCAGAACGAGCAGATCAAGGAAGCCATCGCGGCTTGCGGCGGCAACAAGAAGAAGGCCGCCGCCAGGCTCGGCATATCGCGGTCATTCTTGTACAAGCGCCTCGCCGAGATCGAGGCTCAAACCAATTGAAAGGCGGAGTGGGCGATCCGTCTCCACTCCGCCCTCCCATCACTTCTTGACCAGCGGACACTCGCTTTCGGAAAGCGGTCGGAACGCATCGTCGGCCGGGATCGTTGCAACTACGGTCATGAGGTCCCACGGCCCCTTGGATTCCGACGGCTTCTTGGCCTGCAGCAGATACATGTCCCGCATCATTCGACCATCGTCTCGGATAGACCCATTCCTGGTCATGAAATCATTGACCGGAATCTTCTTCATTTGAGCGATGACGGCAGGAGCGTCGTCAGTACCCGCCGCCTTCACGGCCTTCAAGTAGTGCATGGCAGCGCTATAGATTCCAGCCTGGAACATCGTTGGAGGCTTGCCGCCGTGTCGCTCGGCAAAACGCTTGGCGAATGCACGCGTTTCGTCGTTCTGGTCCCAATAGTAGGCCTCGGTGAACAGCAATCCCTGCGCTGCATTCAGACCGAGACTCTTGATGTCGGTGATGAGAACCAGCAAACCCGCCAGTTTTTGACCACCGGCCACTATTCCGAACTCCGAAGCAGCTTTGATGGCGTTGACGGCGTCAGCCCCTGCATTCGCGAGGCCGATTACCTGGGCTTTTGACGACTGAGCTTGAAGCAGAAAAGACGAGAAGTCCGAGGTGTTCAGCGGCGCCCTGACGCTACCGACCACCTTTCCACCGTTCTTCTTGACTATCGAAGAGGTATCTTGCTCCAGCGCATGGCCGAAAGCGTAGTCCGTCGTGAGAAAGAACCAGCTGTCGGCGCCTCCCTGCTTCATCATCGCCGTTGCAGTGCCCTTCGCCAAGGCATAGGTGTCGTAGACCCAATGGATTCCGGTAGGCGAGCAGGATTTTCCGGTCAGCGCCGTCGAACCCGCCGCCGTGGTGATCGCAACCTTGTTCTTCTCCGCTGAAATTCCTTGAACCGCAATCGCAACCGCCGAGTTGCCGAGGCCGAGAATTGCGTCGACCTTTTCGACGTCATACCATCGACGGGCAATCGCGCTTCCAACGTCGGCCTTGTTCTGCAGATCACCGGACACGACTTCGATCGGCTTGCCATTGACGGCACCCCCGAAGTCTTCAACGGCCATCTTCACCGCCACGACGTCGCCCGGACCTTGAATGTCGGCGTAAGGCCCGGACATGTCGTCCATCACGCCAATCTTGACGATATCGTCCGATACCTGGGCACTGGCAGTTATGGCCGAGCACACTACGCCCACTGCGGCAATGGCCGAAACAAAGTGCATTCGCATGAAAGTCCTCCCTGGTTGGTCAGGGATCGCCTAGCAACTCGAATGCCAATCTGAATTTCACGAGTTATTAAATGGATATCGTCCCTTTCGTTGAGCTTGCATGACTTCCTTGAGGACACATGTCCTCTGAATCAACACTTTCGTGTATCGGATCGCCGGCTGACTCCCATTGGCGACAAACGCAGCGAGCGGCGCCTTGATTCAGATCAATGATGCGTCTTGCAGCGGCCACCACTATCTTCGCGCGCAGATGTCTCTATCGCGTGCTCATGGATGTGGCGAAGACGTTGGAAGAAGATCCGCAACGGCCTCATCGCCGGCTTCTGCGGTACGGTTGCACATTCGTTGCTGATGTTGGTGCACGGCAAGGCCGGCCCGCTGCCGGGATTTCAGCCGAACGAGGATATTCAACGCAGTCTCGTATGGCTGGTCGGGTCAGAGGTCAGCTCGCGCACTGCGTGGCTCCTCTCCTTCGTCAATGGAGCACTGATCTGGGGTTTCGTCTTCGCCCAGGCATACGGCTTTCTTCCGGGAAAGAACCCTTGGCTCAAGGGCATCTCCTTCGCGGTGCTTGCCTGGTTGGTTATGGGTCTCCTGTTCTTTCCGCTCGTTGACCGGGGTATTTTCGCAAGCAAGCTCGGTCTTGGCGCTGCACCGGCCATTCTCATGCTCGTCGCTCTGCTGACCTACAGCGTAACCATGAGCTTGGTCTATCATCGTCTTAGCGAACACTCCGGATAACGGGCTACTTGGCCTCAAAATCGCTCGAGAGGCTCCACCGCAAGAAGCGAGAAGGGGCAGTCAAAACTCGGGATTGGCTGCCGAGGAGCCTGATATGCCTCTTGGCCGGGTTACCTGGCCGGCAGAACGGTCAAACATTGACCGTGCGGTAGCGTTGACGCCCAACCAGCATACTGACCACAAGAAGATTGAGAACGTTAGCCCCGATTCCGACGGTGAATGCGGGCGCATAATATCCGAAATGATCGTACAACAGTCCGGCGATCCAGCTGCCGGCGCCCATGCCTCCCCCGCTGAACAGCAACAGCGTTGGGATTCTCCAGGAGGCTTCCGATGCCGGAAACAGTTCACGCACCGCCAAGACATAAGCCGGGATGATGCCGGAAAAGCCGAGCCCGAAAGCGGCAGCCACTGTGAACAGGCCAGCTTCGCTCTGCGTCAGCAGAAAGGCCGTCATCGATACGGCCTGCCAGGCCGATCCGATCAGTACGGTGGCGAGACCGCCAACACGATCGGAGATCATGCCCCAGACTTGCCGACTAACGAACGCGGTACCGAGCAGCACCGACAGCATCAGGGCACCCATTGACCGGCTGATACCGAGATCGCTGCAAAAGGCGACCAGGTGACCCTGCGGCATCGCCATGGGAATGCAACACAGTACGGCGGCGCCGCACATCATGGCGAACACGGCATTCGGTGGCCAGCCGAACAAACGCGCTCCGCTTCGGCTGCTTCCGGACGCCGCCGCCGGGTGAATCACTTCCGGGGGCGCGCGGAAATAGATCGCGGCGAGCGGCACGACGACAAGGATCTCGGCGAGAGCATACCACAGCATCGCCTGCCGCCAGCCGAAACTGGCGATCGCCTGCTCGAATACCGGCGGCCAAATCGTGCCGGCGAGATAAGTGCCGCTCGAGATCAGCGCCAGCGCCGAGCCGCGCCGGCGGTCGAACCAGCGGCTGACATAAATGTACAAGGGAGCATTGATGCCGCCGATCCCGAACAAGCCGATGAACACTCCGTGGCCGATCCACAGCGGCCAGGGCGGTCCGAGGCTCGAAATCGAGAGGCCGAGACCGATCATCAACGAGCCGAAGATCACGGTCGAGCGCGTGCCGATCCGATCGGCGATCTGGGACATGATGATTCCGCCGGTGCCGGAGCCGAGCCACGCCAGCGAACTGGCCAGCGCTGGAACAGAGCGCGCTCCATCCACCTCGCTGGCGATGTCCTTGAGCGCTACAGCGGTGATCCAGGCCGCACCGAATGACATCCCAAGGATGATGAGCGCCGCCGATGCGACAGCCCAAGAGGTCCTGGTTTCAACGGAAACGGAGGGGGATTGCAGCATCTAGAGAGGAAACTCGATTGCAATATCTCTTTTACCGGTCGCACAAAATTCCACCACCCGCGTCTACGTGGGGTCTGATCTTCGCGCTGCATTGCACAAATGCAAGGGCGCCGCCCCGGTAGAGTTGCAGGCGCGCAGACATTGGCGCTTTCGGCGAGTATGGCGATTTCACCCCCTTAGGGCTCGCCTGCGGAGCGGGCGGCGCGGCCCACGGAACAATATCCTCTGGTAAAGCCACCCGGTCGTCATCCGCACGATGCCAAGACACATGAACGACAGCGCGCGATGGATGCCGGTCAGCATCGATATGTCGACGCATCACGTTCTTGACGACGATAGTGCCATCCGCCAAGTCCGCATCAAGGGTGTGTTGCTCGGGATGCTGCCTACCTGCCGAGTCAGATCTTTTCTTTCGACGGTCGAGAAAGATCGTTATCATCCGGTCCCGGAGTTGCCCGAGGGGCTTCCAGAGCAATATATCAACCCGAGACGCGCGAATGTTCGGCGCGCGGCCGCGGCTTGCGGAATGAAGGGAGACTGCGATGTTCATGGTCATTTTCGAGGTGCGGCCGAAGCCCGACCGATGGGATGACTATCTGGCCGTTGCAAAGGAGCTGAAGCCGCAACTGGAGGCGATCGATGGCTTCATCGACAATGACCGCTTCGAGAGCCGTCGCACGAAGGGGCTGCTGCTCTCCCTGTCGACATGGCGCGACGAGAAGGCCGTGGTGCGTTGGCGTACGCATGCGGGGCATCACAAGGCACAGGTTCGGGGGCGCTTCGAGATCTTCGCCGACTATCATCTGCGCGTCGGCGAGATCGTAACCGACAGCCATCCGCCGGCCGGTCTGCCCGTCATCGAGGCGCGCTTCGATGAAACCGCGGTCGGGACAGCGAAGATGGTGACGATCACCGAGCTGAGAGGCCCCGACGAGGCGCCGGCGCGGCCATCGGGCGAGATTGGTCTCGACGCCGCGGCCGGCCTCATCTCATGGGAGATCTTTGACAGCATCTACACGCCGGGAAAGGCGGTGCTGCTGGCCGGCTGGCGCGATGCCAACTCCGCGGCGGCCTGGACGCCGACGAACGCGTCGGATCGGCCGTTACGGCATCGACGCGTGCGCGTGATCCGTGACTACGCGATGACGGCGCGAGAGGAGGCTCCGCAGTATTTTCCGCAGGTCCGCGCCGCCGTTTCGACATGAATTCGAATGTTCCGCCCGGCTATAGCGCGCTTCAGTAGTCGGAAGGCGACGGCGGCGGCAGCCTTTGCCGTAGCGGCGCCACTGCGATGAACCCCAGCACTCCCATCACGAACGCGAATGCAACGCCCAATTGATAGCTGCCAGTCTGATCGATAATCAGGCCGGCCACCAGCGGACCGCACACGGCAGAGATACTGGAGGCCGTCAGGAACGCGCCCAGCACCGCGCCGAGGTTCGTCAGGCCGAAAAACTCGATCAATACGACGGGGGTCAGTGCAATCCGCACTCCATATCCGAATCCCAGCGTAGCGGCAAACGCCACCAGCCAGCCATAGCCGGTGAACGGCAACCATAGCAGATAGCTTGCCGCCATCACCAGCACCGAGAGTTGGTATAGCCGCACCGAGCCCACCTTGCGGCTGATGAAGCCGATTCCACCGCGTCCCAGAACGCTCAT
>NZ_JAGWUA010000313.1 GCF_028868675.1 Bradyrhizobium sp.
CGCACGTCGGAGGGGCGCCGGGCCACGAACACGCCGACCAGCGCGTAGCGCGAGGCCTGGTTGCGGAACTTGATGTAGGCCGCCTTCTTCGGCAGCGGGAACATCACCCTGGTGATGATCTCGTCGCTCTCCAGCGCGGTGGTGAACAAGCCCTGGAAATACTCCTCGGCCTTGAGGCGGCGCTTGTTGGTGACGATGGTGGCGCCGAGCGCGAGCACCGCGGCCGGATAATCCGCGGTCGGATCGTTGTTGGCGAGCGAGCCGCCGATCGTGCCCTTGTGACGCACGGCCGGATCGCCGATCTGGCCGGCGAGAGCGGCGAGCGCCGGGATCGCCTCGCCCACGATGGCCGAGCTCGCGACGTCGGCATGCTTTGCGGTGGCGCCGATCACCAGCGAGCGGCCCTTCATCTCGATCGCGTCGAGCCCCTCGATATGGGAGAGGTCGACCAGATGCGGCGGGCTCGCCAGACGCTGCTTCATGACCGGGATCAGCGTGTGGCCGCCGGCGATCACCTTGGCGTCCTCGTTCTTCACCAGGAGATTGGCCGCCTGCCGCACGGTCGCAGGACGATGATATTTGAATTCGTACATGTGGACTTCCTGATCGCGGCGCGCGGGTATCGGTTATGCGAGGTCGGACTTCGCCATCGCCTTCGCACCGGCGGCGATCGAGGCGACGATGTTCTGGTAGCCGGTGCAGCGGCAGAGATTGCCTTCCAGCTCCTCGCGGATGGTGCGGTCGTCGAGCTCATGGCCCTTGCGATGGACGATGTCGATCGCGGTCATGATCATGCCGGGCGTGCAGAAGCCGCACTGCAGGCCGTGGTGCTCGCGGAACGCCTCCTGCATCGGATGCAGCGGCGCGCCGTCGGCCGCCAGCCCCTCGATGGTTCTGACCTCGTGGCCGTCGGCCATCACCGTAAGCGTGGTGCAGGATTTGACCGCCTTGCCGTCGAGATGGACGACGCAGGCGCCGCATTGCGAGGTGTCGCAGCCGACATGGGTCCCGGTCAGCCGCAGATGCTCGCGCAGGAACTGCACCAGCAGGGTACGGGGGTCGACATTGGCGGTTACGGGATTGCCGTTCACGATGAGGGAGATTTTGGCCATCAGGACTCTCTGTCGGCGCCCCGCCGTGTCCGGCGAAGCGGTTCTTATCGTTATTCCGGCCCATCATATGGGCCCTTGCGGTTCCGGGCAACATAGCCCGGCATGGCGGCCGCCACGACCAAAGGCGCAGACGGCGCTAGCCCTGTACCGCCTTGGCGAAATTCGCGAAAAAATCGTCGGCGAGCTTCTTGGCGGTGCCGTTGATCAGGCGCTGGCCGAGCTGCGCCAGCTTGCCGCCGATCTGCGCCTCGACGTCATAGGACAACAGCGTGCCGCCGTCCTGCTCGGACAGCTTTACGGTCGCGCCGCCCTTGGCGAAGCCGGCCACCCCGCCCTCGCCTTCGCCCGAGATCTTGTAGCCGTTCGGCGGGTCGAGATCGCTCAGCATGACCTTGCCCTTGAAGCGGGCCGACACCGGGCCGACCTTCATCTTGGCCACCGCGCGAAAACCGCCGTCATCGGTCTTCTCCAGCTCCTCGCAGCCGGGGATGCAGGTCTTCAACACCTCGGGATCGTTGAGCTTGGCCCAGACCGCCTCGCGCGAGGCCGCAAGCTGGACTTCGCCGTTCATCGTCATGGCCATGGGGCGCCTCCCGCTATCGCTTTCTTCGTGAGTTGCTCAACTAACGCACGAGCCGTGCAAAAGGAAGGGCGGCGCGTGAGCACGTGCAATGCATATTCGCACCCGCAAAAAGATTGGGCGAGCACTTTGGGGCGTCCGGGGCGCGAATCTTTCGCCCCGCAACGTTGTGAGCAGCGACCGCTCCGGGGTCATTGCCCGGCCTGAAGCGGCAATCCATCATCCCGGATGATTCGCCATCCTGGATGGCTGCGCGCGACTGCCCGCGCCTGACGAGGGGACATGCCATGCCCATGATCGACGCCGACGGCTGCCTGCTCAATGTCTCCGTCGAGGGCCGCGACGGCGGCCCGACCCTGATGCTGTCCAACTCGCTCGGCGCAACGCTGCAAATGTGGGAGCCGCAGATGAAGGCGCTGACGCAGGTGTTCCGCGTCATCCGCTACGACCGCCGCGGCCACGGCAAGTCGACCGTCGCCCCCGGCCCCTACTCGATGGAGCGCTTCGGCCGCGACGTGCTCGCGATCCTCGACGACCTCAACATCGAGAAGGTGCATTGGTGCGGGCTCTCGATGGGCGGCATGGTCGGCCAGTGGCTCGGCGCCCGCGCGCCGGAGCGACTCGGCAAGATCATCCTGGCCAACACTGCCTGCCACTATCCGGATCCGACCAACTGGCTGAACCGGATCAAGGCGGTGAAAGAGGGCGGGATCGCCGCCATCGCCGACACCGTGATCGCGGCGTGGCTGACGGCTGATTTTCGGGAGCGTGAGCCGCAGGTCGCCGCCCGCCTGAAGGCGATGCTGCTCGCCACCCCCGTCGAGGGCTATCTCGCCTGCTGCGAGGCGCTGAGCACGCTCGACCAGCGCGAACTGCTACCGAAGATCAAGAGCCCGACGCTGGTAATCTCGGGCCGCCACGACACCTCGACGCCGATCTCGGCGGGCGAATTCATCCGCTCACGGATTCCCGGCGCCAGCATGACCATCCTGGATGCCGCCCACATCTCGAATATCGAGCAGCCGCACGCCTTCACCGACGCAGTGGTGGGATTTTTGACGCAGCGTTAGCCGGCCGCCGCACCGTCACGGCAATGACGGGGAGCGAGCCTCTAGGTATTGTGCAGAAGTTGCGTCTGGTCGAGCGCGGGCGTCTCGGCCGTATCGGCCACGGGCTTTGACGCGGGACGCTCGATCGCCAGCACGATCACGGCGCTGAGCATCATCAACAGCTCGGTCGCGTGCAGCTTCAGCGCAGCCGTCTCGCCGACCTTCGAGGCCATCATCATGCTGGCGAAGGAGATCAGGCTGCCGATCAGGAGCGCGATGCCGAGCGCCTCCTCGCAGGCGCCGGTCTTGCGGGTCCTGGGGATGCACAGCAGGGCGAGAAAGATCGCGAAGAACGCCGCCACGGTGATCCGGCCGAGCGCGAGCAGCCAGGCGACGCGCACCGTGCTCATGCCCGACATCTGCAGGTGATCGCTGATGAACAGCGCCACCGCGACGCTCGGACGTTCATAGAGGCCGTGCACCGGCGCCATCATGATGCCGTAGGCGACGAGGGTCCAGGCCGGTATGAAGTAGGCCGCCAACACCACGCCGTTGAACGAACTGACCCGCCAGTTTTTGGGCATTGCCGCTTCCCGCTCGAGTACCGCGACTTTGCGAAAACGCGCCGCGACGTTGCCGGGAGCTAACTCCGCTCAAGGTCGAGCGGCAATTTAAACCGTCTGTTTACCTTAACTGCCCCGGACAAAGGCCCGCGCGCCAAGAAGAAACAGCAAGAAGAACAGCAGGAAAAAAGCCCCGCCTTGCGGCGGGGCCTGCTCTCACTCACGCTTGCGGTTCGAACCTAGCGCTGATCCCCACCATGCTGCCCGGGCTTGTCG
>NZ_JAGWUA010000314.1 GCF_028868675.1 Bradyrhizobium sp.
CTATCTGCTCGGAGGCGCCGCATGAGCGAGCTGTCGCAGCACCACCAGATCGAGCACGACGTCGCCCCCGGCGACGAGGAAGAACATCGCGTCGGTGCCCGCGTGCTCGGCTATGTCGCAGGCCTCGGCCTCGCACTATTGCTCACGGCGACGTCGTTCTTCATCGCCGGAACGGACCTGGTCTGGCAGCCCAGCATTCCCGTGGCGCTGATCGTGCTCGCGATCGCGCAGATGGGCGTGCATCTGGTGTTCTTCCTGCACATCACCACGGGGCCGGACAACACCAACAACGTGCTGGCGCTGGCCTTCGGGCTCCTGATCGTGTTCCTGGTGGTCGGCGGCTCCGTCTGGATCATGTCGCACCTGAATGCGAACATGCCGCCGATGGATCAGATCATGCCGATGCGCGGCTGAAGCGGCGCCTCACTTCGGCCGGCGGCAATTGTAGGCCTTGCGGAAGCCGGCGGCGAGCGCGTCGTCCTCCGAGCAGAACCAGCGGTCCGGCTTCGTGGTCGCCGCGTAGCTCGGGCAGCCGCGCAGATGATAGATGCCGATATTGCCGGTGACGCGCGCGCGGACTGCGAGCTTGCCCTTGATGCTGCAGCCGGGCGGCATGGTCAGTTCGTCCGGAAACAGCACGGCGCGAATCTCCTTGTCGCGGTCGGCGCGGCAGGCATTGCCGAGCAGCGTGCCGTCCTCCTTGCCGATGCGAAACTCCTGCGGCGCAACGAAGCAGCCCTTCCAGATGCCGCGCGAAGCCTCCCTCGCCTCGGTTGCGGCCGGCTTGACGTTCGCCTTCACAGGCTCGTGCGCCAGCGCGTATCCGGACCGGACCAACTGTTCGTTCAGGCTCGTCTTGTCGCCCTCGGCGGTGCAAATCGCGCGATGCCGCCGGCCGAACCTCTTCTCCGGACCGACGTCTTCGCACCGCACCGCGCGACCGTTGATGAGCTTGGTCAACTGGTCGCGCGCTTCCAGGCCGCAGGTCCAGGGATCGGCGTGGTCGTCGATGCAGATCTGGTCCAGTTCCGGGCCTTCGACGCCGTCCAGCCGGTAGGTCACTCCGCCAAGCTGGATGGAATTGGCGTCCCGCACGGTTGCGGTCGCAGCCCGGCCGGGAGCGGCGGTTGAGAGCAAGGCAAGGACGGCAAGGAACAGAACCAGCGGGCGCGTCGGGCGTGCGGCAAAGGAATTCTGGAAGGACATACCGTCTCACTATCGAATTTGCTCGTCTTGTGCCTCTCTAGCATCCGGACTTGGCAAGACCAATGCTCTGCGCTGTGTGAAGTGCGACATTCGGCGCGCGCGGCTTTACTCGGGCGCGGCTCTGCCCCTATCGTTCGGTGCGGCAGGCCCGAGCCGAGAGGCCGAATCGCCCGCAAAGCGGCGAAGACGGGAGGGAAATCCGGCATGAACGATCCCGTGGACGTCCTGATCATAGGGGCCGGCGCCTCAGGTGCCGCGGTCGCCTGGTCGCTGGCAGAGACCAAGATGCACATCCTCTGCCTCGAGCAGGGCGGCTGGATGAACCCGGCGGAATATCCGAGCACCGGTCGCGACTGGGAAGCGCGCTTCTACGGCGACTATTCGACCAGCCCGAATACCCGCGGCCGCAAGGAAGATTATCCGATCAACGACGACGGCTCGCCGATCAAGGTCGTCAATTTCAACGGCGTCGGCGGCTCGACCGTGATGTACACCGCGCACTGGCCGCGGCTGCACCGGTCCGACTTCAAGGTCAGGACGCTCGACGGCGTCGCCGACGACTGGCCGATCGACTACGACACGCTCGCTCCCTTCTTCGCCGAGAACGACCGCATGATGGGCGTCTCGGGGCTGTCAGGCGATCCGCTGTCGCCCTTGACCGAGCCGCCGATGCCGCCCCAGCCGCTCGGGCTGTCAGGCGCGATCTTCGGCAAGGCGATGAACAAGCTCGGCTGGCACTGGTGGCCGTCGGATACCACGGTCGCGACGATGGACTATGAGGGTAGGGCGCGCTGCATCAACCTCGGCCATTGCACGCCGGCCTGCGCGCAAGGCGCAAAAGCCTCGACCGACATCACCTATTGGCCGCATGCGATCCGCGCCGGCGTCGAATTGCGCACCCATTGCCGGGTGCGTGAAATTACGACCGACGAAAACGGCATGGCCTCCGGCGTGGTCTACTACGACAAGGAAGGGGTCGAGCAATTCCAGCCGGCCCATGTCGTCATCATCGCCTGCAACGGCGTCGGCACGCCGCGGCTGCTGCTCAACTCGGCCTCCGGGCGATTCCCCAAGGGCCTCGCCAATTCGTCCGGCCTCGTCGGCAAGAACCTGATGTTCCATCCCTATGCGCAGATCTATGGCTACGTCGCCGAGCCGACCGACTCAAACCGCGCGCCGCCGACCTGCCTGTGGAGCAAGGAGTTCTACGACACCGACCCGTCGCGCGGCTTCGTCCGCGGCTACGGCATCCAGTTCGGCCGCGGCGTCGGTCCGGTGTTCGAGGCCGTCATGAGCGAGCAGAAGGGCTTGTTGCCCTGGGGTGCGGATCATCACCGCGTGTTCCGCAAGCTCAACGGCCATCGTCTCGCGATCTCGGCGATCTGCGAGGACCTGCCGGAGGAGCACAATTGCGTCACGCTCGACCCCGCGCTGAAGGACAGCCACGGCATCCCGGCGCCGAAGATCAGCTACACCATCTCCGAGAATTCGCAGAAGATGATGGATCACGGCGTGGCGCGGGGCCGGGAGATCCTGCAAGCCTGCGGCGCCACCGACATCTGTCTCAACACGCCGATCCCCTATGGCGGCTGGCACCTGCTCGGCACCGCGCGGATGGGCACCGACCCCGAGCGCTCCGTGGTCAACGAATGGGGCCGCTGCCACGATGTCAGGAACCTCTTCATCGTCGATGGCAGCGTGTTCGTCACCTCGGGCGGGGTCAACCCGACCTCCACCATCCAGGCCATCGCGCTCTACGTCGCCGACCAGATGAAGCAGCGCCTCGCCAATCTCTTCGACTAGGGAAATTCCATGGCCGAGCAACCGACCCTTACACAGCGCCAGCGGCACGACCTGCGCACCGTCGCCGGCATGATCATCCCGGCCAGCGCCGAATATAGGGTGCCGGGGGCCGACGATGATCTCATCCAGGCCGACATCCTCGCCACCCTCGGCCGCGACGCCAAGTCGGTTGCCGCGGCACTCGACCATCTCGCCCGGCTCGCCGGCATGCCGCTTGCCGATCTCGAGCCGGTCGCGCGCGATGGCGTCGCGCAAGAGTTCCGCGCCGCCGGGGGCGTTCCGGCAGCGACCCTCGTCCGCGTCGTGCTGCAGTGCTACTACCGCGACGACCGCGTGCTGCGCTCGCTCGGGCTCGAGTTGCGCGCGCCCTTCCCGAAGGGGCATGTGCTCGAGGACGGCGACTGGTCGCTGCTCGACCCCGTCAAGGCGCGACCTCGCACCTTGCGTCAGGTCGGTTAAGCTGTTCGTGAAGAGCGTCCGGCTTGCATGATGAGTTGGAGATAACCGTCTGACGCGCGAAGGAAATTCGCGATGTTAGATTTCACCTCAGATGTCAGCG
>NZ_JAGWUA010000315.1 GCF_028868675.1 Bradyrhizobium sp.
GGTCTTGGTGAGCTGGCTCTCGACCTGCTCGAAGGGGCGGCCGAGCCGCGCCAGCGAGTGCGGCGCGATCCCGATGCCGGTGTCGGCGATCATCAGCACGATCCTGTCCTCGAGCTGCCGGCTGCGCACCACCACGCGGCCGCCTTCGGGCGTGAACTTCACCGCGTTGGACAGGAGGTTGACGATGATCTGCTTGGTGGCGCGGCGGTCGGCGACCACGGCGATGGATTTCTCGATATCGGCGTCGAGCGTCAGATGCTTGTCCTGCGCGCGTCCGGTGACGACCCGCAGCGACTCCGCGAGCGTCCGCGACAGGTCGAGCGGCTCCATGTCGAGCTTCATGCGGCCGGCCTCGATCTTGGACATGTCGAGGATGTCGTTGATGACCTCCAGCAGATAGTGCCCGCTGGTGAGGATGTCGTCGCAATATTCCTGGTACTTCTCCGAGCCGAGTTCGCCGAACATGCCGCTTCCCATGATCTCGGAGAAGCCGATGATGGCGTTGAGCGGCGTGCGCAGCTCGTGACTCATGTTGGCGAGGAACTTCGATTTGGTCTGGTTGGCTTCCTCGGCACGGGTCTTCTCGCGCTGGTACTTCTCGGCGAGGTCGGCGAGTTCCACCGCCTGGCGCTCCAGCGCCGCCTGCGAGCGCTTGAGGTCGATCACGGTGGCGCGCAGGCGCAGATCGTTGTCGACGAGCTTCTGCTCGTGCTCCTTGATCCGGGTGATGTCGGTGCCGACCGAGACGTAGCCGCCGTCCTTGGTGCGGCGTTCGCTGATGTGCAGCCAGCTGCCGTCGTCGAGCTGCGCCTCGAAGGTGCGCGCGCCCGGCGCCTGGTTGGCGGTTTCGTTGAGGCGGGTGCGCACCTCCGGCATGCGGCCGACCTCGAGCACGGTCTCGTAGGAGGTGCCGGGGATGACGGCGGTGTCCGGCAGCTTGTGCAGGCGCTGGAAGTGCGAGTTGCAGAGCACCAGGCGGTCGCTGGCGTCCCACAGCACGAAGGCCTCGGGAATGGTCTCGATGGCGTCGCGCAAGCGCAGGTCGGCCTCGACGGTCTTTTCCGCAAGGCTCTTCTGCTCGGTGATGTCGACCGCGATCCCGATCAGGTGCATGCCGTCATCGCCGGTCCCGCGCGTCAACTCGCAGCGGACCCGGAGCCAGATCCAGTGGCCGTCGACATGCTGCATGCGGAAGGTCTGGTCGATGTTGGCGATCTGGCCGGAGATCAGCTGGTCGGCGATGGCGAACAGGTCGATGTCGTCGGAGTTGACCAGCGCGTTGACCTCGCCGAAGGTCAGGAGTTCGTTGCGGCCGTCGAGACCGAGCATCGAGAACATCGATTGCGACCAGAAGATGCGGCCGCGCGACAGGTCCCAGTCCCACAGGCCGCAGCGGCCGCGGTTGAGCGCGGTGTCGATGCGGCCGCGCACGGCGTCGTTGATGAGGTCGCCTTCGCGGGCGCGGGTCGATTGCCAGTGGAAGGCGAAGCCGAGGATCAGCACGACGAAGCCGGTGGTCGCCGACAGCGTCACCGACAGCGCCGCATCCGAGCCCCAGATCGGCTCGATCTTCTCCTGGATCACGGTGACCTGGCCCGGCAGCGACCTGATCGGCCGCGAGGCCGCCACGGCGCCGTTGCCGCTCGGCAGCGTCATGTCGCTCACGCTGTCGCGCTGCGGCGGCGTCACCAGCAGTTGCGCGGTGGCGATCGCGTCGAGCAGGCGGTCGTTGCCGCCGACGTCGGTGTCGAGGGGAATGCGGGCCAGGATGCGGCGGTCGGTGCCGAGGGAGGTGACGATGATGTGGCGGCCGGCGGCCATGCCCCAGGACGGAACCAGATCGGGCAGCAGCGTCGGCAGGCGTTCGATGTTCCTCAGTCGCTCGATGCGGATGGAGGCGAGGCGGTCGATGCGCTCGGCGAGCAGGTCGGCGAGCGCGGAGACGTCGCGCCGCATCGTCGCGCGCTTGGAGCGGGTCTGGTCGATGACCTGGACGAAGGCGCCGAGGCAGATGGTGATGAGGAAGGCGATGATCAGCGTGGGGACCGCGCGGCGGAGCGCGGGCTCGGCGACCAGGAGCCGATGATAGGCAGGTTTCGCGATCGACTGCGCCAATCCCTTGATCGAATCGGATTGGACGCACGCGTCCGCGGCGTCTGCGCGCGCCATGCCTTCGGTCCCCCAGGAACTTTGAAAAATTTTGCTCGCTGCACGCATTCGGATGCATCCCCAAGATCGCTTCCGAATCACAGCGATTTGAATCCAGTTTTCGCAAGCTGTCGAGAGTCAACGAATCGTTAAGACGAAATAAATCTTGTCCACGGAGAATCGTCGCATCGGGATTCCGCACCATCGCGTGGGCGGCGAGTCCGAAACGGGAACGTGTGACGAAATGCGGGCCGTGCGGCTCAGGCGCGCGGCGGCTCGGCGTGGCTGATCACGCGCTTCACGCTCGGGAAGGCGCGGCGCAGCGCGCGCTCGATCTCGTCGACCTGCTCGTGCACCTTGATCACGCTCATCGAGGGTGCGGCGCGGCAATGGAAGTTGACGATCTCGCCGGCATCGGTGTCGCGGACGCGCACATTGTGGATGTCATGGATCTCGCCGCCGGCGGCGTAGCGCGCGAGCGCCTCGGCGATGGTTCGGACGCGGTCGGACGGAGCATCGGCGCCGAACGGCAGTTCCGGCTCCAGCGGCTCGATATGGACGTCGACCTCCACGTCTTCGCCGAACTCGTGCTGGATGTTGCGCTCCAACGCGTTGGCGACGTCATGCGCCGCCGCCAGCGGCATGTTGCCGTCGACCTCGAGGTCGATGCTGACGATCAGCTTGTCGCCGAGGTCGTGCACCGTGACATGGTGCACGGCAAGGCCCGCATTGCGCGCGATCACCATGATGCGCTCGCGCACGGTCTCGTTGTTGCGCGCCACCGGTACCGCGGTGAAGGTGAGATCGGCCTCGCCCAGCGCCTTCTGCACCGCGGCCTGGGACTGCTGCTTGATGGTCTCGACCCGGTCGATCGGGAAGGTGCGCGGCACGTGCACGATGGCGTCGATGAAATGGGTCGAGCCGACCATGCGCGCGCGCAGGCGCTCGACGCCGACCACGCCCGGCACCATCCGGATCGCGTCGGTGGCGCGCTCGGCGACCCCTTCGGGGGCGCGGTCGAGCAGGGTCTCGACGGTGGAACGGGCCAGCCGCAGGCCCAGCATCGCGATCATGATCGCGACCGCGATGGCGGCTGCCGAATCGCCCCATTGGAAGCCGAAGCCGGCGAGCGCAAGCCCGATGATCACGGCGACCGAGCCCATCACGTCGGAGGCGAAATGCAGCGCGTCCGCCTCCAGCGCCTGGCTCTTGGTGTCGTGGGCGGCGCGGTGCAGCGCGCGCGCCCGCCAGTAATTCACGGCGATGTCGAGGAGGAGCACGATGAAGGGCACCACCGAGACGGTCGGAGGCGGGGCGCCTTCGCGGAGCCGGCTGATGGACTCCACCAGCACGCCGCCGGCGAGCACGTAGAGCAGCGCGATCACGCCGAGCGCCGAGATGCTTTCGAGCTTGCCGTGGC
>NZ_JAGWUA010000100.1 GCF_028868675.1 Bradyrhizobium sp.
ATTGCTTCGTCGCTTCGCTCCTAGGAAGAAAGTGGGTGGGTACCGGTCTAAACTCAGTCAGAGTGGCTCACCCATTTTCATCTAAGGCGGGTCGGCCCCTCGGGCCGGTCGGAACTCGCAATGACGACAAGTAGCCTTCAAAGGTAAGCGGCGAGATGCAGTTCGCTCTGAACGAGGATCAGCGTGCGGTTCGCGACATGGCGCGGGATTTTGCCGCGGAGAAGATCGCGCCGCATGCGCTGCGCTGGGACGAGGAGAAGCACTTTCCGGTCGAGGTGATGCGGGAAGCCGCCAAGCTCGGCATGGGCGGCATCTACATCCGCGACGATGTCGGCGGCTCCGCCATGACGCGGTTCGACGCGGCGCTGATCTTCGAGGCCCTGGCGACGGGCTGTCCGACCGTGTCGGCCTTCATCTCGATCCACAACATGGCGTCCTGGATGATCGATGCCTTCGGCAGCGACACCCAGCGCCAGCGGTGGCTGCCAAAACTCTGCACGATGGAACTGATCGCGAGCTATTGCCTCACCGAGCCGGGCGCAGGCTCGGACGCGGCGGCGCTGCGCACCCGCGCGGTCCGTGACGGCGATCACTACGTCTTGAACGGCCAGAAGCAGTTCATCTCGGGAGCTGGCAGTACCGACATTCTGGTCGCGATGGTGCGGACCGGCGGCGACGGCCCCGGCGGCGTCTCGACGCTCGTCATCGACGGCAAGATGCCCGGGGTGTCGTTCGGCGCCAACGAGCGCAAGATGGGTTGGAATGCACAGCCGACCCGCGCGGTGATCTTCGAGAACGCGCGGGTGCCGGTTGCCAATCGGCTCGGCGAGGAGGGCATCGGCTTCAAGATCGCGATGGCCGGCCTCGACGGCGGCCGCCTCAACATCACGGCCTGCTCGCTCGGCGGCGCGCAGACCGCGCTCGACAAGGCGCGCGGCTACATGAAGGAGCGCAAGGCCTTCGGCAAGCGTCTCGACGAATTCCAGGCGCTGCAATTTCGTCTTGCCGACATGGCGATCGAGCTCGAGGCCGCCAGAACCTTCCTCTGGCGCGCCGCCGCCGCGCTCGACCGCAAGGATCCGGACGCCACCATGCTCTGCGCCATGGCAAAGCGCTTCGGCACCGACGTCGGCTTCGAGGTCGCCAACCATGCGCTGCAGCTCCATGGCGGCTATGGCTATCTCAGCGAATACGGCATCGAGAAGATCGTGCGCGACCTGCGCGTGCACCAGATCCTCGAAGGTACCAACGAGATCATGCGGCTGATCGTGGCGCGCAAGCTGATCGAGGGCGCGCGATGACGGACGCGACTGCGCAGGAGGGCGATCTCATCGTTCGCCGCGAGGGCGCGGCCGGCGTCATCCGGCTCAACCGGCCGAAGGCGCTCAACGCCATGACGCTGGAGATGTCGCTCGGCATCGACGCCGCGCTCGATCTGTTCGAGAATGATCCGGACGTCGGCGTGATCGTGCTGGAAGGTGCAGGGGATCGCGGGCTGTGCGCCGGCGGCGACATCCGCGGGCTCTATGAGAGCTCGCGCGCCAAAGGAGGCCTCGGCAAGGTGTTCTGGCGCCAGGAATACATCATGAACGCGCGGATCGCGAAGTATCCGAAGCCGTATGTGGCGTTCATGGACGGCTTGGTGATGGGTGGCGGCGTCGGCCTGTCCGCGCATGCCAGCCATCGCGTGGTGACCGACCGCACCAGGCTCGCGATGCCGGAAGTCGGGCTCGGCTTCTTTCCCGACGTTGGCGGCACCTGGCTGCTGTCGCGTTCGCCCGGCGAAATCGGCACCTATTTTGCGCTCACCGGCCAGACCATGAACGGCCCCGACGCAATTCACGCGAAGTTTGCCGATGCCGTGGTGCCGGCCGCAAAATGGCCTGATCTGCGCGACGCCCTGACCAAATTGCACTCTGGCGCGAGCCCGGCCGAGGTCAGCAGGCTCATTGATTGCTTTGGCACCGGCGAGACGGCCGGCCCTGTGGCGGCGATGCAGGCGCGGATCGATGCGCTGTTTGCCTTCGACCGCATGGAGGACATCGTCGCCGCACTCAAGCGCGATGGCTCCGAGTTTGCGCAATCAACGTTGAAGACACTGAGCGAGAAATCTCCGCGCGGCATGGTGGTGACGCTGAAATTGCTGCGGCTGGCGCGGCAGGCGCGCTCGCTGGAGGAATGCCTGGTGCGGGAATATCGCGCGGCGCTGGAAGTGTTCCGCAGCGACGATTTCCGCGAGGGCGTACGCGCCGCCGTCGTCGACAAGGACCGCAATCCGAAATGGTCGCCGGCTGCAATCGAGGACGTCACGCCGGCGATGGTCGCGCCGTATTTCGCGGAGATCGGTGCCGACGAACTGACTTTCAACTGACAACGAAACGGACAACGCGGAGGACTTCGAGATGGCCACGATCGCATTCATCGGTCTCGGCAACATGGGCGGCCCGATGGCCGCCAATCTGGTCAAGGCCGGCCACAAGGTGGTTGCCTTCGACCTGGTCGAGGCCTCGCGCGCCCAGGCCAAGGCCGACGGCGCAGCCATCGCGGAGAGCGCGGCCGGTGCGGTGAAGGGCGCCGAAATCGTCGTCACCATGCTGCCGGCCGGCAAGCATGTGCTCTCGGTCTGGAACGAGGTCGTTCCCGCCATGGGCAAGGGTGCGCTGATCATCGACAGCTCCACCATCGACGTCGAGAGCGCGCGTCAGGCGCATGCGCTCTCCGGCAAGCATGGCGTGCTGTCGGTCGACGCGCCGGTCTCCGGCGGTACCGGCGGTGCCAAGGGGGCGACGCTGACCTTCATGTGCGGCGGCGAGGAGAAGGCGTTTGCGGCGGCAAAGCCAGTGCTGGAGAAGATGGGCAAGAAGATCGTCCATTGCGGCGGCGCCGGCGCCGGGCAGGCGGCCAAGATCTGCAACAACATGATCCTCGGCATTTCCATGATCGCGGTCTCCGAGGCGTTTGCGCTCGCCGAAAAGCTCGGGCTCTCGCACCAGGCGCTGTTCGACGTCGCCTCGACCTCGTCGGGCCAGTGCTGGTCGCTGACGACCTATTGCCCGGTGCCCGGCCCGGTGCCGACCTCGCCCGCCAACAACGACTACAAGCCGGGTTTCGCCTCGGCGCTGATGGTCAAGGACCTCACGCTGGCGCAGGACGCCGCCAAGGCCGCGGGCGCCGCGACTCCGCTCGGTCGGCACGCGCAGGAGATCTATCAGGCGTTCGACAAGGCCGGTCACGGCGGGGTGGATTTTTCAGGAATTATCAAGCACGTTAGGGGGCTGGCCGGGAAATCCTGACGATCACCTTCAGGACGCGCGCGCGTTTGATCGGCGGAGCGTGGACGGCTTTCCGGCAAATGCGGACGGCGCGTCGCCGGACCGAATGGAGGAGGACGTCCAATGGAAATCCCGATGACGCCCATGGAATTTGCGCGTCGCGCGCGCCGGCTCTACGGCAGCCGAGAGGCGGTCGTCGATGGCGAGCTACGGCTGACGTACGGTCAATTCCTCGATCGCTGCGACCGGTGGTCCGCCTGCCTGCAAGGAATGGGCGTCGAAAAGGGCGACCGTGTCGCCTATATCGCGCCCAACACGCACGCCCATCTCGAGGGCTACTACGCGGTGCCGCAGATCGGGGCGGTGTTGGTGCCGATCAACTATCGCCTGCTTCCCGACGATTTCGATTACATCATCAATCATTGCGGCGCAAAAGTCGTCTGCGCGCACAGCGACTATATCGAGGCGGTGGAGGGCATTCGTCACAAGCTCAGGGGGGTCGAGCACTTCGTCGCGCTTGAAGGCGCGGGCCCGGGCTGGATCGACTACGAAGCCGCGCTGGCTCAGCGCGGGCCGGAGTTCGAGAAGCCGGACATTGCCGAGGGCGACCTGCTCACCATCAACTACACGAGCGGCACGACGGCGCGGCCCAAGGGCGTGATGATCACCCACCGCAACGCCTATCTCAACGCGATGGGCACGCTCGTGCACCATCACCTGACGCCGGCCGACCGCTACCTGTGGACCCTGCCGATGTTCCACGCCAACGGCTGGACCTTCACGTGGATCAACACCGCCCGCGGCATGACGCATGTTTGCCTGCGCCGCGTCGAGCCGAAATTGATCTATCAGACGATCAAGGACGAGCGGATCACGATGTTCTGCGCCGCGCCGACCGTGCTGATCAGCATCGCGAACGCGCCGGCGGAGATGCGGGCCGGCGCGTCGCGCGGCGTCCGCCTGTTCACGGCCGGAGCCCCGCCGGCAGCCGCAACCATCGAGCTCGTCGAGCGCGAGCTCGGCTGGGAGCTGACGCACGTCTATGGGCTGACGGAGACCTCGCCGCTGATCACGGTCTGTGAGCCGATGCCGGAGCACCAGTCACTGTCGCTGCAGGAACGGGCGCAGATCAAGGCGCGCCAGGGCGTCGAGCTGGTCAGCTCGGGCGAGCTGAAGGTGGTGGACGAGCACGGCAACGAGGTCCCCCACGACGGTCAGACGCTGGGCGAGATAACGGTCCGCGGAAACGTCGTCATGAAGGGTTATTTCAACGACCCCGAGGCGACGAGCGCCGCGATCAAGGACGGCTGGTTCCATTCGGGCGACGCGGCGGTCGTGCATCCCGACGGTTACGTCGAAATCCGCGACCGCTTCAAGGACGTCATCATTTCCGGCGGCGAGAACATCTCCTCGGTCGAGATCGAAGGCTGCCTGCTGCGACATCCCGCAGTCCAGGAGGTGGCCGTGGTCGGCATGCCGCACCAGCGCTGGGGCGAGTCGCCGCATGCCTTCGTGGTCCTGCGGCAGGGCGCCCGGACGTCGGAAGACGAGTTGAAGCAGCACGTGCGGACGGCGCTTGCTCGCTTCAAGACACCGCAGTGGATCAGCTTCGTCGAGGAATTGCCGAAGACGGCAACGGGCAAGGTGCAGAAGTTCGTGCTGCGCTCGGGCAAGGCCGGCATCTCCCGTCAGTAGAAGAAAACCGAGTGAGACCCAAAGCGAATGAATGAAGTCTGGAAGAAGCCGCCGATTTCCCTGACTGCCTATCAGGCCATGATCGGCAAGGAGATCGGCGTGTCGTCATGGCATCAGATCGATCAGGGCCGCATCAACGTCTATGCCGACGTCATCGAGGATCACCAGTTCATTCACGTCGATCCCGAGCGCGCCAGGAAGGAGACCGCCTTCGGCACCACCATCGCGCACGGCTTCTTGACGATGTCGCTGATGAGCATCATGTCCTACGAGGTGATGCCGGTCATCGAAGGCACGACGATGGGCGTCAATTACGGCTTCGACAAGCTGCGCTTTCTGTCGCCGGTCCGCGCCGGAAAACGCGTCCGCGGCCGCTTCGTGCTGGCGGAAGCCACCTTGCGCAAGCCGACCGAGCTGCTCTCGCGCACCAACGTCACCGTCGAGATCGAGGGTGAGGACAAGCCGGCGCTGGTCGCCGACTGGCTCGGGCTGATCTATTTTGCCTGAGGCTGCGCGTCGTTGCCGGGCTTGACCCGGCAACCCATCGCTGGTCAAAAGTCGGTCGATTTTGATGGATGGCCGGGTTAAGCCCGGCCGTGATGACCTAACATCCGGGAAGTATACTCATGCCAATCAGGTTTGACGGACGCGTCGCCATCGTCACCGGCGCGGGCAATGGTCTGGGACGGGCGCATGCGCTGGGGCTCGCCAGCCGCGGCGCCAAGGTCGTGGTCAACGATTTCGGCGGCGCACGCGACGGCACCGGCGGCTCGCTGTCGCCGGCCGAGGCCGTGGTCGAGGAGATCCGCCGGGTCGGCGGCACTGCGATGGCCGACGGCGCCGACGTCTCCAATTTCGAGCAGGTCACCGCGATGGTCGAGCGCGCCACCAGGGAGTGGGGCAGCGTCGACATCATGTGCGCCAATGCCGGCATCTTGCGCGACAAGTCGTTCGGCAAGATGGAGGTCGCCGATTTCAAGAAGGTGCTCGACGTGCACCTCGTCGGCAGCTTCTACTGCTGCAAGGCGGTATGGGCCGGCATGCGCGACCGGAACTACGGCCGCATCGTGCTCACCACCTCGTCCTCGGGCCTCTACGGCAATTTCGGCCAGGCCAATTACGGCGCGGCGAAGTCCGGCATGGTCGGGCTGATGAACGTTCTGGCCGAGGAGGGCCGCAAGACCAACATCCGCGTCAACATCATCTCGCCGACGGCGGCAACCCGCATGACGGAAGAGCTGTTGCCGCCGCAGGCGCTGCAACTGATGCGGCCGGAAGCGATCACGCCGGCGGTGGAGTATCTCCTGAGCGAGGACGCCCCGACCCGCACCATCATGGGCGCCGGCGCGGGCTCGTTTGCGGTGATCAAGATCATCGAGAGCGAGGGCGTCAACCTGCCGGAGTCCGAATGGACGCCCGACGCGGTCGCCGCGCGCTTTGCCGAGATCAGCGATATGTCGAAGGCCAAGGCGCTGGCCGGCGCATTCGAGCAGACGCAGAAATACGTCGCGCAGGCCGCGGCCAGGGCGGGGATCAAGCTCTGACTGATGTCGCCGTCATCGGCGCCGGTCCCGCCGGGCTGATGGCGGCGGAAGTGCTGGTGCAAGGTGGCGTCCGCGTCACGGTCTACGACGCCATGCCGTCGGCCGGCCGCAAGCTGCTGATGGCCGGGCGCGGCGGGCTCAACCTGACCCACAGCGAGCCGCTGCCGCAATTCCTCGCGCGCTACCGCGAGGCTGGGCCGAAGCTGCAAGCCGCAATCGACGCCTTTCCGCCGGCCGCACTGCGGGCCTGGTGCGAGGCGCTGGGGCAGCCGACCTTCGTCGGGACGAGCGGCCGGGTGTTTCCCAGAGCGTTCAAGGCCTCGCCGCTGCTGCGGGCCTGGCTGCGCCGGCTCGACGCGGCCGGCGTCGCCTTCGCCTTTCGCCATCGCTGGGCCGGCTGGGGCCAGCAGGGCAGGCTGCTGTTCCGGACGCCCCGGGGAGACCATGCGGTTGAAGCGCGCGCCACGGTGCTGGCGCTCGGCGGCGCGAGCTGGCCGCGCCTCGGTTCGGATGGCGGCTGGACAAGGATCCTCGCGGCGAAGGGCGTGGTGATTGCGCCGCTGCGGCCTGCGAATTGCGGTTTCACCGTCGACTGGTCCGACATCTTCCGCAGCCGCTTCGAGGGTCAGCCGCTGAAAGGCATCGAGCTTCGGTTTGGCGCGCATCGCGTGCGCGGGGAGGCGATCGTCACCCGCACCGGCATCGAGGGCGGCGCGATCTACGCGCTGTCTGCCGAACTGCGCGAGGCCGTTCTTGCGAAGGGCGAGGCGATGCTCTCCATCGCCCTGCGTCCCGATCTCGACCGCGACGAGCTGGCGAAGCGCCTGTCCGTCCCGCGCGGCAAGCAATCGCTGTCGAACTTCCTGCGCAAGGCAGCGCAGCTCTCGCCGGTCGCGCTCGGGCTGCTGCAGGAAGCTGCGATCGGCGCCGGCTTGTCCTTGTCGGCGCTGCCGCCCGAACGCCTCGTCGGGTTCATCAATGCCGTGCCGCTCAGGCTCACCGGCACCGCGCCGATCGCGCGTGCGATCTCGACCGCCGGCGGCATCGCCTTCGACGAACTCGATGCCGATTTCATGATCCGCCGCCTGCCCGGCGTGTTCGCCGCCGGCGAGATGCTCGACTGGGAAGCGCCGACCGGCGGTTATCTGCTGCAGGCGTCGTTTGCGACCGGCGTCGCGGCGGGCCGG
Organism: Bradyrhizobium sp.; assembly: GCF_028868675.1. GTDB lineage: Bacteria > Pseudomonadota > Alphaproteobacteria > Rhizobiales > Xanthobacteraceae > Bradyrhizobium. The sequence goes on from NZ_JAGWUA010000100.1 coordinate 7,699, forward strand.
GGCGTGCTGAGGTGGCTGGAGCGTTCGTAGAAACGCTGCCGCCCTTCGAGGCCTCCGCTGCGCTCCGGCACCTCAGGGTGACGGCTACGAGAGAGCGTCATCCTGAGGCGCGAGCGTAGCGAGCCTCGAAGGATGCGCGGGCGCGCTACCTCAGCTTTCCCCGCGCCGCGACCGGCAGCGTGCCGACGATCTCCTCGCCGCGCACCATGACCACCTCGTCCATCATGTTGACGACGACGCAGACGTGGTTGGGCACGATGCGCACGACATCGCCGACGTTCGGGCGGGTGTTGCTGCGGGAGAGATCGAGGAAGCCGTGCTCCTCGGCAAAGCGCGCGATCTTCGCCTCGGGATGCTCCAGGATCAGGCCGTGGCCGTCGAGCCCCCCGGTGTCCGTGGTCAGCGTCTTCGAGCCGGCATCCAGAATGCCGCGCTCGGGCGCGGCGCGGCTCACGATGGTCGAATAGATGTGCAGCGCGCAATCGTCCCAGGTCGCGGATCCCGCCGCGACCTGCATGCGGTCGTTGTAGATATAGGTGCCGAAGCGATGCTCGGTGCCGCCCCTGAGCTTGCCCAGATTTTTCAGATTCGGCGTGCCGCCGGTCGAGACGATCGCGGCGTCGAGCCCGTGGGCGCGCACGCCGGCAAGCGCTTCATCGAAGAATCCTTGCGCCTCGTCCCAGCCGGTCTCGGTCGGATAGAGCATGAAGCCCGCGAACTGCAGCCCCTTCGACGCCGCGATCTGCCGGGCCAGTGCGACCGCTTCCGCCGGAGTCTCGACGCCGGCGCGTTTGCGCCCGGTATCGCATTCCACGACCACGGAGAGCGGACGTCCCGAGGCGGCGGCGGCCTGCGGCAGGCCGGCGACGACGGTAGCGTTGTCGGCCGCAACAGTCATATTGGCCTTCTGCTGCAGCGCCGCGAGGCGGGCCATCTTCTCCTCGCCGATCAGATTGTAGCTGATCAAAATGTCGTCGATGCCGGCGTTGACCATGATCTCGGCCTCGCCCAGCTTTTGGCAGGTGATGCCCCTGGCGCCGGCCGCGATCTGCATCTTCGCCAGCGTCGGGTTCTTGTGCGTCTTGATGTGCGGGCGGTTGGCGACGCCGGCGTCATCGCAGGCCTTCTGGATCCGCGCGATGTTGCGCTCGACCCGGTCGAGGTCGATCACCGCACAGGGCGTGCCGTATTCGCGGGCGATCTTGGCGGCAAGGGTGGTGCTCATGGTCAGGCCTGCTCAATCTCTTCGCGCAGCATTTCCAGTTCCAGCCAGCGGTGTTCCGCGGTGGCGAGGTCGTCATGCGCCTTGGCGATGGCAGCCGACGTTGCGTCGAACTTCTTGCGGTCGCGGGCGTAGAGATCGGGGTCGTCGAGGATCGCCTGCAGCTTCGCGATCTGCGCCTGCAGCGTCTCCATCGTCTTCGGCAGTGTTTCCAGCGCATGCTTCTCGTTGAAGCTCAGCCGCCGCTTTGGCGCGGTGGTGGGAGCATCGGCCCGGGTATCCTTCTTCTCGGCCGGGGCCTGCGTCTTCACGGCCTCGCGCTTCAAGTCTGCGCCGCGCTGCGCCAGCATGTCGCTGTAGCCGCCGGCATATTCGATCCACTTGCCGTTGCCTTCGGGCGCGATCACCGAGGTGACGACGCGGTCGAGGAAGTCGCGGTCGTGGCTGATCAGCATCACCGTGCCGTCGTAATCGCCGAGCATCTCTTCGAGCACGTCGAGCGTCTCGAGATCGAGATCGTTGGTCGGCTCGTCCAGCACCAGCAGGTTGGATGGCTTTGCCAGCGCGCGTGCCAGCATCAGCCGGCCGCGCTCGCCGCCGGACAGCACCTCGAGCGGCGTGCCGCGCTGCTCCTGCGCAAACAGAAAGTCCTTCATGTAGCCGACGACGTGCTTCGGCTTGCCTCCGACCATGACATGATCGCCGCGGCCCCCGGTCAAGGCTTCCGCGAGCGTCGATTTGGGATCGAGGCTTTCGCGATGCTGGTCGAGCGTCGCCATCTCCAGATTGGCTCCCAACCGCACCGTGCCGGAATCCGGCGGCTCGCCGCCGGTCAGGAGGTTGACCAGCGTGGTCTTGCCCGCGCCGTTGGGGCCGACGATGCCGATCCGGTCGCCGCGCTGGATGCGGGTGGAGAAGCCATCGACGATTCTGCGCGCGCCATAAGCCTTGCAGACGGCCTTCGCCTCGATCACGAGGCGGCCGGACTGCTCGGCTTCGGAGGCGGCGAGGTTGGCGCTGCCGGCGGTGCCGCGATAATTGCGCCGCTGGGCGCGCAGCGCATGCAGGTTCGCGAGCCGCTTGACGTTGCGCTTGCGCCGGCCCGAGACGCCGTGGCGCAGCCAGTGCTCCTCGTCGACGATCTTGCGGTCGAGCTTGTGCTGCTCGCGCTCTTCCTCGGCCAGCACTTCGTCGCGCCAGGCCTCGAAGGCGGCAAAGCCGCGGTCGATCTGCCTGATCTTGCCGCGGTCGAGCCAGGCGGTTGCGCGCGACAGGTTGGCGAGGAAGCGTCGGTCGTGGCTGATCAAGACCAGCGCGCTGCGGCGGCCATCGAGTTCGCGCTCCAGCCATTCGATGGTGGGAAGGTCGAGATGGTTGGTCGGCTCGTCCAGCAGCAGGATGTCGGGCGAGGGCGCCAGCACCCGCGCCAGCGCCGCGCGGCGGGCTTCGCCGCCGGAGAGGTTGGCGGGGTTCTCATTGCCGGTGAGCCCGAGTTGCTCCAGCAGATAGCGCGCCTGATGGCGGTCGTCGCCGGGCGCGAGCCCCGCCTCGACATGGGCGAGCGTGGTCTCGTGCTCGCCGAAATCCGGCTCCTGCGGCAGGTAGCGGATCGTTGCCCCGGGCTGGACGAAGCGCGTGCCGGAGTCGGGCTCGACCAGCCCGGCGGCGATCTTCAGCAGCGTCGACTTGCCGGAGCCGTTGCGGCCGATCAGGCAGACGCGTTCGCCCGGCGACACCGAGAGTTCGACGCCCGTGAGCAGCGGCGTGCCGCCAAAGGTCAGGCGGATGTCCCTGAGCTGGATGAGGGGCGGCGCCATGGTCAGCTCTGGCTCGGCGCGGGCTGCGCGGTGCGCCGGCGCTGGATGCGGCGGATGGCCTGGTCGAGCGCCGAGAGAAAAGCCGAGCGGTCGCGCGGCGCGAAGGAACGCGGACCGCCGGTGACTTCGCCGGCCGAGCGCAGATCGGTCATCAAATTGCGGACCGCGAGCGTCATCCCGATCGACTCCTCGGTGAACGCTTTGCCGTTGGGCGCAATCACTTCGGCGCCGGCCTTGACGCCGCGGCTCGCGAGCGGAATGTCGGAGGTGACGACGATGTCGTCGGGCCCGGCGCGCTCCGCGATCCAGTCGTCGGCGGCGTCCATGCCTGCGCCCGCCGCCACGCGCTCGATCAGTGGGTCCTGCGGCACGCGGATGAAGTTGCCCGCGACCACGCTCACCGGCACGCCGTGCCGGATGGCGACCCGGTAGATCTCATCCTTGACCGGGCAGGCGTCGGCGTCGACATAGATGCGGATGGTGTTCAAGGGGCCGTCATTCACTCTGGAAATCTGGCGCGTGGTACCGCATTCGGGGCCCGAAGGCGAGGGGATTGCCATGCCGGTTCCGCGGGGCCTACCATGCCTGCCATAAGCAAGATCAACGAGGGAAGGGCACATGCCGAACCGGCTCGAAACCTACCGTGTCGCGGCCTACAACACCGCAAAACAGTCCGAAAACAAAATGCATGACGACACGGTGGCGCGCCGTTTCGGCTTCTCCGGCGGGCTGGTGCCCGGCGTCGACGTCATGGCCTACATGATGCACGTGCCGGTCGCGCATTGGGGCCGCGATTTCCTCGCGCGCGGGCTGATCGAGGCGCGGTTCGTCAAGCCGGTCTATGACGGCGAGACCGCGGACGTCGAGAGCATCGAGCACGATGGCGTTCTGACCATCGAGGTGTTCAGCCGCGGCGAACTCTGCGCCGCCGGCACGGCGTCGCTGCCGTCAGCCGCGCCTTTGGTGAAGCTTGCCGATTTCGTCGAGGTCGCGGCCCCGGCCGAGCGCAGGCCGGTCGGCCCCGCCACCTTCGAGACCGGCAAATGGCTCGGTACCGCGCCGCGCCGCTGGGCCGGACCCGCCGCGCAGGAGTATCTCGACGACATCAGGGAGCGCGACCCCGTCTACCAGCGCGAGGGCCTCGGCCATCCCGGCCTGATCCAGCGGGTGATGAACCGCGTGCTCGTCGACAATACGATTCTCGGGCCCTGGATCCATGTCGGCAGCCGAATGCAGCTATTGAGCGAGGCGCGGGCCGGCGATGAGATCGCCGCGCGCGCGAAAGTCACCGCCAACTACGAGAAGAAGGGCCACCGCTTCGCCGAGTTCGACGCCCTCGTCGTCGCCAACGGCACGACGCCGCTCGCCCATTGCCTGCACATCGCGATCTACCAGCCGCGCGAGCAGGCGGCGTAGCCTAAGGAAGTCGCCAACACACCGTCGTCATGCCCGGGCCTGTCCCGAGCATCCACCTTCTTCCGTGCCGCAAGGCGTGGATGGCCGGGACAAGCCCGGCCATGACGGGGTGAGAGAGCGCCTCTACGCCGCTTTCCCCTTCGCGTCCCTCATCGCGCGCCAGACGCGCTCGGACGTCAACGGCATGTCGAGATGCGTGATGCCGTAATCGGACAGCGCATCCAGCACCGCATTGACCACGGTGGAGAGAGAGCCGGCGCAGCCGGCTTCGCCGCAACCCTTGGTGCCCAGCGGATTGCTCTTGGCCGGCACCGGGTGATCGCCGACCGTCATCGACGGGATGTCCTCGGCGCGCGGCAGCGCATAGTCCATCAGCGAGCCCGTGATTGGCTGGCCGCTCTCGTCGTAGCGGACGTGCTCCATCAGCGCCTGTCCGATGCCCTGCGCGACGCCGCCATGGAGCTGGCCCGCGACCAGCATCGGATTGACCACCGTGCCGAAATCGTTGACGCCGGTGTAGCGCACGATCTGCGTCACGCCGGTGTCCGGATCGATCTCGACCTCGGCGACATGGCAGCCGTTGGGGAAGGCAGAAGGCACCGGCTCGGTGGTGTGGTCGACGTCGAGGCTGTCGGGCACGCCTTCCGGCATCTTGCCTTCGCGCAGGCGCTTGGCCAGTTCGATGATGTCGATGCTGCGGTCGGTGCCGGCGATGGTGAACTTGCCGCCGCCAAACTCGATGTCGGCCTCGGAGGCTTCCAGCATGTGCGCGGCGGCGCGCTTGCCCTTCTCGATCACCTTCTGCGAGGCCTGCACGATCGCCATGCCGCTCGCGGTGATCGAGCGCGAGCCGCCGGTGCCGTTGCCGGTGTGCACGATGTCGCTGTCGCCCTGCACGAGCTTGACGCTGTCGAAGGGCACGCCGAGCCGGTCGCACAAGACCTGGGCAAACGCCGACGCATGACCCTGGCCGTAGTCGAGCGTGCCGGTGATGAGCTGCACGCTGCCGTCGGGATCGAACACGATCTTGCCGAGTTCGACGCCCGGAGGTGCCGTGACCTCGAGGTATGAGCCGACCGCGATGCCGCGCAATTTGCCGGCCTTCCTGCTCTCCCGCTTGCGCCTGGGAAAATTCTCGTAGTCGGCAAGCTCCAGCGCCTTGCTGAACACGGCCTGGAAGTCGCCGCTGTCATAGGTGACGCCGGAGGAGGCCGGGAACGGCATCTGGTTCGGCTTGATGAAATTGCGCTTGCGCAGCGTCAGGCGGTTGATGCCAATCTCGTCGGCGGCGCGATCGATCAGGCGCTCCATGTAGTAGTTCGCCTCGGGGCGGCCGGCGCCGCGATAGGCGCCCATCAGCGTGGTGTTGGTCAAGACCACCTTGATGTCGATGCCCATCAGCGGCGTGCGGTAGACGCTGGACAGGTTCTTCCCGGTGTTGAGCGAAAGCGGCCCCGGCGCCACGCCGGTGATGTAGGCGCCGACATTGCCGTAACCGGACAGCTTCACTGCGAGGAAATGGCCCTCCGCGTCGAGCGCGAGCTCGCCATGGATCTTCTGCGCGCGGCCGTGGCTGTCGGAGAGGAAGCTGGTCGAGCGTTCATCCGTCCACTTCACGGGGCGCCCGAGCGCCTTCGTGGCGTAGAGGATGCACATGTATTCGGGATAGTTGATGTTCTTCATGCCGAAGGAGCCGCCGACATTGGCGGTCAGCAGGTGCACCTTCTCGTTCGGCACCTTGAGGTTCTTGGCGAGGTTGGCGCGATTGCCCGCGACGCCCTGCGTCGGCACCTGGATGGTGTAGCGCTCGGTTTTCTCGTCGTAGGAGGCCAGTCCGACGCGCGGCTCCATCGACACCACAGCGACGCGGGTGTTGACGATGTCGAGCTTCGTCACGTGCGCGGCACTGGCGAAGGCGGCGTTGACCTTCTCGCTGTCGCCATAGTGATAGTCGAGCGCGACATTGTTGGGGATGTGGTCGTAGAGCTGCGGCGCGCCGGGTCTTGCGGCGGCTTCCGGATCGGTCACGACCGGCAGCGGCGCGATGTCGAGCGCGACGGCTTCGGCAGCGTCGCGGGCCTGCGCCAGCGTCTCCGCCACCACGAAGGCGACGGGGTCGCCGACGAAGCGGACCTTGTCGGTGGCGAGCGGCAGGCGGTTGGTCTGCAGAAGCGGCGAGCCGTCGCGGTTCTTCAGCGGCAGGCCGCAGGTGAAGGGGCCGAAGCCTGCGCCGGCGAGATCGGCGCCGGTCCAGACCCCGAGCACGCCCGGCATCGCCTTGGCGGTGGCGGTGTCGATGCCGCGGATGACGCCATGGGCGTGGGTGGAGCGGACGATATAGGCATAAGCCTGGCCGGGCAGGTTGAAATCGTCGGTGTAGCGGCCCTTTCCGCGCACCAGCGTATCGTCCTCCTTGCGGAGCACGGGCTGGCCGACACCGTATTTTTGCAGTGCAATACCGTTTTCGACCGAGGACGATTTGGTGTGTTCTTGCATGGAAATGACCTGAAAAGCCGGCCTTTACGCGTTTTGCGGCGGCCGAGGACCGGGCAACAGATGAGATAACGCACCGTTCCCGCCGCGACAACGCATGATTGGGCATGGTCCCATGTGATGGGTTGTTGCGCGGCCCTGCCGCGCTGCTAATGTTTCCGGCGAAAAAGCAATTCCGGACCGGCCTCGTCAGGCCGTGGAAAGACAGTTTTGTATGAATGACCACACGCGGCTCCGCGACGGCCTTGCGCCGCACGGAGGGCGGCAGGGGTCGATGGCGACGGCGACGCTGGCCGCCGGACCGCAGACCCACGCGCAGGCGGCAGGAACTGGCGTCTATGCGGCGCTGGACCTCGGCACCAACAATTGCAGGCTCCTGATCGCCTGTCCGACCAGCGACGGCTTTCGCGTGGTCGATTCCTTCTCGCGCATCATCCGGCTCGGCGAAGGGATATCGGCGACCGGCTCGATCAGCGAGGCCGCGATCGAGCGCGCCATCGCCGCGCTCAGCATCTGTCGCGACAAGATCCGGTTCCGGAAGGCGCGGCGGTTGCGGCTGATCGCGACCGAAGCCTGCCGCGCCGCGTCCAATGCGGACGGGTTTCGCAGTCGCGTCGCGACCGAGACCGGCATCGAGCTCGAGGTGATCGATCGGGAGACCGAGGCGACGCTCGCGGTGCTCGGCTGCTCGCCGCTGGTCGACCCACAAGGCCGCGGCGCGATCCTGTTCGACATCGGCGGCGGCTCGACCGAGCTGGTGCGGATCGAGCGCGATCCCGCGGAGAAGAATCCGCAGCCGCGCATCAAAGCCTGGATGTCGATTCCGCTCGGCGTGGTGACGCTGGCCGAGCATTTTGGCGGCCGTGACGTCACGCCGGAGACCTATGCGAGGATGGAGGAGGAGGTCGCGGGCCATATCGCACCGTTCGCGGAAACGCACGGCCGCGATCTCGCGGACATGCATCTGCTCGGCACTTCCGGCACGGTGACGACGCTTGCCGGCCTCCACCTCAACCTCGCGCGCTACGACCGCCGCCGCATCGATGGCATCTGGATGGACGATTGCGACATCTCGGCCACCGTCGATCGGCTGCTCGGCATGAGCTATGAGGAGCGCGCCGACAACAATTGCATCAGCGTCGAGCGCGCCGATCTGGTGCTCGCGGGCTGCGCCATCCTCGACGCGATCCGCCGCGCCTTCCCGCTGCGGCGGCTGCGGGTCGCCGATCGCGGCCTACGCGAGGGCATGCTGGTCGAGATGATGCGCGAGGACGGCGCGCTGCGGAGCTGGTGATGGCGAAAGACTCGACCGGTCGGCTGCACGTCCAGGTCAAGACCGGCGGCAAGCGCAAATTGTCGTCAAAGCTCTGGCTCGAGCGCCAGCTCAACGATCCCTACGTCGCCAAGGCCAAGGCGCGGGGCTTTCGCTCGCGCGCGGCGTTCAAGCTGACCGAGATCGACGACAAGTATCGCATCCTGAAGCCCGGGATGGCGGTGCTCGATCTCGGCGCCGCGCCCGGCGGCTGGAGCCAGGTCGCCGCCAAGCGCGTCGGCTCGGTCGACGGCCAGGACAAGGCGAAAGGCAAGGTCGTCGCCATCGACCTCCTGGAGATGCCGGAAATTCCCGGCGTCGACTTCATGCAGCTCGACTTCATGGCCGATGACGCACCGGACAAGTTGACATCGATGCTGGGAGGCCGGGCCGACGTCGTGATGTCGGACATGGCGGCCAACACCACCGGCCACCGCAAGACCGATCAGCTCCGCATCGTCGGTCTCGTCGAGACCGCCGCCGCCTTTGCCTGCGACGTGCTGAAGCCCGGCGGAACGTTCCTGGCAAAAGTGTTTCAGAGCGGCGCCGACGCGGAACTGCTGGCCCAGCTCAAGCGTGATTTTGCCACGGTGCGGCACGTGAAGCCGGCCGCAAGCCGGCAGGACTCCTCCGAGCGCTACGTGCTGGCGATGGGGTTTCGCGGCGGAGTGAAGGAATAGCCACGAGCTCCGCTGTCGTCCCGGTCCTCACCGGGACGACGGCGTGTGAGCGGCGTCCCGCGGGCTGAATCACCCCAGCCGCTGATCTCTTGCGTCCTGGGTGTCTTCTGTCGCCGCCTTGACGGCGGCACTCGCCGCGCTTTTCGCG
>NZ_JAGWUA010000101.1 GCF_028868675.1 Bradyrhizobium sp.
GGGCCTGCTAGCCGCCTTGAGCCTGACGCTGTGCGGTCCGTGGTCGGGCGCCATGTTCAACCACACCAAGGACATCCCGTTCGCCGCCGCCATGATGGGCGCAATGCTGGCGTTGATCCGCATCACCCGGCGGATGTCGTCTCCTTCGTGGGTGGACGTTCTGACCCTGGGCCTCTTCACCGGAGCTGCCCTCGGCCTGCGGATCCTGGGATTGCTGATCGTCATCTATATCGGCTTTGCGATCATCCTGTGCCTGCCATGGTCCGAAGGCCCGGCTCAGCGGCGGCGCGCAGCGCTCGCGGCCGGGTTACGCCTGCTGCCGGCGCTGGCGCTCGCCTATCTCGTCATGATCGCGACATGGCCGTGGTCGGCGCTGTCGCCGATGAATCCGATCCGCGGCCTGATCGCCTTTTCGGACTATCACTATCCGATCCGCACCTATTTTGCCGGCCGCATCTATGAGATGAGCGACGTGCCGCGCGTCTTCGTTCCCGTCTATATCCTGATCAGGGTGCCGCTCGTGATGCTGGCCGGAGCGGCGATGGCGGTCGCGGCCGCGCTCCTGCGGCTGCGCGGCAAGGTGTCCCAACTGCGGAAGGACGTCGCGCTGCTGTCGCTCTCGGTGATCTTCCCGCTCGCCTGCGAAGTCGTCTTCCACGGGCCTGCTTTCACCGGCATGCGCCATTTTCTGTTCGTCCTGCCGCCGCTCGCGGTCCTGGCCGGCATCGGGCTCGACAGGCTGCTGGCGGCGGTCGAACTGCGTCGGCGCATCGCGGGCTCGTGCGTGGCCGCCGCGATCAGCGCCTGCCTGATGTGGGACGCGAGCGTGCTGTATCGCCTGCACCCCTACGAGAACCTCTACTACAACCAGCTGGTCGGAGGCCTGCCGGGCGCCTTCCGCCGCTACGACCTCGACTACTGGTTCAGCAGCATGCCGGAGGCGATCCGGCGGCTGGAGAGCTACGCCAGGAATACGGCGCGGCAGACCGGATTCGAGCCCGGGCAGGTGTATTCGGTCGCCGTGTGCGGCGAGCGCCTGTCGTTCGAGCGCACGGTCACGCTGCCGCAGTTGCGCTGGGACTTCAAGCCGGACTGGAAGCAGTCCGAGTTCTTCATCGCGCCGACCCACATGAACTGCGACCAGGACCTCGACGGCGAGATCGTCGCCACCGTCGAACGGTTCGGCGTCCCGATTGCCTATGTGAAGGATAGGCGCGCGCTCACCCGGCGCCCCACCGCGACCGCGGCGCAGACCCCGAACGCGCCGATCAATTGACGGCGGCGGCCGCGCAGGCGAGCCGGCGTCCACGACGGCGTTCACGATATCGTCATCGCATCGGCCGGGGCCGACCCCGGTCGCGGGAATAAACCGCTCCGCCGCCCGATCAGGTCTCCGAAGCCCAATCCCGGGCAGAAGGAGAAATGGGATGAGCGCGTTCGATCATGACCAGGGCGGCGGCGGCGTCAATCGCCGCAAGGTGCTGGAGTGCATGACCTGGGCCGGCACCGGAGTGCTGTGGACCATCACCGGCGGCGTGCCGCGTTCGCTCGGCATCGTCGATACCGTCGCCGCCGCCGAAGCGCCCGGCATGACCTTTCTGCAGATCAGCGACAGCCATGTCGGCTTCGACAAGGCGGCCAACCCCAACGCGCTCGGCACGCTGGAGGAGGCGGTCGCCAAGATCAACGCGATGCCCGCCAAACCATCCTTCATGATCCACACCGGCGACATCACCCATCTGTCGAAGGCCGCCGAATTCGACGACGCCGAGCGCATCATCTCGCAGACCAAGCTCGACGTGCACTACGTGCCGGGCGAGCACGATTTCATCGACGAGGAGGTCAAGCTCTATCGCGAGCGCTACGGCCGCGGCACCAAGGGCCATGGCTGGTACTCGTTCGACGCCGGCGGCGTGCACTTCGTTGGGCTCGTCAACGTCGTCGATCTCAAGGCCGGCGGGCTCGGCAATCTCGGCGCCGAACAGCTCGAATGGCTCGAAGACGACCTGAAGGGCAAGTCGAAATCGACCCCGATCGTACTGTTCGCCCACATCCCGCTGTGGACCGTCTATCCGCAATGGGGCTGGGGCACCGAGGACGGCGCCCGCGCACTCGACTACGTCAAGGGTTTCGGCTCGGTCACCGTGCTGAACGGCCACATCCACCAGGTGATGCAGAAGGTCGAGGGCAACGTCACCTTCCACACCGCGCGCTCCACGGCCTTCCCGCAGCCGGCGCCGGGCACCGCCCCCTCGCCCGGCCCGATGAAGGTCGAGGACGCAAAACTCCGCTCGCTGCTCGGCATCGCCAGCATCAATTTCAGGCAGGGCGAGCAGCGGCTCGCCATCATCGACACGCCGCTGCAGGGCTGAACGGGACGCAGGACATGAAGACACTCAACCGCCGCGACTTCGGTCTCGCCTCGGCCCTGGCGCTCGCCGCGGCCGCGCTGCCCGCGAGATTCGCCCGTGCCGACGACATGGAGGTGCACATCGACAATTTCGTGTTCCAGCCTGCCGAGCTCGCGGTGAAGGTCGGCACCACCGTCACCTGGACCAACCGGGACGACATCCCCCACACCGTGGTGTCGGCCGGCAAATTCCGCTCCAAGACGCTCGACACCGACGACAAGTTCTCCTTCACGTTCACGGCGGCCGGCGACTACAAGTATTTTTGTTCGCTGCATCCGCACATGACGGGGATCATCAGGGTTGAGTAGCGGCGCGAACCAAGGCATCACCACCCTGCCCGGCCGGTGGCTTCAGGCCGGCCGGGCAAGCGCGTCTCCGACGCGCGCAGACGGCAAGGCAAGGCGGGCGGCGATGCCACCAGCGAGCGACGATCCGGACAGGTCGCGGCGCTTCCGCGAGGCGGCGCTGCCGCTCCTCGACGACGTCTATACGCTGGCGCGCTATCTGCTCCGCGATGCCGAGGACGCCGAGGACGCGGTGCAGGAATGCTATCTGCGCGCCTTCAGGCATTTCGACGGCTTTCGCGGGCCGGACATCAAGCCGTGGCTGTTCGCGATCCTGCGCAACGTCTGCAACGCCGAATATGCGCGGCGCGCGACCAGGCCGGTCGCGATCGAGGACACGCCGGAGGCCGCCGAGCAGGTGCCGCTGTGGCGCGAGGGCGAAGCAAGTCCCGAAGCCGAAGTGCTGCGCGGCCGCGACGCGACCGCGATCCGCAAGCTCATCGAGGCGTTGGCCGAGCCGTTTCGCGAAGCCTTCGTGCTGCGGGAGATCAACAATCTGTCCTATCGCGACATCGCGGACGCCGTCGGCGCACCGCTCGGCACCGTGATGTCCCGCCTCGCGCGGGCGCGCGCCATGCTGCGCGCGGCCTGGACGGCGGAAGAGGAGCAACCGAGATGACCTGCGACGAGGCAAGGCTGCTGCTTCACGCATTGATCGACGGCGAGCTCGATGCCGGCCATGCGCGCGAGGTCGAGGCGCATGTCGCGACCTGCGCCGCCTGCGCCGCCGAACTTGCCGCCCAACGCGAGATGAAGCGCGTGCTCGCCGGCACCAGTCTCCGCTACACCGCACCGGCCGGCTTGCGCATGCGCATCGAGGCGTCGCTGCCGCAGAGCAAACAACCCAGCCGCCGCGCTGTGCTGCGCGGCTTTGCGATGGGCTCGGCGGTCTCCGCGCTGGCGGCCACCGGTCTCGTCGCCATCGTGCTGCGCCAGGACGACCAGCAGCGCATCCTGTCGGAGGTCGTCTCCGCGCATCTCCGCTCGCTGCAGGCCGGCCACCTCACCGACGTGCTCTCCACCGACCAGCACACGGTCAAGCCGTGGTTCAACGGCAAGCTCGACGTCGCCCCGCCCGTGATCGACCTCACCGCGCAGGGCTTTACCTTGGTCGGCGGCCGGCTCGACTACATCGACGCGCGCGCGATCGGCGCGGTGGTCTATCGGCGGCGCCAGCACGTCATCAACCTGTTCGTGGCGCAGACCACCAGCGCCGAGCATCGGGCGCCGACCACCCAGACCATGCAGGGCTTCAACTGCCGCCGCTGGGGCAACCGCGGCCTGAACTTCTGGGCCGTGAGCGACCTCGGCGCCGATGAGCTCGCCGAGTTCGTCGACAAGTTCGAGACGGCGATGAAGGGGAATACGGAGGGGTGAAGACCACACAACGGTCATTACGAGAACAGTCGGACCTGCCACCGAAAGGTGGAAATTGGTCGGATAAGGCGATATATTTTGGATATGCGCCGCGATGAAGTCCTTTCCAGGTTGAAACAGGCCGAGCCCGCCTTGCGCGCGTTCGGTGTCGGAGCGCTATATCTGTTCGGCTCGCACGCCCGCGACGAGGCCGGCCCGAATTCCGATATCGATGTCTTTGTCGATCCCGCAGCAGATAGACCCTTCGGGTTCGTCCCCTTCATGGATGCCTACGAAACCCTCCAAGAGGCCGTCGGAAATAAGCTCGACTATGGGACGCGCAAGGGACTGCACCCGCTTCTGCGCGCAGATATCGAGCGTGAGGCTATTCGAGTGTTTTAATGGCACCCCGTTCCTTTCGGATCAGGCTGATCGATATCAGGGAGGAGATCGCGGGTATCCGTAGCTTAACCGCGAACGCGACGGCTGAATCATTCAGCACGAGTTGGGCGATGAAACGCGCGATCGAACATGCGCTGCTCATCGTCGCCGAGGCGGCCAAGCACATTCCCGCCGATCTAAAGGAGACCAGGCCCGAAGTTCCCTGGAAGAAGATTCATGGCCTCGGCAACATGCTGCGCCACGAGTATCGCAGGATCGACCCCGATATCCTGTGGTCGGTGGTTACCGAAAATCTCGACGATCTCGACGAGGCGATCGAAGCAATGTTGAGCCATGAGGAATAGGCTCATGGCCAAGAAGCTCACGCCCATGCACCCTGGTGAAGTCTTGCGGGAGGAGTTCCTGGGTCCGCTGGAGATGTCGGCTGGCGCTCTGGCGAAAGCCTGCGGTTTGCCGCGCACGCGGATCGAGCGGATTGCCGGCGAGCAGACCGGCATCACGGCCGATACTGCGCTGCGACTTGCAAAGGCGCTCGGCACGACGGCTCAGCTCTGGCTCAATCTACAGAACGACTATGATATCCAGATCGCCAAGCGCGATCTCGGCAAGGTGCTCGATCGTATCAAGACCATGAACAAGCCCAAGGCGGCCTGATCCGGCTTACGCCGACCTTCGCACCGCGTTATCCACCAGCGTCTTGCCGAGCGACCAGATCGCGCCGGGGACCTTGTGGCTGCCGGCGATGACGTCGTCGAAGGCACGCTCGATCCAGCTGCAGTCTTCCTCGGTGATGGTGAGCGGCGGCAGCAGCTTGATGGTATGGCTGCCGTGGCCGGCGACCTGCGTCAGGATCTTGTGGTCCTTGAACAGCGGCACGGTGATGAGCTGGCAGAACAGGCCCTTGTTGGCGGTCTCCAGCACGTTCCAGGACGCCTTCAGCCGCAGCGATTTCGGCGGACCGAACTCGACGCCGATCATCAGGCCCTTGCCGCGGACCTCCTTCATCAGTTCGTAGCCGGGCACCATGCGCGTCAGCGCGAGGCGGAGCTCCGCGCCGCGCTTGGCCGCGGCATCGATCAGCTTCTCCGACTCCATGATCTCCAGCGTGGCGATGCCGGCGGCCATCGCCAGGTCGTTCTTGGAGAAGGTCGAGCCATGCACGACGGCGCGGTCCATCTGGTTGAAGATCTTGTCGAAGATATTCTTGCGCGTCAAAAGCGCGCCGACCGGCACGTGGCCACCCGACAGCGACTTCGACAGCAGCACCATGTCGGGCTCGACGTTCCAGTGCTCGACCGCGAGGAAGCGGCCGGTGCGCCCCATCCCGGTCTGGATCTCGTCGGCGATGAACAGCGTGCCGTATTTCTTGCAGAGCGCGGCCGCGCCCGGCAGGAACTCGTCGCTGGGCATGTTGACGCCCTTGCCCTGGATCGGCTCGACGATGAAGCCCGCGACCTCGCGCGAGGACAGCGCCTTCTCGAGTGCGGCGAGATCGTTGAACGGGATCGAGGTGCATCCCGGCAGCAGCGGCTCGAAGCCGCTGCGGAAATTCGAATCGCCGGTGAGCGACAGCGCACCATAGGTCAGGCCGTGATAGGCATGGGCGCAATAGACGATCCCCGGCCGCCCGGTCGCGCCGCGCGCGAACTTGATCGCAGCCTCGACCGTCTCCGCGCCCGAATTGGCGAAGAACGCCTTGTCGAGATAGGGCACGTATTTCAGCAGCCGCTCGGCGAGCACGCCGGCGAGCACCGAGACGTCGAACTGGACGAGATTGGGAAGGTCGGCATCGAGCACGCTCTTCAGCGCCTCGCGCATCACCGGATGGTTGCGGCCGATCGCGAACACGCCGAAGCCGGAGAGCAGGTCGAGGTAGCGAACGCCGTCGCGGTCGTAGAGGTACTGCCCCTGCCCCTTCTGGAATCCGACGTCGTAACCGATGGTCTTGAGCACCCGAACGAACTGCTCGTTCAGGTAACGCGTATGCAGCGAGCTGCGCTGCGCCTGGCGGTCCGCAAACAGCTGGGCTACGTCTGGATTTGGATTGTGCATCCGCTACATACTTCGATTGATGGCTGTTTCGTCAACAGAAATCGCTGGTTGCGGCCTTTTGCCCTTTTTCGGACCATGTTCGCAAGCAGCTTCCGGTCATGTTGCACTGCCGAGGAACTATCATGCGTTTGGCCCTTTACACCGGAATCATGCTGGCTAGCGGCTTCAGCTGTTTGAACCCGGCCTTCGCAGCCGACCCGACCGGCGACTGGCGGGTGGCCGACGGCGTCGCCAACATCCGGGTCGCGCAATGCTATGGCAGCATGTGGGGCGCGGTGTCCTGGGAAAAGACGCCCGGCGGCCGCGATGAATACAATCCGGATGTGTCAAAAAGGAACAGGCCGACGCTGGGCATGGTCATTCTCTTCGACATGAAGAAGAAGGCCGGCGTCGATCAGTGGGAAGGCCAAGTCTACAACGCCAAGGACGGCCAGCTCTACAGCTCGACCATTACCCCTGTCGGAACCGACCAGCTCGAGATCAAGGGCTGCGTGCTGGGCTTCCTCTGCGGCGGCGAGACCTGGACCCGGGTCGGCCCTCCGATTCCTTCGAGTCCCGCCAACAGTTTGGCCAAGAGCGCGCCGAAGACCGGCACGGCGGGGAAAACGACCGGAACGGCCGCAACGACCGCGCATGCCGGCGCCCCCAAGACCACCGGCGCGATCGCCAAGGGGCAGAAGGGCGCGCCTCCCGCCGACCCCGTCGGCGATATCTGCCTACTCCCTGAGATTGCGGGGTTTGCCCATGAGGGCCGGCTGAAACAGTAGCACCGCGGCCAGCGTCGTCACCAGCGAGAGCGCCAGCAGCTTGCCCATGCTCGACGTGCCGGGATGGCTCGACAGCCACAGGCTGCCGAAGGCGGTGGCCGTCGTCAGTGCACTGAAGAAGATCGCGCGCGTCAGACTCGTCTGCAGCAGGTTCGTCCGTCCCGAGCGCCAGGCCACGACGTAGTAGATCTTGAAGGCGACGCCGATGCCCAGCAGCAGCGGGAAGGCGACGATGTTGGCGAAGTTGAGCGGCAGCCCGATCAACACGCAGATTTCGAGCGTCACCGCACCCGCCACCAGGAGCGGCACCAGCGTCATCAATACGTCGGTGAAGCGGCGCAAGGTGATCCACAGCAACAGGCCGATGACGACCAGCGCGTAGATGCCGGCCATGACGAACGCCCTGACGACGGTGTCGCCGGACTTCAGGATCGAGACCGGGCCGCCGACCGCGGTCGGCTCCGCGGCGAGCACGGCTGCCGCAAATTTACGCAAGGTGTCGTTGTCGTTGGGATCGCCGCGCGGCAGCGCCTCGACCCGGATCACCCCGTCCTTGCTCCGCCAGCCAGCCACGAGGTCGGCGGGCAGCGTCTTCAGGCTGACCGGCTCGGCCTGCAACGCGTTCCTGAGCTGGTCGAACACGATCTGCATCGGGGTGATGAACACCGCCTGCGCCTTGTTGCGCGTCGCTTCGTCGGCGTTGGCGAGCCGCTCGAGCGCATCCGCCAGCCGGCGCGAGGCAGCCGCACCCGGTCCCTTGTCCTCGCCGGCGGTCCTGCGCAGCGCGTCCACCGACGATTTCAGCGACTCGACGTTCTCCTGGTCGCTCGGCGCCGGATCGATCTGGTCCGGATTGAGCACGGGATTGAGCACCTTGGCGCCCTGCGCCAGCAGCTTCAGCTTCGGCTCCTGGTCGCTCGGCACGAAGCTGTCGAGCGACATCACGCGAAGAACTTCAGGCAGCTTCTCGAGCCTGGCCTCTATCTGCTTGGCATCGCTTTCCGAATGCGTCAGCACGTTGATGGCGTTGGCACCGGTGTTGGGATCCTTGCGCAGATCCAGGAAGGTCGCGATCGATTCCGCCTTTGGATTACGCAGGTTCATCGGGTTGAAGTCGAACTTCATGAAGTAGAGCAGCGGCAGGCCGCCGATGGCGAGCAGCAGCGTGCCACCGACGATCACCACGCGATGCGTCTCCAGGAAGCGATCGAGCGGCGCCAGGAAGGCGTAGCCGACCGGTTCCCTCTCGCCCGGCGGATTGAGCAGCTTGAGCAGCGCCGGCAGCACGGTGATGCTGGAGAGGAAGGCCACCAGCATGCCGACGCCGGCGATCTCGCCGAGCTCGGAAATGCCCTTGTAGTCGGTCGGCATGAAGCAGAGGAAGCCGGCGGCGGTCGCCATCGCCGCAAGCGATAGCGGCACGGCCGATCGCTTTGCGGCGAGCACCAGCGCGGCCGTGAGATCGCCGTGCTTGAACCGCTCCGATCGGTAGCGGACGCTGTACTGGATGCCGAAATCGACGCCGAGGCCGACGAACAGCACCGCAAAGGCAACCGACAACAGGTTGAGCGAGCCCACCATCATCAGACCGGCGGCGGTGGTGATGGCAAGCCCGATGAACAGGTTGACGAACACGGCGAAGATGATCTTGGCCGAATGCAGCGCGAGCCACAGGATCACGAGCACCACGACGACGGTGCCGATGCCGTTGACCACGGCCCCTTCCTGGACCGTGGCGTACTCCTCGTTGGCGATCGGCACCGGACCGGTGAGGCGGACCCGCGCGTGGTACTTGCCCGGGAAATCCAGCTCGGCCGCGGCTTTGCGGATCGCGTCGGTCCCCGTCTTGCCCGGCTCCAGCGCGTTGTAGTCGAGGACCGGCTTGAACTCGATGAAGGCCCGCCGATCGGAATCGGTCAGCGGCTGGTCGCTCACGAGCTCGCGCCAGGAGAACGTCGCGTCGCCCTTGGTCAGGACGGTCTCGACCGTCTGCGCGATCAGGTTGAAGGGCCGCTCGGTGCTGTCGAGCTTGACCTGCCCCCGCTTGACGCCGGCAAGGCCCGTCTCCAGCGCGCCGGTCAGGCCGCGGATCGAGGGATCGCCCGCCATGATCTCGATCAGGGGTGCCGCGGACTCGAACTGGCTGGTGATCTTGCCGACCTCGTCGGTGGGCAAGAACAACAGCCCTTCCTTCTCGAAGAACTGGCCGCCGCCGAGCCGCTGCATCGACTGGAAGTTCGTCTTGTCGTCCTTCAGCCTGTCGAGCAGCGCGGCCGCCGCCGCATTGGTCAATTCGGGGGTCGCCGCCTCCACCACCGCCAGAATCATCGAGTCGCGATCGAACGCGCGGTCGAACTGCTGATCGCGCTGACGCCAATCGAGCTTCTGGGAGATCAGGGAATTGATGTCGGTGTTGATTGAGAAATGGCGCGCGGCATAGAAGGCCGCCCCGACCGAAAGCAGGAGCCCGACGACGACAACGAGGGTGGCAAACCGGGTGCAGGCCCTGACGATCGCAACGACTACAGTTTGCAGCACATCATTTCTTTCTAGCGTTAACAGCTGACCGGAAACGCCCGGCTGTTTATCGGAGTTCCCCGGCGAAACCTATCGCTGTTTCGGGTAGTTATAACCGGGGTGCCGGTTCGATGAACTGCCGGAAGAACATGGCAAAACCGCGCGAACAGCCGATATAGCCGCCCTTCCGGACCGGTAAAATGACGAAGGAGTGAGAGCGATCCGCTCTTCGGTTTGAAGTATTATGTTACCGTCAATCGACGACGGTCCGGAACTTCAGGCGCGTTGCGGCTTTCCTAGAAGCCGATTTTTTGACACAAGGCCCTGTGCCCCCATGCGCTTGGGGCCCAACGGACGGATGGCCGGTGCCGCCCGGAGCGGAACCAATGGTGCGGATATTGCAACTCATTGGTAAGTACCGGGATGCCGCCGGAGACAACTGAACGGGAATTGGTGCAACTTGCGTGATGGGCGTCCAATGGAAGTTTTTCTAGCGCAGCCGCGCGGCTTTTGTGCCGGCGTGGTGCGTGCGATCGAGATCGTGGAGCGGGCGCTGGAGAAGTATGGCCCGCCAGTCTATGTGCGCCACGAGATCGTGCACAACAAGTACGTGGTCGAGAGCCTGAAGAACAAGGGTGCGATCTTCGTCGAGGATCTCTCCGAAGTTCCGCCGGCGGCCGTCACCGTTTTCAGCGCCCATGGCGTGGCGCGCAGCGTCGAGGAGGAGGCGGCCCAGCGCGGACTTCCCGTGCTCAACGCAACCTGTCCCCTGGTCACCAAGGTTCACAATCAGGGGAAGCGCTACATGTCGAAGGGCCGCGCGCTGATCCTGATCGGCCACGCCGGCCATCCGGAGGTCGAGGGCACGATGGGCCAGGTCCCCGGCCCCGTGCTGCTCGTGCAGAACGTCGAGGAGGTCAAGGCGATGACGCTGCCGGAAGAGACGCCGGTTGCCTACATCACCCAGACCACGCTCTCGGTCGACGACACCAAGGACATCATCGCCGCGCTTCAGGCGCGATTTAAGGATATTCAAGGCCCGGACATCCGGGATATCTGCTATGCGACACAGAACCGGCAAACTGCGGTAAGGGACTTGAGCAAGCTGGTCGACGTGATCCTGGTGGTTGGCGCCGCCAACAGTTCGAACTCGAACCGGCTCCGCGAAATCGGCACCGAAGCCGGCGTCGCGAGTTATCTCATCGCCGACGGCAGCGAGCTCAATCCGGAGTGGCTGAAGGACGCCAGGACCGTCGGCATCACCGCCGGCGCCTCTGCGCCCGAGGTTCTCGTCGACGACGTGATCGAAGCCCTGCGGCGGATCGGACCGGTGAAGGTCTCGGTGCTGCCGGGCCGCGAGGAAAACATCGAATTCCGGCTTCCGGCAGAGCTTGCTGCGAGCTGACCCACCCGACGACTGACAAGCCCAGAAAGAAACGTGTGATGGCTATACCCTTCTTCAAGGAAATGCGTATCGGCGGCTATTTGCTCAAGCAGAAACTGCTTGGCCGCAAACGCTATCCGCTCGTGCTGATGCTGGAGCCGCTGTTTCGCTGCAATCTCGCCTGCGCCGGCTGCGGCAAGATCGACTATCCCGACGCCATCCTGAACCGCCGCATGAGCGCGCAGGAGTGCTGGGACGCGGCCGAGGAATGCGGCGCGCCGATGGTGGCGATCCCGGGCGGCGAGCCGCTGATCCACAAGGAGATCGGCGAGATCGTGCGCGGCCTGGTCGAGCGCAAGAAGTTCGTCTCGCTCTGCACCAACGCGCTGCTGCTCGAGAAGAAGCTCGACCTGTTCGAGCCCTCGCCCTATCTGTTCTTCTCGGTGCATCTGGACGGCCTGCGCGAGCATCACGACAAGGCGGTGTCGCAGCAGGGCGTGTTCGACCGCGCGGTCTCCGCGATCAAGGCCGCCAAGGCGCGCGGCTTCGCCGTCAACGTCAACGCCACCATCTTCGACGGACACCCGGCGGAGGAGATCGCCAAGTATCTCGACTTCTGCAAGGAGCTCGGCGTCGGCGTGTCGATGTCGCCCGGCTACGCCTATGAGCGCGCTCCCGACCAGGAGCACTTCCTCAACCGCACCAAGACCAAGAAGCTGTTCCGCGACGTCTTTGCGCTCGGCAAGGGCAAGAAGTGGGATTTCATGCATTCAGCCCTGTTCCTGGACTTCCTCGCCGGCAACCAGGACTTCGAGTGCACGCCGTGGGGCATGCCCGCACGCAACATCTTCGGCTGGCAGAAGCCCTGCTATCTGCTCGGCGAGGGTTACGCCAAGACGTTCAACGAGCTGATGGAGACCACCGACTGGGACTCCTACGGCACCGGAAAGTACGAGAAGTGCGCGAACTGCATGGCGCATTGCGGCTACGAGCCGACGGCGGCGACGGCCGCGATCAGCCATCCGCTCAGGGCCCTGTGGGTGGCGCTGCGCGGCATCAAGACCGCCGGGCCGATGGTGCCCGAGATCGATCTCTCCAAGCAGCGCCCGGCGCAGTACATCTTCTCCGAGCAGGTGCAGAAGAAGCTGTCGGACATCCGCCGCGACGAGGCCCTGGAGAAGGCCTCGACCGCCGCCTGATTGGACGCCGAGCTCACGCGACCGAGCCCCACCCGACGAAGGCCCGACCGTACGGTCGGGCCTTTTCGCATCCAGCGCATGCCGGTCGTTCAGACCGTCTCGAGGACCAGTCCCTCGCTGCCGAGCAGATAGTCGCGGCAGCCGCGCAGCGAGCGCAGCGCGCGGTTGAAGTCGATGCCGGTAGAGACCAGCGCATGCACCGTGGCGGGATTGCGCGCCACGCCGCGCAGGATCGTCGCCACGTCGATCCGGCCGTTGGGCTTGATCGCGGCGCGCGCCAGCGCCGGCAACGCCCGATGCGCGGGATCGCTGATGACCCGCAGGGCCGCGAAGGGCAGGCCCGCCTCGGCGGCATAGGCGGCCGCAATATGGCTCTCCATGTCGACGGCGGCCGCACCGGTCTCCGAATGCAGCGCGGCCTTGCAGGACAGGCCGGCGACCACTTCCTCGGCGCCCGCGAGGCAGCCGCGCACGACGCGGCGGCGCCCGGAGGTGAGTTTTTCGATCAGGTCGTCGCCGAGCGCCAGGCCCGCGGCCCAGCGGGCGTCGCCTGCCAGTACCTCGGTCGCGACGACCACGTCGCCGGACCTGAGCGTCGGGTCGAGCCCGCCCGCGACCCCGAACGAGATCACGCCGCGGATGGTTTCCGGGTCCATCACGGTCAGAAGCGCCCGCAACTGGGTTGGACTGCTGGACGAGCAGATTACGGCCATTCCGGGCCCGGCCGCGATGCGGGCCTCCTGGACCAGGCCGGTCACAATGAGTATCGGCCGCAGGTCAATTTCGCTACCCGCGGTCAAATCGTCCCCCGTCCCCAAAGTCACATCCCGACCCCTACCACCCTGCTATTGGTGTTCCGAAGGTTCCGATACCGCGCCAGTGCCCACAGCGGAAAGAACTTCGGGTAACCATGATAGCGTAGATAAAACACGCGGGGGAAGCCCGTAGCCGTATAGCGCTGCTCGTCCCACAGCCCTTTTTCGCTCTGTGTTGCAATCAGGTACTCAACCCCGCGAACGACGGCGGGATGATCGACCTCGCCGGCCGCCATCAGAGCAAGCAAGGCCCATGCCGTTTGCGAGGCGGTCGAGGGCGCGGCCTCCCATCCCCGGTAGTCCAGCCGGTAGCTGACGGCGTCCTCGCCCCAGCCGCCGTCCTCGTTCTGGATCGAAACCAGCCAGTCCGCCGCCTTGCGCATCATCGGGTCGCCGCGGTCGACCCCGGCCGCGTTGAGCGCGCACAGAACCGACCAGGTCCCGTAGATGAAGTTCATGCCCCAGCGGCCATACCAGGAGCCTTCCGGGTGCTGGGTCCTGCGGAGATAGGCGACGCCGTCGGCGACCGCCTTGCTGGTCTTCTCGGTCTGGCCGAGCTGGGCCAGCATCGAGATGCAGCGCGCGGTGACGTCCTCGGTCGGCGGATCGAGCAGCGCGCCGTGGTCGGAGAACGGGATGTTGTTCAGGTAGTATTCGAGGTTGTTCACGTCGAAGGCGGCCCAGCCGCCGTCGTCGCTCTGCATGCCCTCGATCCATTCGCGGCCGCGGTCGATCGCCGCATCGTAGCCCGGCGTCGCGTGCTCGCGGCGCATGCGGTCCATCGACATCACCACCACGGCGGTGTCGTCGAGATCGGGATAGTGCGCATTGTTGTACTGGAAGGCCCAGCCGCCCGGGCGCGTCTCCGGACGCTTCACCGCCCAGTCGCCCTTCACGTCCAGGACCTGCTTCGGGATCAGCCAGTCGAGCCCCTGCTTGGCGGCCGGCACGGCTTCCGCGCCCCCGGCCTCGAGCAGCGCGTGGCATGTCAGGGTCGTGTCCCAGATCGGCGACACGCAGGGCTGGCAATAGGCCTCCGCGTCGCCGATCACGAGCAGCTTGTCGATACCGTGGCGCGTCATCGCGCGCGGCGGATAGGTCTCGTCCTTGCCGAGCGCGTCGTACATCATGACGATGTTGGCCATCGGCGGATAGATCGCGCCCATGCCGTCCTCGCCGTTCAGCCGCTCCTCGATGAAGGCGAGCGCGCTGTCGATGGCGCGCCGGCGAAGACGTTTTGGGAAATATGGCTCGACCGCGCGCAGGACCACGTCGAGCGCGCGGAACAGCGCGAACCAGCCCATGCTCTGATGCGGCGCCTTGGCCGTCATGCCGATCGAGCGCGGATCCTGCAGGAACAATTCGTCGATGCCGACGCTCTTCGGATTCCGCGCGCGCGGCTTCAGCGCCGCGATCACCATCAGCGGCACCATCGTGGTACGCGCCCAGTAGGAGATCTTGTTGATGTGGAACGGCGACCAGAACGGCAGCAGCATGATCTCGATCGGCAGCACCGGCACCGCGCGCCAGGTCAGCACGCCGAACATCGCAAGCGTGAAGCGCGTGAAGACGTTGCTGTTGATCGCGCCACCGCGCGCATGGATCGCCCCGCGCGCGCGCGCCATGTGCGGCGCGTCGACGGAATCGCCGATCAGCTTGAGCGCGAAATAGGCTTTCACGCTCGCGCTCATGTCGAACTCGCCGTCATGCACCAGCGGCCAGCCGCCATGGGCACCCTGCACGCGGCGCAGATAGTTGCCGATCTTGGCCTCGAGCACGGCATCGACCGGTTCGCCGAGATAGTGGCGCAGCAGGATGTATTCGGCCGGAATCGTCGAATCGGCCTCGAGCTCGAACACCCAGTGACCGTCGGATTGCTGGAAGCCGAGCAACCCTTGCGTTGCCGACGCAATGCTCGATTCCAAGACTTCGCGGCTGGTCGCGCTCTTGTTCACCGAATGCATCTCGCTCGATCTCTCCGATAGTTCTCGAAAATGATGCGCGGCCCGCCCGGACGATGGCCGCCCTGATTCAGCGCCGCAGGGCGAGGGCCAGATCGGCGGCGCGATCGCCGGACCGGACCGATCCTTCGATGGTCGCCGGCAATCCCGTATCAGTCCAGTCGCCGGCAAGGAACAGGTTTTTCAGCGCCGTGACCGGCCCCGGGCGCAAGGCATTCTGCTCGGGCGTTGCGGCAAAAGTGGCGCGGCGCTCGCGCACGATCTGCCAGGGGGGCAGTTCGGGCGTCCGTTCGCCGGCGATGCCGGCGGCATGGCAGACGTCGCGCCAGATCGACTGGGCGAGTTCCTCGCGCGGCTGCTCGACCAGCCGGTCGCCATTGCTGATGGTGACCGACAGGCGGTTGGGGAACGCGAACAGCCATTCGACGAGACCTCCGACCACGCCCAGGATCGGCGCCGCGCCCGGCGGCGGCTCGAAACGGAAATGCGCGTTCACGATGGCGCGGAATTTCGTCGGCGTCTTCACGCCCGGCAACAGCGTCGCGGCCGAGCGCGGCGGCACCGCCATCACGATCGCATCGTCGGGCCCGACCGGGATCACGTCTTCGCCGCCGAAATTCAGGCCGCTGACCCGGCCGTTCGCGGTGGCGAATTCGCGCAGCTCATGGCCGAGCCGGACCGAGTGGCCCCGCTCCTGCAGCAACTTCACGGCGGGCTCGATCAGCACGGCGCTCAGGCCATCGCGCGCGATCAGCGGCCGGCAGGCCTGCCCGCCCGCGAGCAGTGTCTCCCGCACGATCGCGCCGGCAAGGCCGGCCGAGCCCTCGGGCGGATCGACGTTGAGCGCCGCGAGCAGCAGCGGCTGCACCAGGCGCTGGTACAGCGTGCCGTCGCAGGGGATGGCCTTGCCGACGAGCGTGCTCTGCGAGGCCCAGATCAGCGGCATCAGCGACAGATAGTCCATCAGGCCGGTGTCGGGCACGCGACGGCTCTCGTCGAGCACCCAGGTCGGCAGCCGGCCCTCGCCGAGATCGATCTGCCAGCGCTGCCCGGTCGCGAGGTCGACGAACGGGAACTGCGCGCGCTTCGGCCCGACCAGTCCCGCCTCGGTGCCGATCGCGCGCGCATAGGCGAGCGCGTGGCGGTTGCCCGACAGGAGCAGGTGATTGCCGTTGTCGATGGTGAGATTCGTCGCGGCGTCGAAATAGGAGCGGCAGCGCCCGCCGGCCTGCTGGGTCGCCTCGTGCACGGCGACCTTGAAGCCGGCATTGGCGAGCCGCACCGCGGCGGACAGCCCGGAGATTCCAGCGCCGATGATGTGAGCGGTCTTTTGCATCAGAGAAATGCGTGCCGGAGGAGAATGGCGATGCGGGCGAGCTTCGGCACCCGCACCGGCGCGCGCGGCGGCGCGAAGCCTCGCTCGAGCAGGAGGTCGAGGATCGCGTGGTAGTATCTCGACATGATCCGCGGCGCACGCACGGCGCGGCGCTTGTTGCGGTCCATGATCTCGTTCGCCTTGTCGAAATGCGCCTTCGCCCGCTGCGCGAGCGGCAGGCAGACTTTTGGCAGCGC
>NZ_JAGWUA010000316.1 GCF_028868675.1 Bradyrhizobium sp.
CGCGGCCGCGAGAATGGCTTCCCGCATGTTGGGCTTGCGCGACGTTTCCTTCCTGGGGAGTTTGCTGACCATTTGTTTGTACTATTGTACAAATAAGTCGGACGCGTCAACAAGAACGTTGCCAATGCGATGCATCGTCACCGCGTTGGAGGACGCAGCCGACGATTGGATTTCATTAGAAAACATCAATAAGAACAATAAATTGAATGGAACGCCTCATGTTCCTGGCAGGGTCATCCACATCCGACGCGCGTTGAGCCGCTATGTGCCGCGAGGAGACGCACGGCGCCCGCGGACAGGGCTTGACACGCCTGTGCATGGGGTTGATCCGCAGATTTTGATGGAAGGTGCCGCGACGGGCGTTTCGTCCGGGCGGACCAAGCGGCCGCGAAGCCACCGCTACCGCTTGAACGGCGCGACCTCGATGCCGGCCTGCTTCAGCGCCTGGCGCAGGCCGCGGGCGATGTCGACGGCGCCGGGCGTGTCGCCGTGGATGCAGACCGTGTCCGTGCGCATCTTGATCACCTTGCCGGTGACCGAAACCACCGCGCCGTCCTGCACCATGCGCACCACGCGATCGGCAATGGTCTTGGCATCGTGCAGCACCGCCCCTGGCTTCTTGCGCGACACCAGGTTGCCGTCATCCTCATAGGCGCGGTCGGCGAACACCTCGTGCACCATCGGCAGGTTGGCCTCCTCGCCGGCCTTGACCAGCTTCGAGTTGGCGAGCACCACGAAGATCAGGCCGGGATCGACCGCCTTGATGCCGGCGGCGATGGCGTTGGCGGTCATGTCGTCCTCACAGGCGACGTTGGACAGCGCGCCGTGTGCCTTCACATGTGTCACCTTGTGGCCGGCCGCGGTCGCGATCGCCTGCAGCGCGCCGATCTGGTAGGCGACGAGGTTCTCGATCTCGGAGGCCTTCAGGCCCGCGATCGGGTGCCGGCCGAAACCGTGCAGGTCGCGATATCCGGGGTGGGCACCGATCGAGACGCCGCGCGCCTTTGCCAGCTCCACCGTGCGGCGCATGATGTCGGGGTCGCCGGCGTGAAAACCGCAGGCGATGTTGACCGAGCTCGCGAGCTCGATCATGGCGGCGTCGTTGCCCATCTCCCAGGCGCCAAATCCCTCGCCGAGATCGCAATTGAGATCGATGGTCATCATGGTGCGCTCCGCCTCTGATCTGTCGACAACGCTCAAGGCTCCGCCGACGTCTGCCACGTCCCGGCGTCGACCGCGCTGACCGCGTGTCCGGCCACATTAGCATCATGCAGTGCATCGATGTTGAGCGCGAAGCTGTCGGCCGGCCGCAACCGGTCGGGCAGGGTGCGCAGGAGTTGCACGAATGCCCGCGCCGCATCCTGCGCCTCGGCCATGCCGGCGGCCTTGAAGCGGAAGGCAGTGCCCACTGATACCTGCGCGAAGCGGCCGAGATCGGGGGAGATCACGGTCGCGATCTTGGGATAGCCGCCGCTGGTGCCGCGATCCATCATCAGCACGATCGGCGCGCCGTTGCCGGGCACCTGGATGCTGCCGTTGACGGTGCCGTCGGAGACGATGTTGTGGCCGTGCAGATGCTTGATGACGGGTCCCTCGAGCCGGTAACCCATGCGATCCGAGGTCGCCGAGATCCTCCACTCGCTGTCCAGGAACAGCGCCTTGTTGGCGGCGTCGAACTCGTCGTCCTGCGGACCCAGCACGACGCGGATCGGCCCGCTCGCGAGCTTCGGCAATTCGATCCGCTGCTCGGGCGCATCGCTGGCATTGTCGAGGCTGAACTCGTCGCCGGCCTGCAGCGGGCGCGGGTAGGGGCTGCCGAGCCCGGCGCGGGCGTTGACCGCAAGGCTGCCGAACACCGCCGCGCCGCGGACGGCCCCTTCGATCGCGAGATAGCTGAACGCGCCGCTGCGGGCGAAGCCGAGCGTCAGCGTCTCGCCGTCC
This sequence comes from Bradyrhizobium sp., assembly GCF_028868675.1. Taxonomy (GTDB): domain Bacteria; phylum Pseudomonadota; class Alphaproteobacteria; order Rhizobiales; family Xanthobacteraceae; genus Bradyrhizobium. The sequence goes on from NZ_JAGWUA010000316.1 coordinate 1,942, forward strand.
CGGAGCGTCACCGACGTCTCATGCGCAACCGGCCGCCCGTCGATGTCGGCGTTGCGCGGCGCACCTGATATCGCGAGGCGGACCGCGCCGTCGCGGGCCGAGAAGGCCGCGCCGAACGGGCCGATCTCGATGGCGGCTGCGAACGGCGCGTTGCCGACCAGGCAATTGGCGACCGCCAGCGCCAACCGGTCCAACGCCCCACTCGGGGGCAAGCCGTAGCGCTGCGAACCCGGCCGCCCGCCGTCCTGGACGGAGCTTGCCGGCCCGATGCTGGCGACGATCAGCCGGCTCATGGGGCGACCAGTTCGGCTATGATCTCGCCGGCCTCCGCGGCGCGATCCTGTTCCGCAAACGTCTTGTGGTCGATGGCGAAGAACGTCACGCGATCGCCGGGCTCGGTGAGGAAGATCGGATTGCGGTGGAGCTGATAGGTGCGCACCGGGGTCCGTCCCAGGAGATGCCAGCCGCTCGGGCCGGCGAGGCACTGGATGCCGGTCTGCACCCCGCCAATCGAGATCGTGCCGGCGGGCGTCGAGAGCCGCGGATTCTGCCGGCGCGGCATGTGCAGGAACGGTTCCAGCCCGCTCAGATAAGACCATCCCGGCGTGAAGCCGATCATGGCGATCCGATAGTCGCCCGCGATATGGCGGGCAACGATGTCGTCGGGCGTGGTGTCGAGCGTTTTGGCGACGTCCTCGAGATCGATGCCATGCTCGCCTCCATAGGCCACGGGAATGCGCCAACGGCGCGGCTTGGCGCTCGGCGGCGCCGGCTGGCCCGCAAGCGCGAGCAGCTTCCCGCCGAGTCCGTCGAAGCCGATGACGCAGGGATCGTAGTGCACCAGGAGCGAGCGATAGGTCGGGACCGCCTCGATGACGCCTTCGATCGCGGCCGCTGCGACCGCGCGATCCAGTGCCAGCACCCGCTGGTTGGCGTCGTCATCGATGGTGCGGCTGAACTCCACCGTGACGGCACAGTCGCCACTGGGCAGAAGGCGGGGCGGTGAAAGCGGCGCGGCCATGATCCTTTTGCGTCGGTCTCTCGGAATCGCGGGGCGAGGCTCAGGTTCCACGCGAAGCATCCTTGCTTCGCGTAAATGCGCCCGCAAGTCCAATCATTAATCCAGCGGCGCGCGATGGGGCCTCAGTGCCGCATCGCATGACAGCCCTGCGGAGATCGTGCGTAGCCCTTGACGGCAAGCCCGCGCCTCGCAAGATGCGCGCTCCCTAACCGCCCATCCGGAGCTCGTCCCCGTCCATGTCGCTGTCCCCCGAAGCCAAGGCCATCCTGACCGGCATCACTACCGCCACCATCACCACGGTTCTGCTCAAGAAGGGACTGCGCAATGTCTGGATGCGCGGCGCGCGTCCGTTGCGCCCGGGGATGCCGCGCCTGGTCGGACCCGCCTTCACGCTGCGCTTCGTGCCGGCGCGCGAGGATCTGGCGACGCCGGAATCCTGGTCATCGCCGATCTCGACCCGCACCGCGATCGAGGCGATGCCGGAAGGCTGCATCGCCGTGGT
>NZ_JAGWUA010000102.1 GCF_028868675.1 Bradyrhizobium sp.
CCGCCACGGTGTTTTCACAACGATCGAGCCGACGTTCTGGTTCCCTAGCCCGCCGCGACGCGACGGCGCTCGAAATCGTTGGGCACCTCGATGTCGACTTCCAGCGTCGACACCTCGTCGCCCCGCTCCAGCCGCACGATCACCTTGTCGGGATCGAGCGTGACGTGCCTGGAGACGACGGCGAGAATTTCCTCGCGCAACACGCCCAGCAGATCGGGCTGGCCGCGCAATCCGCGTTCGTGCGCGAGCAGTATCTGCAGCCGTTCGCGCGCGACGGGTGCGGAGCCCTTGCGGCCGCGGAGCAGCCTGAGCAAACCCATGCTCATGCCGCCCTCCGTCGCAGCAGGCGATCCATGAAGCCCTTGCGTTCGGAGGGCACCTGCATCGGCACGCTCTCGCCGCACAGGCGTTTCGCCGCATCGATATAGGCCCGCGCCGGCGCGCCGTCGGTGTTCGCCAGCGTCACCGGCGTTCCGACGTTGGAGGCGCGCAGCACGTCCTGGCTCTCCGGGATGATGCCGAGCAGCGGCGTCGCAAGGATCTCCAGGATGTCGTCGATCGTCAGCATCTCGCCGCGCGAGGCGCGCGAGGGATCGTAGCGGGTGATCAGGACGTGCTTCTCGACCCGCTCGCCCCGCTCGGCCCGCACCGTGCGGGAATCCAGCATGCCGATGATGCGGTCGGAATCGCGTACCGAGGAGACTTCCGGATTGGTCACGATCACCGCCTCGTCGGCAAAGCGCATCGCCATCGTGGCGCCGCGCTCGATGCCGGCCGGGCTGTCGCAGATCACCCAGTCGAAGCGGCCGCGCAGCTCGGCGATCACCTTGCCGACACCCTCCTCCGTCAGCGCGTCCTTGTCGCGGGTCTGCGAGGCCGGCAGCAGCCAGAGATTCTCCAGCCGCTTGTCCCGGATCAGCGCCTGCGGCAGCTTGGCGACGCCCTGCACCACGTTGATGAGATCGAACACGACGCGACGCTCCGCGCCCATCACGAGGTCGAGGTTACGCAGGCCGACGTCGAAATCGACGACCACGACCTTGTCGCCGCGTTGCGCCAGCGCTGCTCCAAGGGCGGCGGTCGTCGTGGTCTTGCCCACGCCCCCCTTGCCCGATGTCACGACCAGAACTTTGGCCATTTGAAAAACCTCCTTTGCTGGTCAGTTCAGCGCGGTGATCCGCATGGTGTTGCCCTGCAGGAAGGCCTGCGCGGGCCGGCCGCGCAAGGCGACGTCGATGTCTTCCGCAGTCTGATAAAATCCATCGATTGCAAGCAGTTCAGCCTCGATCTTCTGGCAATAGATCCGCGCGCTGGAATGTCCGTTCACGCCGGCCATGGCGCGGCCGCGCAGCGTGCCGTAGATGTGGATCGATCCGCCGGCGACGACCTCGGCGCCGGAGCCGACCGAGCCCAGAATAGTCACGTCGCCCTCGGGAAAGATCACGGTCTGGCCCGAACGCACCGGGTTCTCCAGCAGAAGCGAGGCCGGCTGCCTGGGCTCGATCTTCTTCGGCGCACTCGGCTCGACCGTGGTCGGGCGGCCGCCGGACAACAGCGGCGGCATGTTCTGCGCAAGCCTCGCCTCCTCCACGCCCTCGAGGCCGAGCACGCGGATATTGCGCTCCTGCAGGCTTGCGAGCAGATGCGCGATGCCGGACTGGCTGAGATCGACCGATGACAGGTCGACGACGACGGGACGACCGGCGAAGAAGCCGGGCGAGCGCGTGATCGTGGCGTCGATCTCCTGCAGCCAGTCGACGATCGGGACCGTCGGCACGAAGACGAAGGCGACATAGGACCGGCCGCGCAGGCGCACCAATTGGCGTTGAGGTCTTGCTGCTGCCTCCATGGCTGCCGACTCGTCCCTTGTTATTGAATAGTTAATGATCGGGCCGCCATGGTTAACGGACGGTTAAATCTCCCGTTGAACTACGTGGCCGTTTTGGGGCCATTTTGGGTCGGACAGCAGCGAAGCGACCGACGGCGATGAGGTCGCGCGAGTTCGCCCCTCTCGCGACTTGCGGCGCCATCGGTCGCGTCAGCGCGAAAGCCATCTCAGCAGTGCCGTGATCGACACTGCCTGCTGATCGGGCCCATCCCGAGCGATGTCCCTTGAACGCCATGTCGAAGGGCCTATTCTTCGCAACCATTCGCTCCGGACACCAATGATCCGAATCTGGCGGGAGGAGACCATCATGTTGACAAGACGTGGATTTGCCGGCTTTGCATCCTGTGCGCTCTGTGGACTGGCCGAGTTCGCCGCGACCGATGCGTCGGCGCAAGGTACGCCGCCGCCGGCTCCCGCGGGTTTCACGCGAAAGATGCTGACGCAGATGGATGGGCCGGCGCCCGGCTATGTGACGCTCGTCGCCGAGGTCACCATCGATCCCGGCGTCCTGGTGGCGCGGCATACGCATCCGGGAATCGAATCCGGCTACGTCGTTTCCGGCGGGCTCGAACTGCCGATCGAGGGACAGCCGACGCGCATGCTGAAGGCGGGCGACGGCTTCCAGGTACCGGTTGCGACACCGCATGCCGGCGCCAAGAACGGCGATACGAAGACCGTGGTCGTCAGCACCTACGTCGTCGAGAAGGGCAAGCCGCTCGCATCGCCGGCCTGATCGGCTGCAGGGCCGCTCACAGCAGTTTAGCGCTCACGAACAGCGCGCGGACGGCGTCGGTCGCCTGCACGGTCAGCATGGCGTTGCCGGCGGCACCCTCGAGGGCCGTCACGGCGTTCTCGTGCAGCGCGCGGAATTCCATCCACTCGACCGAATTGTAGTTGGTGAGGAACTGATAGGCCTGACCCACGGTCGCGATCGCGAGCGTCTCGCCGTTCAGCCGGATCTTGAACGTCGTGCGCAGCCGGGTGTCGGAACTGGATGGATCGCTCATGCGCTGGTTCTGGACGATGACGGCTTGACGAAGGAACAATCGCCGCCGCGCGGCTTCGATGGCGTCAGGAGTCCGTGGTCGTGCGCTGCGATACGGAAGTCGCCCCGCTCAGGCTCGGCACGACCACGAGGCGGTTGAACTCGCCATTGTCGTACGCTTTCAGGAACCGATCGTAGAACTTGATCGAGACGCAACCGTTGGAATCGCCGCCCGAACCGAGCAGATAGCTGTGGGTCAGCAGGCCGACGCGGCCGAGCGCGCTGCTGCCTTCCGCCGGGGTCATGCGGAGTGCCCGCACGCCATGAAACAGCTTCTCGCGCGGCTTCAGGTCGTAGACCGCGGGCGGCGTCGCGCCGATATTGGCCTCGTGTACGTGGTCGGGATCGTCCTTCAGCTGTCCCATGCCGGAATGCGCCTCCAGGACCAGGCCGCTCGGCAGGTAAACTGCGCGCGCCGAGATGTCGTAGACGGCGGTCTGCGCGTCGTAGCCGAGCGCGGCGAGATCGGGCCCCTGGTTGAACAACCCGACGCCCGGATTGAGCGAGGCCAGCTTGATCCTGTCGCCCAGCTTCTGCAACCACGACCGGCCGTCGCCCTTGGGCAGTGTATCGGCATAGGCCTGGCTCGAGGCGATCTGGGCGGCGAGATCGGCCTGGGCCGGGCGCGACCGCGGTAGCGGGACCCCGGACTTTTGCGCCAGATTGGCGTCGCCGGCCGCAAGCCTGTCGTCTCCGGCCAGGGTCGAACGCCAGTCGTCGTCGAGGAGTTGCCGGGCCAGGAGCGTCTTGGCGTCCCGCAACTTGAACTGGAGTGCGCTCACCGCCGAACGGTCGCCGGACCGGCCGGGTTGTCCGCCAGACAGGGAGTGAAAACGCTCGTCGAACGTGCTGCCACCGCCGGAGGACAAATCCGCCGACGTGACAGGCGCGGTGGCGTCGGCATTGGCGATCCAGGCCGCCGCTCCGACCGACAGGGCGAACGCAGCCAGCAACAGCAACACCGTCTCGGACCGCCCGACCCGGCGGCGCGACAACAGTCCTTCGACGCGTGCTGCCCTCGATCCCATCAGTTCCCCAAATCGACCCCCGGCGGCGCCCAACTGCCGGGATTCTCTACCAGCTACCATATCAGGAGCCAAAAGTGAGGCATAATCGCGACCGCCCGGGGGTGCCGATGACCGATCCGTTCGACCTCAACCGCTTCGTTCGCGCCCAGGACCCCGTCTACCCCGCCGTGGTGACCGAGCTCACCCGCGGCCGGAAGCAGAGTCACTGGATGTGGTTCATCTTCCCGCAGGTCGAAGGCCTCGGGTTCAGCGCCATGTCGCAGCGCTATGCAATCGCCTCGCGCGAGGAGGCTGTCGCCTACCTCGCCCATCCGGTGCTGGGACCGCGGCTCGTCGAATGCACCCGCCTGGTGCTCGCCATCGAGGGCCGCAGCCTCGACGCGATTCTCGGCGCGCCCGATGACGTAAAATTCCGCTCGTCGATGACCCTGTTCGCGGCGGTGTCCGATAACCCGATCTTCGCGCAGGCCATCGCAAGATATTGCCCGGAAGGGCGGGATGGCGCGACCAACGCGATCCTGGCCGAGTTCGACCGCAGGGCGCGATGACCACCGCCACGGCCGGTTCTTCCGCGGTGCAATGGGACTGGTTCCGAGTCGGTCCTATAATGCATTTTTTAACAATTTAGGCGCGTAATACACCGGTTCGTAAGTACAAGTTCCTTTGCGGATCAGGCCCGCCATGAGTGCAGTTTTGCCTGCCGATATTGTTGCCGACCTTGAAAGCGCAATCTCAGGCTCTTCTCCCGATCGCCATGCCCGCATGCTGTGGCGGACCACGGATCTGCTGGTCGCCGGTCGCGATCGATTTCGGCAGCATGAGATCGGCGTCCTCGACGCGGTCCTGATCCGCCTGACCGAGCGCATCGAGACAAAGGTGCTCGTCAAGCTCGGCGAAGCGCTCGTCGACCTGAAACCCGCGCCGGCGGAAACGCTGCGGCGCCTCGTGTTCCACGATGATCCGGCGGTCGCGGCCCCTGTGCTCCGGAAGTCGCAGGCGATCCGTCCCGGCGATCTCGAGGCGGTTGCGGGTTCGCGCGGCGAGCAGCATCTCCTGGCAATCGCGGACCGACGCGAGCTCGCCGAAGACCTCACCGATATCTTGCTGCAGCGCGGCGGCCGGAATGTCTGCCGCGCCCTGGTGAGGAATTCGGGCGCCCGGTTCTCCGCCGCCGGCCAAGCGACCCTGGTCGCGAAGGCGCGGGACGACGACGAGGTCACGAAGGACCTGTCGCTGAGGACGGACGCGATCCTGCGCGAGCTGCCGTCGGCGGCGCCGGGCGAGGCGATCGGCGGGATCGCCGATGCAACAGACTGCGAATTGCGCCAGCGCATCAAGGAAGCGGCTGGGCCGATTGCCCGAGGATTGGGCGTGAAGGAACGGCGCCCCGTCGACTATTCCGAGGCCAGGTCGACGGTGGTCGCACTCAGCCGTATCGGGAAACTCAACGATTCCACCGTCAACCGCTTCGCGATGCGCAACGAGACGGCGAACCTGATTGCCTCCCTGTCGGTTCTCTCGGACGCCCCGACCGAGATCATCGAATCCATCATGGCGGACGCGGATTGCACGAGTCTGGTGATGGCATGCCGGGCTTCGCGGCTGAACTGGCAGACGACGCTCACGATCCTGAAAACCCGCGACGCGGGCCAGCTCTCCGACGAGCAGCGCGAACGCGCCCAGCAATTGTTCGAAGAGCTCTACCTGTCGACCAGCCAATGGGCCGTGCGCTGGGGAGACATGGCCGCAGGCGCCGGCCGCACGGCCGCAAGCAACAATGGTGCAAAATCCGGAGCCAAGCGATGAAGTTCGACAATCGCAAGACACTTCGCGTCCGGATGGAGCACAGGCAACCCGTCAACCTGATGGGCTCCGATGGGACCTGGCGGCGCAGCTGCGTGTTGCTCGACGTTTCCCAGACCGGCGCCAAGATCGAGGTCGAAGGGACGCTCGACGTGCTGCAGGCCAAGGAGTTCTTCATGCTGCTGTCGTCGACGGGCCTCGCCTATCGGCGCTGCGAACTGGTGTGGATCGACGGCACCATGGCGGGCGTTCATTTCGTCGATGCCGGCGGCCGGAAAGAGCGGGCGAAGGCATCGAGCTCACAAAACACGGCGTCGCAACGGCCCGGTCCGGACAAATCGGCTTGACCGGTCCATCGTCGAGCAGGGCATTTGAGATCGGACATGTTGCCATCCATTGCCGCACGATACCCCGGACAATTCACGCCGTGCCGGCCGCATCCGGGACACGGAGACAGCCGTCATGTTCGTGCATGTGCTAGCTGACAGGTCGGACAAGCTGTCGGCGGTTTGCGCCGCTCTCGAGCGCAGATTCGAGGTCGCGGGAGAGCGGCTCGACGTCGAGGCCAAGCTTCCGCACGCGCCCTTTGCCGTGGTGGTCCGTGCCGACCTTCGTGCCGTCGAGAACATTGCCGCGCTCAAGAAGCGAGCGCCACGTCTGAACCGGGCGGGCAAACGCATCTTCCTGGTGGAGGAGCCGTCGCACGTCAGCATCTCGCAGGCCTACGCGCTCGGAGCGACACTGGTCCTTTCCGGCACGATCGACCGGACGAAACTGGTGGCGGCCCTGACCGATCCGGCGGACCCGGCCGCCTCATCCGGCGGCACCTCGGGGAAGAACGATGCCGTCGAAGCGGCCGCAACCGCCATTGCATCGATGTTCGACGCGGCCTCGTTCGGCGCGCCGGTCGATGTCGACGGCACCAGGGAGGCGGGCGGGAAGATCGCCGACCGCATCGCCGAGCATGGTCTGTCGGAATGGCTCACGACCGTGCGGCGCCATCACGAGGGAACCTACCAGCATTGCCTGCTGGTGACGGGCCTTGCGGTCGACTTTGGACTGAGCCTGGGCCTCCGGAAGACCGATCTCGAACGGCTCTATACGGCGGCCATGTTCCACGACATCGGGAAGGCCAGAATTCCCCTGGCGATCCTGGACAAGCCGGGACGCCTGGACGACGAGGAGCGCGCCCTCATCGAAACGCATCCGACTGCGGGATATGAGGTTCTGAAGGACCTGCAGAACGTCTCGGCCGAAATCCTCGACGCGGTCCGGCATCATCACGAATATCTCGACGGCAGCGGATATCCGGACGGACTTTGCGCCCAAAGCATCTCGGATATCGTTCGGATCCTGACGATCGCCGACATCTTCGGGGCGTTGATCGAACATCGATACTACAAGCCGACCATGTCGCGTCAGCAGGCCTACGACATTCTGTGCGGGATGAACGGCAAGCTGGAAAAGGCGCTCGTCGCCTCGTTCAGGGAGGTTGCCCTGAGCAGATAGCCCCACGGCGTACGACGCATGCGGTCAGTGCGTCGCGCGATGGGCGGAGCGGCGGCGCGGGATCGACCGGCAGGCCAATCCGTCGGCCAGCGTCTGCATGTCCTCGTGCTTTCCGCTTTGGATCAGGCGGGCAAATTCCTCGGCTGTGAAAGGCAGGGCCGCGTCATCCTCGAGGGGTCGCGCACGCGCCCCGAAGAAACGCCGAAACAGGCCAGCCAGCCGCCGCATACCCGGATCCTCGCGCCAGCAACAAACCGTCTTGCGCCGCTATTGTTCCTCCCGACGCCAGCGGATTGCAAGAGCCGGCTTCCGGTCGACCGCAAATTCTCCGAGCGCGCCCGCGTGACCGCGGCCAGCCTCAATCGGCGAAGCCGACGAAGCGCACGAACTCCTCGTTCGCCTCCCGGTCGGAGCGGACGGCGTTCGCGGCAAAGCCGTCGTCCGGATAGCCCATCGCGACGCAGGTCATGATGACCTCGTCCTCGGGGATGGCGGCGACCTCGCGCACGATGTCGGACCGCATGATGCCCTGCCCGTTGATTACGGTTCCAAGCCCGCGGTCCCAGGCCGCGAGCACGATGCCGTAGCACAGCGCGCCGAGGTCGAAATGGCAGACCGCGCCGGGATCGAGTTCGCGATCATAGGTCAAGACCAGCGAGACCGGCGCGTCGAACTGGCGGAAGCCGCGCAGCACCCAGTCCTGCCGCATCGGCTTGTCGTCGCGCGCGATCCCCATCGCACCGAACAGCTTCTTGGCGATGTCGACCTGCCGAGTGCGATGGACGCCCTGGTACTCGCCGTGGCTGACGATATCGCGCTTGGCCTTGGCGCCCGCGACCATCTCCTCCATGTTGCGGCGGCGCACCTCCTCGAGCGGCCCGCCGGTCAGCACGTGGACGTGCCAGGGCTGGGTGTTCATCGAGGACGGCGCACGCTTGGCCGTCTCGATGATCGCCTCGATCACCGCGCGCGACACCGGCTCCTTGGTAAATCCGCGCACGCTGCGACGGGACTGCACCAGCTTTTCGAATTCCACGTTCTCTCCCCCTGCCTCGACGTGCGCGCCGCGACGGTGCCCATGACGCGCCGGCCGGTTGCCGACGCGGCGCGCGAAACCTATGCTGGGGCGCAACGAAAACCAAGAAGCTCAAACCACGAAGTCCACGGAGACGCCATGGCTGCGCCGCTCGATCCCGTCATCGCCCAGATCATTCCGCTGTTGCCGTTGCGCGATGCCGCGACCATGACACCGCAAAGCGCCCGCGATTCCTTGCGTGCACTTGCTGCCGCGCGTGCCGCGGTGCCGCCGCCGCCGGTCGCGAGCACGGAGGACATCGCGGTCGCGGGCGGCGCCGGGCCGGCCGCGGCGCGCGTCTACCGCATGGGCACGGCATCGTCGCCGACGGTGGTATTCTTCCATGGCGGTGGCTGGGTCGCCGGCGATCTCGAGACCCATGACCGGCAGGCGCGCTGGCTCGCGATCGAAACCGGCGCCGTCGTCGTATCCGTCGACTACCGGCGCCCGCCGGAAACGCGCTTTCCCGGCGCCTTCGAGGATGCTTTTGCGGCGACGCGCGACGTGTTCAACCGCATTGCGGAATTTGGCGGCGATGCCGGCCGCGTCGGGGTCGCCGGCGACAGCGCGGGCGGCAATCTCGCCGCCGCCACCGCCATTGCCTGCCGCGACGCCGGCCTCAAACTCGCCGCGCAATTGCTCGTCTATCCCGCGACCGACGCGGTCGGCAACTACGCCGATGCGCGCGAGAACGCCCGCTTTCCCTCGCGCGCCGAGAATGCGGAAGGCTATTTCCTGTCGCGCAGCGTGATGGAGTGGTTCGCCGGCCACTATTTCGCCGACCCCGGCCAGGCCCCGGACTGGCGCGCGTCGCCGCTGCGGGCGACCTCGCTCGCCGGTGTCGCGCCGGCGGTGGTCACCACCGCCTGGTTCGATCCGCTGCGTGACGAAGGCACAGCCTATGCGCGCGCGCTGGAAGCGGCCGGCGTGCGCGTGAAGCATCACGAGGGGCCCGGCCTGATCCACGGCTATTTCGGCATGGGTGAAGCGTCGGATGCGGCGCGCGCCGAAGCGCAGCGCGCCCGCGCCGATTTCAAGGCGTTGCTCGCGCGCGGCGTCTAGCCCCGCTGGGCCGCGGTGTGGCCCCAGGCCTTGCAGAAAGACAACAGGCTCCGTCCGCCATGCCCCACTCCACGATCCGCAATCTCTGCAGCGCCGTCGCCTCGATGCTGCTGATCTCGGGGGCATTGGCCGAGCCGCAAACCGTCTATTTCGGCAGCACCGACGGCAGCACGCAACTCGTCGGGTATCTGTACAGGCCGCAAACGGCCGGAGCGCACCCGGCCATCGTCCTGCTGCACGGCCGCGGCGGCCTCTATTCCAGCAACGACAACGCGGGCTGCACCGACGTCTCGCCGGGCATTGCATCGTCCTGCAATGCCGCGACACTCTCGAAGCGGCACGTGATGTGGGGCGAATACTGGTCCACCCGCGGCTATCTCGCGCTGCTGCCGGACAGTTTTGGTCCGCGCAGCAAGGCGCATGGTTTCGGCCGCTTCACCCATGACGATCCCGATCGCGCCGACGTCAACGAGAAGACCGTGCGGCCGCTCGACGCCGAGGGTGCGCTGGCCTGGCTGCGCGGCCGCAACGACGTGATCGGCAGCCGGATCTTCCTGCAGGGCTGGTCGAACGGCGGCAGCACCGCGCTGAACGTGATGATCCGCCAGGGATCGACCGGCGGCTATCGCGGCGCACTCGTCTTCTATCCCGGCTGCGGGCCGAAAGCGCTGCTGTCGCCGGTGGTCTCGACCACGGCGCCGCTCGCGATGTTCCTGGGCGCCGAGGACGAAGAAGTCTCGCCGACGATCTGCCAGCAGGTCGCCGAGCAGTCGCGGCAGGCCGGCACCGGGATCGATCTCATGGTCTATCCCGGCGCAACGCATGATTTCGACTATCCGATACCGCGCCGGCAGTCCGTTCCGGCCAACCAGGCTGCACTGAACGACGTGCTCGACCGTGCCATTGCAACCGTCGAGCGATGGAAAAATTGAAACGGGCATCCGCCGGACGCCGATCTCTGCCGATCTCTGCTTGATTGCGCCACGATTCTGGGGTTCCAATTCCCGAACCAGTCCTTGGTTGAGGAGACACCATGATGAAGCGAATTTTCCTGGCGGCGATCGTCGCCACCTTTGCGGCCGGGTCGGCCTTCGCGGACGACACCTGCGCAAGCAAGGCCGTCGGCAAGGACGGCAAGCCGCTGGCCGGCGCCGCCAAGACCTCCTTCATGAAGAAATGCAAGGAGGACACCTGCTCGGCCAAGGCCGTCGGCTCGGATGGCAAGCCGCTCGCGGGCGCCGCCAAGAACAGCTTCATGAAGAAGTGCGAGACCAGCGCGTAAGGCACCCGCGCAACCCGCAATCACGATGCGCCCGGCCACGGCCGGGCGCATCGTGCCGCCTGGCGCAGGCGGTGCTACTGCCGCCTGAAGCGGTAGTCGAAGGCTTTGCCGAGCGGCTTGATCCAGCCGACCGTCGGCGCCGGAAAGTGCACCGGCAAAATCAGCGTGTCGGTATCGGCGACGGAGGCGAAGAACTTTCGCCGCGAGACCGCCGACTGCTGCGGATCCCAGTCCGGCCTGGCCGACCAGTCCGGCTCCCGGCACTGGATCTGGTGATGCATGAGATCGCCGGCGACCACCGCGCGCTGGCCCTTCGAGAAGATGTTGACGCAGCAATGACAGGGTGAATGGCCCGGCGTCGGCGTCAGCGTGACGGTATCGTCGAGCGCGTAGTCGTCGTCGACCAGCAGCGCCTGCCCGGCCTCGACGATCGGCAGGCAATTGTCGCGGAAGACGGTGCCCGGCGGATTCTTGCCCTGGGCGTGCTCCGCCTCCCACGCTGCATACTCGCCCCTGTGGAAGACGTATTTCGCGTTCGGGAACGTCGGCACCCAGCGGCCGTCGCGCAAGCTCGTGTTCCAGCCGGTGTGATCGATGTGCAAATGAGTGCAGAACACGTAGTCGACCTGCTCGAAGCCGACGCCGAGCGCGAACAATTCATTGCGCCAGCGCTCCTTGCCGGGAAAATCGAACGGCGGCGGATGGCCCTTGTCCTCGCCGGTGCAGGTGTCGACCAGAATGGTGTAGCGCGGCGTGCGCACCACGAAGGTCTGATAGGTGATGACCATCATGCCGCGGGAGTCGTCAAACACCTCCGGCTCCATGGTCGGCAGGTGACGGCGGAACACCGCCTCGTCATAGGCCGGAAAGAAATCCTGCGGCCGCCGCCACGGTCCCTCCCGCTCGATCACCGCATCGATGGTGATGTCGCCGATCCTGATCTGCCGCATGGCCGCCTCGCTCCCGGTTTGCTCAGAAAGGGTAGCGGCGGCGATTGCCGGCATCAAGCTGGCACCAAGTTGTAGCCCGGATGAAGCGAAGCGAAATCCGGGATAGACTGCAGCGTATGGTGCGGTACAGACGCAATTTCCTGCCCGGCGGGACATTCTTCTTCACGGTCACACTGGAAGATCGAAGATCGTCCGTACTCACGAACTACGCCGCGTCGCTGCGCGAGGCGTTCCGGGCGGCCCACGACAAGAAGCCGTTCGTCGTGGATGCGATCGTGGTCCTCCCCGATCACCTGCATGCCATCATGACATTGCCCGACGGGGGACTCAGATTTCTCGGATCGATGGCGGCAGAGTGACCTCGAGCGATGCGCCGACTACATCCATTTCAATCCGGTCAAGCATGGCCTGGTCACCTCGCCGTCCGACTGGCCGCACTCGTCTCTGCATCGTTACATCCGTGAGGGCATACTGCCTGCTGATTGGGGAGGCAGCGGCGAAATCGACGGCGGCAACTACGGCGAACGCGACGCTTGATCCCCGGATTTCGCTTCGCTCCTCAGGGTTGACCGACGCTTCCTGGTAGCCCGGATGGAGCGCAGCGCAATCCGGGATGGGCGATCGAGAGTTTCGCAAGCGGCTTGGCGCACGGCACGACCTCCCCGGATTTCGCTGCGCTCCATCCGGGCTACAAGCCAAGTCGGACAAAGCGAAACGCAATCCGAGGCAGCTCCGCTACGAACGCAACCCCGGCGCCTCCTGGCCGGTGCGAGCGACGTATTCGGTATAGCCGCCGCCATACTGGTGGATGCCCTCGGGGGTCAGCTCCAGCAACCGGTTGGAGAGGACGCTGAGGAAATGCCGGTCGTGCGAGACGAACAGCATGGTGCCCTCGAAGTCCGACAGCGCCGCGATCAGCATCTCCTTGGTGGCAAGGTCGAGATGGTTGGTCGGCTCGTCCAGCACCAGGAAGTTTGGCGGATCGAACAGCATCTTCGCCATCACGAGCCGCGCCTTCTCGCCGCCCGACAGCACCCGGCAGCGCTTCTCGACGTCGTCGCCGGAGAAGCCGAAGCAGCCGGCGAGCGCACGCAAGCTTCCCTGCCCCGCGGTCGGAAACGCGTCTTCCAGCGTCTGGAACACCGTGCGCTCGCCGTCGAGCAGGTCCATCGCATGCTGGGCGAAATAGCCCAGCTTGACGCTGCCCCCCAACGCCACCGTGCCCTCGTCGGGCTCGCTCGCGCCGGCCACGAGCTTGAGCAGCGTCGACTTGCCGGCGCCGTTGACGCCCATCACGCACCAGCGCTCGCGCCGGCGGATCATGAAGTCGAGCCCGTCATAGACCCGCCTGCTGCCGTAACCCTTGTGCACGTTCTTCAGCGCCACGACGTCCTCGCCCGAGCGCGGCGCCGGGGGAAAATCGAACGCCACGGTCTGGCGCCGCCTGGGCGGCTCGACCCGCTCGATCTTGTCGAGTTTCTTCACCCGGCTCTGGACCTGGGCTGCATGCGAGGCGCGCGCCTTGAAGCGCTCGATGAACTTGATCTCCTTGGCGAGCATCGCCTGCTGGCGCTCGAACTGCGCCTGCTGCTGCTTTTCGGCCATGGCGCGCTGCTGCTCGTAGAACTCGTAGTCGCCGGAATAGGTGGTGAGCGAGCCCTGGTCGATTTCGATCACCTTGGAGATCACGCGGTTGATGAACTCTCGGTCGTGCGAGGTCATCAGCAGCGTGCCTTCGTAGCCCTTCAGGAACTGCTCGAGCCAGATCAGACTTTCGAGATCGAGATGGTTGCTCGGCTCGTCGAGCAGCATGACGTCGGGACGCATCAGGAGGATGCGTGCCAGCGCCACCCGCATCTTCCAGCCGCCCGAGAGCGCGCCGACGTCGCCCTCCATCATCTCCTGGCTGAAGCCGAGGCCGGCGAGCGCCTCGCGCGCCCGGCCGTCCAGCGCATAGCCGTCGAGCTCCTCGAAGCGGTGCTGCACCTCGCCGTAGCGGGCGATGACGTGCTCCATCTCGTCGGCGCGATCGGGATCGGCCATCGCGGTCTCGAGCTCGCGGAGCTCGGCGGCGACCTCGCTGACGGGACCGGCGCCGTCCATCACCTCGGCGACGGCGCTGCGGCCGCTCATCTCGCCGACGTCCTGGCTGAAATAGCCGATGGTGATGCCGCGATCGGTCGAGACCTGCCCCTCGTCGGGCAGCTCCTGGCCCGCGATCATGCGGAAGAGCGTGGTCTTGCCCGCGCCGTTCGGACCGACCAGGCCGATCTTCTCGCCCTTGTTGAGCGCTGCGGAGGCTTCGATAAACAGGATCTGGTGGCCAGCCTGCTTGCTGACGTTGTCGAGACGGATCATCGGATTTCTGGTGGATTTCGCTGCGGCCGCTCTTAATCGATCCGCCGCACGCATGGAAGCCCGTTCTGCGCCCGGACGGCCGCTTGCGCAAGAAAATGGCCGTAAGATCGCCGCAGACGCACGATTAATGCCGCTTGAAGTACTGCACCTCGCGTTCGTGCTTCTCGGCCGTCGAGCGGCTCTTGAAGGTGCCGAGATTGCGGCGCTTGCCGGTCTTCGGGTCGACCTTGCGCGAATAGAGCCGGTATTCGCCGGATCGCAATTTGCGGATCATGGCCGCGCCTCCTGTTGCGCCCCGAGCGTCAACCGCGGCGGCGCGGGGCCGGTTCCGTCACGGCTTGCGCTCCGGCGGAAACGCCTGGTTGCCGAACGGCTGCGGGTCGGCCGGCACCTTCATGACGATGAAGCCGCGCTCCATGGTGCGGTGACAGGCGTTGCAGCCTGCCGTGAGATCGGCCGCGGCCGAAGCGAATTTCTTGCCGTCCTTGGCCGCGATCGCCGCCGACACCGCATTGAGCGGCGCCTCCAGCGTGGTGACGTTGGAGATGGGAATGCCGGAATAGAGCACGGCGGCTTCCACGAGGCTCGCCTTGAGCTGGCGCAGCTCGAAGGCGGCAAGGTCCCAGTTCTGCGCCTTGCCGGCCAGCCACAGCTTCTGATGGCGCGTCTGCGCCGCGCTCATGATGTCGCCGAGCCGCGGCACGTATTCGCCCACTGATGGCGATTTCAGATCCTGGGCAAACACCGGCGAGGAGGACGCACACAGCATCGCCAGGCCAACCGTCCACTTCCGTAACGTCATTTCATGCTCCATGCGTCCATCACTTGCGACGGCCATCCTATGGCGCCGGCCGCCGCCTCGGCTATTGCGTTTGATCAAGGCAGGCATTCCCGCCGCGTCATCGTGCCAGACACCAGTTTCGCTGCACGTCGGACGCCCGAAAGCGCGCGACCGTGCCCTCGAAGCCGCCTTCATGCTGGTTGTTGGGCCAGAATCCGGAGACCGACTCGCCGATCGTCGGATTGTCGATCGAGGCCTGGTGGGTGCCGCCGGCACCGAGCTGTTGCGTCATGCCGGCGTCGGAGCCGACCAGCGTTCCGTCCACCATGACGTAGCGGCCCTGATTGCCGTAGCTCACGCCGACGCGGTGCCACACGCCGAAGCTGAACGGCGAGCCCTTGACCTCGAGCTTGAATTCAGGCCGATGGCCGGGTTCGTATTTGGCGCCGGCGATGTGAAAGCGCATGTCGCCGTTGGCGCAGGCGTAGAGCCAGGCGCTGCCCGGCCAGGTGACGTCGCCGCCCTGGATGTCGGTGGTGAAGATCACCGCGCAGCCGGCATGTTCGTTGAGCTTGCCCGCGGAATAGAAGTAGCCGCTCGACACGTTGATGACCCATTCCAGCGTCCCGGAGCGCGGCAATCTGGTCGATCCGTAAGAATAGACGATGCGGCTTTCGCGCTTGCGCGTGAAGGTTGCGCCGGCATCCGCACCCTTGGCGAACACCACGCCGTGGCTGACCCCGCTCAGCCGCCCCGACGCGGTGAAGTCGTCGTCGATGACGGCGGGATCGGCGCAGGCGGCCTCCTGCGTCAATGTCGGCGCTCGTGCCGTCGCGGACGGCCGCAGCGCCGCGATGCGGTTGCGCGCCGCCGAGGCGAACACGCCGTCCGGAAAATCGGACAAGAATTTTTCGAACGCCGCGGCATCGCTGGAATTCTCGATCGCCCGCCATACCGCAAGCTCCAGCGCCTTGGAATCGACGGGCGCCGCGGCAGGCGCGGCCGGCTTGGCGCCGCCGCCCTCCGGCGTCACCGTGATGATGCCTTCGATCTTGAACGAGAAGCGGCCGGTCAGCGAGGAGGAATCCCAGGGCACCTGCTTGCCGTTGGTCTGCTGCATGACCTCGTTGCGGACCTCGATCATGAGATCGGAGAGCGACAGGCCCGGCTGGTCGATATGGGCGAGCATCGCCTGGGTGAACGGGCTGTTGCGGCCGGTGCCGTCCTGGGCGACGTTGTCCGGCTGGGTCGCGAACGCGATGAAGGTGCCGGAGGCGGTCTGGATGCGGCTCAAGCCTCTCCCGAGCGCCGAGGACGAGCGCGTGCCGAGCGTCCGCGACAGATCCTTGGCGAAGGGGTTGTCGCGGCAGGCGTCGAGCATGACGATGTTGACGCGGCTGCCTCGCGCCAATTGCTGCATCACCAGCGAGACCGGGATCAGATTGATATCGAGCTCCGCCTCGTACTCCACCTTGCTGTCCACCGGCACCAGATAGTTCTGGCCATTCACCTGCAGGCCGTGGCCCGCATAGAAGAACAGGGCAACGTCGGCGCCCTCCGCCGCGCGTCCGAACGAGGCGAGCGAGGTGAGAAAGGTATTGCGATCGAGATCGAGCCCGGGGATGACGTCGAAGCCGAGCGATTTCAGCCGCGCGATCATGTCGCCGGCATCGTTTCGCGGATTGGGCAGCCGCGGCACGTTCACATAGCCGGAGTTGCCGATCACGAAGGCAACCTTGCGCTCGGCAAGCGCCGGCTGCGCCGCGAAGGCGACGAGGAAGGATATGGCGGCGACGATCTGGCGAAAGCGGCAGGCAGGCGGCATGTGTCCCTCTCGCCCGCCAACTTAAGTGGCTGCACCGGCTGCGCTTTGATCCAAATTAAAGAGGCCTGGACGTCGTTGAGCACG
>NZ_JAGWUA010000317.1 GCF_028868675.1 Bradyrhizobium sp.
ACCGCGCCGATCAGGCCGCCATAGAGATAGCCGGTGCCGCCGATCACGAGCACCAGCATCAGGTCGGCGGATCGCTCGAACGCGAACACGTCGAGCGAGGCGATCGCCGTGGTCTGGGTGAACAGCGCGCCCGCGACGCCGGCATAGAAGGCCGCGAGCGTATAGATCGCGATCAGGCGGCGGTTGACGGGGATGCCGATCGCGGCGGCGCGCAGCGGATTGTTCTTGATCGCGCGCAGCGACAGGCCGAACGGCGAATGCACGACGCGGCGGGCGAACAGGAACAGCAGAAACAGCACCGCAAGCGAGTAGAAGAAGCCGGTCTTGCCGAACATGTCGAAGGCGAGATGCCCGAAGATCGGCTGCATCTCGATGCCCTGCAGGCCGTCGGTGCCGCCGGTGATGTTGGAATAGCGCTCGGCGAGCGCTTCCAGCAGCAGCGCGATGCCGAGCGTCACCATCAGCCGGGTCAGGTCGACGCCGCGGATCACCAGGAAACTGGTGGCGAAGCCCAGCACCATCGCGGCAAGGCCCGCGACGATCAGCGCCAGCACCGGCTCGGTGACGATGCCGTGCAGCGAGAGCAGGCCAGCGGCGTAGGCGCCGACGCCGAAGAACGCCGCGTGCCCGAGCGAAACGATGCCGGCATAGCCGAGGATCAGGTCGAGCGACAGCGTGAACAGCGCAAGCCGCACGATGTCGGTCATGATCAGATAGCGCGAGGGAAACAGGAAGCCGCAAACCGCAACGATCGCCCAGAACGCGAACTCGCCGTAATGCCAGCGCCCGTGGCGACCGGCGTGATATCCGACGTCGGAGGCAGCGTTCATCGGCGCACTCAACGCGCGGCGGTGCGGCCGAACAGGCCGTTCGGGCGCCAGATCAGGATCACGATCATCATGGTGTAGATCACGAACGGTCCCATCTTCGGCACGTAGTATTTACCGGCGACATCGCCGATGCCGAGCAGCAGCGAGGCCAGGAACGGTCCGGTTATGGAGGAGGAGCCACCGACGGTGACGACGATCAGGAAGTAGATCATGAACTTCAGCGGGAAATAGGGATCGAGGCCGAGGATCTCGGCGCTCAGCGCACCGCCCAATCCCGCCAGCCCGCAGCCGAAGGCGAAGGTGAAGGCGAACACCTGCGGCACGTTGATGCCGAGCCCGCTCGCCGCGCGCGGATCGTCCACCGCAGCCCTGAGGCGGCTGCCGAACCGCGTCCTGGCCAGCACCAACTGCAGCGCGACGGTCAGGAGTCCGCAGATCACGATGATCATCAGCCGGTAGCGGCCGATGCCGACGCCGAAGACGTCGAACTGCCCCTGCAGCGCCTGCGGCAGATTGATGAAGACGCGCGAAGATCCCATGAGCCAGTCGACGGCGGCGACCGACATGAAGGTCAGGCCGATGGTGAACAGCACCTGGTCGAGATGGCCGCGCGTATAGAGGTGGCGGTAGAGCGTGCGCTCCAGCACGATGCCGATCAGCGCCGCGGAGACGAAGGCGAGCGGCAGCGCGGTGAAGAACGGCCAGCCGTGCTGGTTGACCAGCAGCATGCAGACATAGCCGCCGGTCATGGCGAAGGCGCCGTGGGCGAGATTGACGAAGTTCATCAATCCGAGCGTGACCGCGAGCCCGCAGGCGAGCACGAACAGCAGCATCCCGTAGGCGACGCCATCGAACAGGTTGGTGAGGACTGCGGTCATCAGCTCTACTTGAGCTCTACTTGGAGTTTGTCGTCATGGCCGGGCTCGTCCCGGCCATCCACGTTCTCGTTGCGCCAATTGCGTGGATGCCCGGGTCAGGCCCGGGCATGACGCAGAGGGTCCGGGGCAGGCGCGCCCCACGATGTGCAATGGCACATCGGGGACGGGTCACTTCTTGGTCTTGCCGGGATCCTTGACGGCCTCGAAGGTGGCGAATTCGACGTTGTAGAGTTCGCCGTCGACCTTCTCGACCTTGCGGATGTAGATGTTCTGCACGATGTCGCGGGTGTCCGGATCGATGGAGATCGGGCCGCGCGGGCTCTCCCACTTCATGCCCTTCATCGCCGCGATCAGCTTGTCGCCGTCGGTGCTGCCGCCGGTCTTCTTCAGCGCCTCGTAGATCAGGTGGATGCCGTCATAGCCGCTCACCGCCATGAAGCCGGGGCGGCTATTGAAGGCCTTCTTGTAGGCCGCGACGAAATCCTTGTTCATCTGCGAGGGATGGGCCGCCGAATAGAGGTGCGCCGTGACCGCGCCGAGCGCCGCGTCGCCCATGTTGTTCAGGAGGTCGTCGTCCATGACGTCGCCCGGGCCGATCACCTTGATGCCGGCCTTGTCGAGCCCGCGCTCGGCATATTGCTTCATGAAGTTGCCGCCCTGGCCGGCCGGAACGAACACATAGACGGCGTCGGGCTTGGAATCCTTCATGCGCTGCAGGAACGGCGCGAAGTCGGGATTGGCGAGCGGCACCTTGACCTCTTCGACGATCTCGCCTCCGCCGGCGGTGAAGTTCTGCTTGAAGAAGTTGAGCGCGTCGTTGCCGGGCGCGTAGTCGGAGGTGAGCGTCGCCACCTTCTTGATGCCGTTCTTCGCCGCCCAGTCGCCGATGATGGTGGCGGACTGCGCCAGCGTGAAGCTGGTGCGCACGATGTAGGGCGAGCGCTCGGTGATGATGGAGGTGCCGGCCGCCATCACGACTTCCGGGATCTTGGCCTGCGTCGCCAGCGGCGCCGCCGCGAGCGCGGCCGGCGTCACGCCGAAGCCGGCGATGAAGTTGACCTTGTCGTTGACGATCAGTTCCTGCGCGGCGGTCTTGGTCTTGTCCGGCACCGCGCCGTCGTCCTTGAGGAGGATCTCGATCTTCTTGCCGGCGACGGTGTCGCCGTTCTGCTGCATGTAGAGCTTGATCGCGTTCTCGATCTGCTTGCCGGTCGAGGCCTGGCCGCCGGTCATCGGCAGGATCAGGCCGATCTTGACGGTCTCCTGGGCCTGCGCGGGCACGGCCGCCGAGAGGCCCGCGACCGCCGCCGCGGTCGCCGCCCATGAAAGCATCTTGCTACGAACGAACATCAACGTCCCTCCCATTGTCCTGTCCTGTGCCGCGAACCGAGTGCCCGGCTCTTGCCTCACAATAGCTCACAACCGCACCATGAGGCGCGGCCAGATGGCGTCCTTCGCTGCCCTGCTGTCAATCGGACGAAGGGCGAGCCTTCGAGTCTTCGCAATTGACGGTCCAAGCAAAGCCTGTTGGCGGCACCGCAGCACCGGCCATTGGCTTCAACAATTTGTACGCTTGTACAAGTAAACTGGTCTTGTCAACGAAAAAACTCTTGGACTGACCAAGCGAAGTGTCGCGCTACGAAACCGGACGTGAGCGCGGATCAATCACCACCTCGTCCACGGCAGCCATTGCAGCCCAGCGCGCGGCTAGGCCGATCGATCTA
>NZ_JAGWUA010000318.1 GCF_028868675.1 Bradyrhizobium sp.
CGCCGACCTTCTTCTGCGTGTCGGTGACGCGAAACTTGACGCCGCCCTCGCCGAGCAGCACGCCGGTATCTCCGACCTGGCCGCCGGACTCCCCGTAGAACGGCGTCTGGTTCAGCACGATCGCGCCTTGCTCACCGGCCTTGAGGCTGTCGACTTCCTTGCCGTCCTTCACCAGCGCCGCAACCACGCCTTCCGCGCTCTCGGTCTCGTAACCCAGGAATTCGGTGGCGCCGAGCCTTTCGCGCAGCGGGAACCAGATCGCTTCGGAGGCCGCCTCGCCGCTTCCCGCCCAGGACGCGCGCGCCTTCTCACGCTGCCGCTCCATCGCATCCGAGAAGGACGCCTGGTCGACGCCGATGCCGCGCGACTTCAGCGCGTCCTGCGTCAGATCGAGCGGAAAGCCGTAGGTGTCGTAGAGCGTGAAGGCGACGTCGCCGTCGAACATGTCGCCTTTCTTCAGCGACGCGCTCTTCTCGTCGAGGATGGCGAGGCCGCGCGCCAGCGTCTTGCGGAAGCGGCTCTCCTCCAGCCGCAGCGTTTCCTCGATCAGCCGTTCCGCGCGCACCAGCTCCGGATAGGCCTGGCCCATCTCGCGCACCAGCGCCCAGACCAGACGATGCATCAGCGGCTCTTTGGCGCCCAGAAGCTGCGCATGGCGCATCGCGCGGCGCATGATCCGGCGCAGCACGTAGCCGCGGCCCTCGTTCGAGGGCAGCACGCCGTCCGCGACGAGGAAGGCCGAGGAGCGCAGGTGGTCGGCGATGACCCTGAACGAGGCGACGGTCTGCTCCTGCGGTCCGCTGCCGAGCGCGGACGCCGTCGCATCGATCAGGTTACGAAAGAGATCGGTCTCGAAGACGCTGTCGACGCCCTGCATGATGCAGGCCATGCGCTCGAGCCCCATGCCGGTGTCGATCGAAGGCCGCGGCAAGGGCTGCCGGTCCTCCTTCGTCACCTGCTCGAATTGCATGAACACGAGGTTCCAGAATTCGAGGAAGCGGTCGCCATCCTCTTCCGGGCTGCCCGGAGGTCCGCCCCAGATGTGTTCGCCGCGGTCGATGAAGATCTCCGAGCACGGGCCGCACGGGCCGGTGTCGCCCATCGCCCAGAAATTGTCCGAGGTCGGAATGCGGATGATGCGGTCGTCGGAGAAGCCCGCGATCTTCTTCCAGAGCGCGGCCGCATCGTCGTCGGTGTGATAGACGGTGACGAGCAGCTTGTCCTTCTTCAGCCCGAAATCCCTGGTGATCAGCGTCCAGGCGAGCTCGATCGCGCGCTCCTTGAAATAGTCGCCGAAGGAGAAGTTGCCGAGCATCTCGAAGAAGGTGAGATGGCGCGCGGTGTAGCCGACATTGTCGAGATCATTGTGCTTGCCGCCGGCGCGCACGCATTTCTGCGAGGTGGTGGCGCGCTGATAGGGGCGCTTCTCGACGCCCGTGAAGACGTTCTTGAACTGCACCATGCCGGCATTGGTGAACATCAGCGTCGGGTCGTTGCGCGGCACCAGCGGCGAGGACGACACGATCTCGTGGTCGTTCTCGGCAAAGAAGTTCAGAAAGGTCGACCTGATCTCGTTGACGCCGCTCATGTTCATCCAATCGGGAAGTGCCGGAAGCCCGCCAAATGCATCCAAACCTGAAATTCAAGGCTGATATCTGCGGGCAACAGCGCTTTTAGACAAGGCCAGCCCCCCTGTCCAGAAACTGTGCTGGCAGATCAGAGGGTTGCCGCAACAGCGTCATCCCCGTTGATAGATGCTGCAACCGCGTTGACAGGCTTGGCCGCGCCGTGGTCTTTTCCTATCTCACTTGTACGGCCACGTCGGGAGAGACCGGCTCGAATTCGCCGGCGCCGAAGGAGCAACCGCCCCGGAAACTCTCAGGCAAAAGGACCGCGTGGCTTTGACAGCATCTGGAAAGAGACGCCCGAGGGCTTAAGACCCGAGAGGCGTCCGCCGACGGGATAATACTCTCAGGCACAGCGACAGATGGGGCTTCGACAGGTTTTTCGGGGAATCCTCCCTGGGAACCGCGAGGGCTCCTATCGATGCTTGCGCGCGACGTCCAAAACCCCCTGCAGCGTACCCCCCTCTACGGGCTCAATGTCTCGCTCGGCGGCAAGATGGTGCCGTTCGCGGGCTACGAGATGCCCGTACAATTCCCGTCCGGCGTGCTGCGAGAGCACCTTCATACCCGCACCTCCGCCGGCCTGTTCGATGTCTCCCATATGGGCCAGATCCGCTTGCTCCCGAAGTCCGGCAAGGTCGAGGACGCCGCGCGTGCGCTGGAGCGGCTGGTGCCGCAGGACATCGTCGCGCTGGCGCCGGGCCGGCAGCGCTACGCCCAGTTCACCAATGCGGCCGGCGGCATCCTGGACGATCTGATGGTCGTCAATTTCGGCGAGCACCTGTTCCTGGTGGTCAACGCCGCCTGCAAGGCCGAGGACGAAGCGCATCTGCGCGCGCATCTCTCCGGCGACTGCATCGTCGAATCACTTGCCGACCGGGCGCTGATCGCCCTGCAGGGCCCGAAGGCCGAATCCGTGCTGACGAAATTCTGTGCAGGCGCGCCGGCGATGAAGTTCATGGACGCCGGCCCGCGCAAGATCGATGGGCTCGACTGCTTCGTCTCGCGCTCCGGCTATACCGGCGAGGACGGGTTCGAGATTTCGGTTCCCGCTGCCGACGCCGAGCAGTTGGCGAAGACCTTGCTGGCGGACGGCGACGTGCAGCCGATCGGGCTCGGCGCCCGCGACAGCCTCAGGCTCGAGGCCGGGCTCTGCCTCTATGGTCATGACATCGACACCACCACGACGCCGGTCGAGGCCGCGCTGGAATGGTCGGTACAGAAGAGCCGCCGCACGGGCGGGGCGCGCGCCGGCGGCTTTCCGGGCGCCGATACAATTCTCGCGCAGTTCGACCGGGGCGCACCGCGCCGCCGCGTCGGCCTGAGGGCCGAAGGCCGCGCGCCGGTGCGCGAGGGCGCGGCGCTGTTTGCTGACGCGACATCGCGCGAGGCGATCGGCACCGTGACCTCGGGCGGTTTTGGCCCGAGCCTGAACGCACCGGTGGCGATGGGCTACGTGCCCGCCTCGCTCGGCGCGCTCGGCACAAAACTGTTCGCCGAAGTGCGCGGCCAGCGCCTCGCGCTGCAGGTCGCCGCCATGCCGTTCGTGAAGAACACCTACAAACGCTGAGGGATCGACGATGACCACGACGCTGTACACCTCCGACCACGAATGGCTCGCCATCGACGGCGATGTCGCCACCGTCGGCATCACCGACTACGCCCAGCAGCAGCTCGGCGACGTCGTGTTCGTCGAGCTGCCCAAGGTCGGCCGCGCCCTGAAGAAGGCGGAAGCCGCCGCCGTGGTCGAATCGGTCAAGGCCGCCTCCGACGTCTACGCGCCGATCTCGGGCGAGGTGCTCGCGG
>NZ_JAGWUA010000103.1 GCF_028868675.1 Bradyrhizobium sp.
TTCTCTCGGCGCTCTATCATCGCGACGTCCATGGCGGGCAAGGGCAGCATATCGACGTCTGCCTGTTCGATACCGTCATCGCGTCGTTGTCGCACTGGCTGCAGATCTACCTCGTCAACGGCAAGATGCCGCCGCGCCGCGGCACCTGGGGCAATGGCGGCATGCCGGCCGGCGTGTTCCGCTGCACCGACGGGGAGTTGATGCTGGTGGTCGGCAATGACGGCCAGTTCCAGCGCACCTGCGCGGTCCTCGGCGAGCCCGAACTCGCCAACGACAAGCGCTTCATCAAGAACAACGACCGCGTTGTGCACGGCAAGGAGATCATGGCGATCTTCGCCGGGCTGTTCCTCAAGAAGCCGGTGGCCTACTGGCTGGAAAAGCTGGAGGAGGCCGGCGTGCCGTCGGGGCCGATCAACAATTTCGAGCAGGTGTTCAGCGATCCGCACGTCCAGTCGCGCGGCATGCGGGTGAAGACCAGGCACAAGTTCGAGCCCGAGCTGTCGCTGATCCGCAACGCGCTGACGCTTTCGGGGACCCCGATCACCGAATACCGCGCCCCGCCGCTGCTCGGCGAGAACACGCAGGAGGTGCTCGGCGAAAAGCTCGGCTATGATGCGGCGAAGATCGAGAACCTGAAGAAGCAGGGCGTGATCTGAGTTTCTTCATCTCGCTCCGCTTGAGGCGCGTGCGATACTGTCGCTCGAGTTCGCGGATGCAGCCCATCCGAGGAAGCGCGCGGGATGCTCGGGCTTGCCTGAGCTATTTCGCCAGTGCCAGCCAGCGCTCGGTGGCGGCGATCGCGCCGGTCCAGGGCGGAGGCGAGGGTTTTCCGCGGTGCAGCGCCTTGCCGACCTCGCAGATCGCCAGGAACGCGCTCGCGCGCGCCTCGTCGATCTCGATCGACTGATCGTCCCCGCCGCCGCGCGTCAGCTCGATCAGGCCGTTGAGCATCGCCAGCGCCGCCTGCGGTTCGGCCGCCTCGGCGGTCTTCAGCGCCTGGAACACGTGTCGTGCCTTGTCCTGTTCGCTCATGCGGGGCAACCCGGCTGCAAATCGTCGCCAGACTAGCATGGCCGCAGACGGGCGATCCACAAAGCCGTAGTCGCACAGGCTTTCCCGCCGCGCACGAATCACGCCCACTGTCGGGGCGCGGGGGCGCCCGGGGGAAACAAACAAATGTCCTATACGATCGGGTTTCAAGCCAGGAACCAGAAGGCCGTTCTGGCAACGGAGGCGGCGACCGCCAACCAGGCCGTCGCCATCGTCGCGAAGCTGCGCGAGAGCGCCGACGAGATCAAGTTCATCCGCTCCCCTCAGGAAGGCGACATGGGCATCGAGATGCTCCTGCTGCTCGCCAAGGAAGAAGCCGAGGAGATGCCGCAAAGGGTGTGATGGCTTCCTTCTCACACCTTACGCGGGGAGAAGGAAGAGAAGGGCGATCCCGCTTCAGCGCACCGCCACCCTGGCCGGCGCTTTGCCGGTCGCCTTGCCCGCGGTCAACGCCGTCGCCGCCACGCTGACCACGCGTTCGATGATGGCATCGACGTCGTCGAGGTCGCAGCGTCCGTCCGACAGCTTCGTCAGCCGCTCGCTCTCGCGGATGGTGTGGTGCGCCATCGCGAGCGCGAAATGCAGGCCCCAGTAGATTTCCTCGTCGCTGCGCTCGGGCAGCGCGCGGCGCATCGCGTTCGCGAACTTTCGCAGATGGTCGATCTCGCGGTTCTTGATGCGGCGGATCGGCGGCACGGATTCGATCGAGGCGCGGATCATGAAGCGCGCCGCAGTGGAGCGCTGGTTCTCCGGCCCCAGGCAGCCGCGCAGGGTCGGGCCGACCAGCGCCCGCAGGATCACCTCGATCGGCGCCCGGCCGCCGCCCTGTTCCTCCGCCGCCTTCAGTTCGCGCAGACGCTCGCGGTTGGTGGCGATCGAGCGGGTGACGAACAATTCCGCGATCAATTCGTCCTTCGAGCCGAAATGATAGTTGACGGCCGCGAGGTTGACGTCGGCCTCCGCGACGATGTCGCGCAGCGTCACGTCGCCGAAGCCGCGATCGGCATAGAGCCGTTCGGCGGCGGCGAGAATGGCGGACCGCGTCTGATCGCTGGCCATGGGTGCCCTCGGGGAGGGGAGTTGCAATTCAAACAGTTGTATGAAACTATCGTTTGAAGGCCGGAAAAAGTCAATCCGCGTTTCGGGAATCGGTCGCACTTCGCGGGCCACGGTTCCCCCGGGCGGTCCGCGGGCGCATTGCGCTTGCGGGCGGGCGCGCGCGGCAGCACAGTCCGGCGAAAGAGCTTTCAGCAAGAGACGAGGAGCGTCCCATGGACTTCGATATGTCGGCGAAACAGAAGGAATGGCTGGAGCGCGTGCAGTCCTTCATGACCAAGCACGTCCGCCCCGCGGTGCCGGTCTACAAGCAGCAGGACGTCTCCGGCGACCGCTGGAAGGTGATCCCGATCCTGGAGGACCTCAAGAAGAAGGCCAGGGCCGAGGGCCTCTGGAACATGTTCATGCCGCCGTCCGAGCATGAGGACGACGAATTCCGCGGCGCGGGATTGACCAACCTCGAATACGCGCTGCTCTCGGAGCAGATGGGCCACATCTCCTGGGCCTCGGAAGTGTTCAACTGCTCGGCGCCCGACACCGGCAACATGGAAGTGTTCATTCGCTACGGTTCCAAGGAGCAGAAGCGGAAATGGCTTCGTCCCCTGATGGACGGCGAGATCCGCTCCGCCTTCCTGATGACGGAGCCGGCGGTGGCCTCGTCGGACGCGACCAACATCGAGACCAGCATCAAGCGCGACGGCGATCACTACGTCATCAACGGCCGCAAATGGTGGTCGTCCGGCGTCGGCGATCCCCGCTGCAAGATCGCGATCTTGATGGGCAAGACCGATTTCAACGCCGCCAAGCATCAGCAGCAGTCGCAGATCCTGGTGCCGCTCGACACCCCCGGTATCAAGGTCGAGAAAATGCTGCCGGTGTTCGGCTTCGACGATGCGCCGCACGGCCACGCCCAGGTGCTGCTCGAGAACGTGCGGGTGCCGAAGGAGAACATCCTGCTCGGCGAGGGCCGCGGCTTCGAGATCGCGCAGGGCCGCCTCGGTCCGGGCCGCATCCATCACTGCATGCGCACCATCGGCAAGGCCGAGGAGGCGCTGGAGAAGATGGTCAAGCGGCTGATGTCGCGCACCGCCTTCGGCAAGAAGATCGTCGAGCACTCGGTGTGGGAGCAGCGCATCGGCGAGGCTCGCACCAACATCGAGATGACGCGGCTTCTGTGCCTCAAGGCCGCCGACATGATGGACAAGGTCGGCAACAAGACCGCGCAGGCCGAGATCGCCATGATCAAGGTCGCAGCCCCCAACATGGCGCTGAAGATCATCGACGAGGCGATCCAGGCCTTCGGCGGTGCCGGCGTGTCCGACGACGCAGGGTTGGCCAAGGACTATGCCGGCATCCGCACGCTGCGGCTCGCCGACGGTCCGGACGAGGTGCATAATCGCGCCATTGCCAGACTTGAAATCCGGAAGTATGCCAACTCTCCCAAGCACTGAGGGAGAGGGCCTGGTGGCGCTCCCGAGTTAAGAAACGACGGAGCATGATCCGGACCGGAACGACCGCTCGACGCAAGTGAGCCGCCGTTTTCGGGATAGGATCATGCTCCACCCAAGAGGGAGCGTCATCGTGGCTGACGGCGTCAGGAAAGACGAAGAGTTCTCGGGCACCAAGGAGGTCGAGGAGCGGCATCGTTTCGACGAGGCCAGGCTCGCTGCCTGGATGGCCGGGAACGTCGAAGGCTATCAGGGACCGCTGACCGTCCTGCAGTTCAAGGGCGGCCAGTCCAACCCGACCTACCGGCTCAACACGCCGACCCGTTCCTACGTGATGCGGCGCAAGCCGTTCGGCAAGCTGTTGCCCTCGGCGCATGCGGTCGACCGCGAATATCGCGTGATCGCCGCGCTCGGCAAGCAGGGCTTTCCGGTCGCCAAGGCCTATGCGCTCTGCCAGGACGACGGCATCATCGGCGCCGCCTTCTACATCATGTCGATGGAGGAGGGCCGGGTGTTCTGGGATCCGACGCTGCCGAGCCAGACGCCGGAGAATCGCCGAAAAATCTTCACCAGCAAGATCGAGACGCTGGCGAAACTGCACATGTTCGATCCCAACGCGATCGGGCTTTCCGACTTCGGCAAGCCCGGCAATTATTTCGCGCGCCAGATCGACCGCTGGACCAAGCAGTATCGCGCGTCCGAGACGCAGCACATTCCGGAGTTCGAGAAGGTCGCCGAATGGCTGCCCAAGACGGTGCCGCAGCAGGAGCGCATCTCGGTGGTGCATGGCGACTATCGCCTCGACAACATGATCTTCCACGCGACGGAACCGCGGGTGCAGGCCGTGCTGGACTGGGAGCTGTCGACGCTCGGCGATCCGATGGCCGACTTCACCTACCTCCTGATGCAGTGGATCATGCCGGGCCTGCAAGGCGCGGACCTCAAGGCGCTCAACATTCCGAGCGTGGAGGAGGCGGCGCAGATCTACTGCAACGTCAACAACATGAAGGTGCCGGACCTCAACTGGTACTTCTCCTATAATCTGTTCCGCCTCGCCGGCATCACGCAAGGCATCGCCGGCCGCGTCCGCGACGGCACCGCCGCCAACGCCAAGGCGCGCGAGTCCGCCGCCCGCACCGTGCCGTTGTCGAAGGCGTCATGGGAATACGCCCAGAAGGCGGGCGCGGTTTAGATTGGAAAAAGGGACTGCGGAACGAAAAGGGCGCGGCCGGTGGCCGCTCCCTTTTTTTGGGGCGCTCGTGTCCCAGATGCGTCGCAGGTCTTGTAGGGTGGGGCAAAGGCGCGAAGCACCGTGCCCACCACTTCTCTCTCTGCACTTGTGACAGACGTGGTGGGCACGCTTCGCTTTGCCCACCCTACGCAGCAACACGCTTGTTGCGCTTGATATCACCACGTCTGCGGTGTCATTGCCCGCGTCCGCAGTCCGCGCCCACGCTTCCGTCAGTCGGTCAATGAACTGCGCCTGGTCTCGCGCGCTGCGAGAGCTGCGGTCAGGGTGACGAGCGCGAAGACGATCATCATGATCGATACGCCCGTGGTGCCTCCGAAATATCCCGCCATCGCGGTCGCGATGATCGGTGCGAGGCCGCCGCCGATCGCCGCCGACGCCTGAAACCCGAACGACGCCCCGCTGTAGCGCACGCGGGAACCGAACAGCTCGGGGAAGTAGCAGGATTCGAGGCCGAACATCATGCCGTGCCCGAAGTTCATCGCGATGGCGATGGCGGCGAAGACGAGCGCGGTGCTCTTGCTTTCCAGCAGCCAGAACAGCGGAAACGCAAACGCGATCGTGAACAGCGCACCGAGGATGTAGAACGGGCGCCGGCCGATCAGGTCCGACAGCCAGCCGAACAGGGGCAGCGTGATCAATTCGAACAGTGCGGCATACATCACGGCATCGAGCAGGAACGGCTTGGCGAGGCCGAGCTGCGTCGTCGCGTAGACGACGACGAACACGGTCAGCATGTAGACCCAGGTGACTTCCGAGAGCTTGAGCCCCACCGCGATCAGGAACGTCCTGGTGTTCCTTCCGACGGCTTCGCCGAAGGGATTGCCGGACAAGTCGTTGCGGTTCTTCAGTCTCTCGAACACCGGCGTCTCGGGGATCCGGGTGCGCACGAACGTGCCGATGGCGAGGAGGACGATGCTGATCAGGAAGGGGATTCGCCAGCCATAGGCTGCGAATTCTGCATCGGGCAGTTTCGAGACCAGCGCGAAAACCAGCGTTGCCAGCACCAGCCCGATCGGGAATCCGATTTGAACGAAGCTGGTGTAGAAGCCGCGATTGTCGGCGGGAGCGTGCTCGAGCACCATGAGCGACGCGCCGCCCCACTCGCCGCCCAGGCCGATGCCCTGGATGACGCGCAGCAGGATCAGGAGGATCGGCGCGAAGACTCCGATCGAGGCGTAGGTCGGAAGCAGGCCGATGCAGAACGTGCTGAGGCCCATGATGAAGAGCGTCAGGACCAGCATGGACTTTCGGCCGAGGCGATCGCCGTAGTGGCCGAACAGTGCGCCGCCAAGCGGGCGCGCCAGAAAACCGACGGCGTAGCTGCCGAGCGCAGCCAACGTACCGGCGAGCGGATCGAAGGTGGGGAAGAACGCCTTGTTGAACACGAGCGCCGCCGCCGTCGCATAGATCAGGAAATCATACCACTCGATGATGGTTCCGAGGCAGCTTGCGAATACGACGGAATTGATCTTCGTGCGCTCTGCGCCGACGATCGGCGCCGTTGCAATCATGGTCATTGGAGGCTCCCTGCCTGGTGCGGTGCTCGAGCGGAGATGCGCGCCTCGGCGTGCTGAAACTCCGTCACTCCTAGCCCATTGCAACGGAACCCAACATGCGATCCCGGTCTTAACCTAACTTCTTAGGCTTACCCAGCCGTCGGCCAACCGCGCGCGAGCGCGCTTCTGCGATTGAAATGCGGGACGCGTAGCCCGGATGCAGCGCAGTGAAATCCGGGGCCACTCTCTCCCCGTATTCCGCTTCGTTTCATACGGGCTACGACCCGTTGCGTTGCCCGTCGGGCAAATCACGCAAGGGAAGGGTCAACCATGGTCGGTGACCGCCCGCCGCAGCTCGGTCAGCGAAGCCGAAGCGCAACCCCCGATTCCACTGTGCATGGGGTTGAACCTCGAAAAAGACGTCTCGTGCCGTGCCGGACGCGGGTGCAGCGCGCAAAGCTGCGCCGCATCCGGGGCACGAGATCGTCACACCGGCTTGCCCGTGTACGGCATCGACGCGGTGAGGCCGCCGTCGACCGGAAAAGCCTGGCCGTTGACGTAGGAGGCCTCGTCGCTCGCCAGGAACAGGCCCATCGCCGCGAGTTCGTGCGGCTGACCCGGACGCTTGAGCGGATTGAGCTGGCCGATCCTGTCGGAAGTGCCGCGCTCCTTGGCGCGGTCGAAGATCGGCTTGGTCATGCCGGTTTCGATCAGGCCGGGGCACACCGCGTTGATGCGCACGCCGGTGCCGGTGAGCGAATAGGCGGTGGTCTGCACCAGGCTGATGACGCCGGCCTTGCTCGCGGCATAGGGGTGGCCGGAAGCGCCGGCCTTCAGCCCGGCAACCGACGCCGTGCAGACGATCGCGCCGGATTGCTGCTTCACCAGATGCGGGATCGCGTGCTTCACCGCGAGGAACACGCCGATCAGATTGACGCGCAATATCTCCTGCCAGTGCTCCACCGTCTGCTCGGCGATCGGAACGAGCCCGCCGGAGACGCCCGCATTGGCCCAGATCGCGTCGAGCTTGCCGTAAGCTGCGACCGTGCGGTCGATGTAGCCGATCACGTCCTTCTCGGAACCGGCATCGGCCATCACGGCTTCCGCGATGCCGCCGGCCTTCTTGACCTCCGCGACCGTGTCCTCCACCGCCTCGGTCTTGTCGACCGCGATTAGCTTTGCGCCTTCCCTGGTGAACAGCAGCGAGGCCGCGCGCCCGATGCCGCTGCCCGCGCCGGTGATGATGACGGATTTGCCCTGCATGCGGCCCATGCGTTCCTCCCTTTTGCCTCGCGCGCGTGCTTGCCGCGCGACGGAATTTCAAACAAGATTTCAAACACGCTAAAGTCTTGAGACGCGTCCGCTCCTCACGTACAGCGACAGCCAGCAGGATGGAAGGGTTTCGATTGTCCGATACCAGCAAGCCAAGAGCCGTGACCACGCGATGGTGGTGGGTCCGTCACGCGCCGGTGCGCAGCGACGGCGGCAACATCTACGGCCAGAAGGACATGCCCTGCGATACCAGCGACCGCTACGTGTTCGAGGCGGTCGCGAAGGTGTTGCCGCGCAATGCGGTGTGGGTGTCGAGCAACCTGATGCGCACGCACCAGACGGCAGAGGCGATCTGGGCGGCCGGCTTCCCGCGGCCGGCGGCGATGGTGCAGGAGGTCGATTTCGCGGAGCAGAATCTCGGCCAGTGGCAGGGCATGAACCGCGCCGCGTTCCTGGCGAGCCGGCCGCCGGGTGCAAGCTGGTTTGCCGACATCCGCGAGCCGGCACCGGGCGGCGAGAGTTTCATGGACCTCTACGACCGCGTCTGCCGCACCATCGCGCGGATCACGATCGAGGCGGCGGGCAGGGACGTGATCGCGGTCGGCCACGGCGGCACTATCAAGGCCGCGCTGGGGCTCGCGCTCGGCGGCGTGCCGGAAAAGGGATTGTCCTTCGACATCGACAATTGCTCGATCACGCGGCTCGATCATTTCGCAAGCGACGAACGCGTGGTCTGGCGCCTGCCGATGGTGAACCAGCAGCCGTGGATCGCGGATCCCGCGCACGCCG
Source organism: Bradyrhizobium sp. (assembly GCF_028868675.1). Taxonomy (GTDB): domain Bacteria; phylum Pseudomonadota; class Alphaproteobacteria; order Rhizobiales; family Xanthobacteraceae; genus Bradyrhizobium. The sequence goes on from NZ_JAGWUA010000103.1 coordinate 8,364, forward strand.
CCATGCATCAGCCGGCCGGACCGGAAGTCGCCAAGCTCGCGTGAGTTGCGGTCGTCGACGCGGCCTCGAAACCGAAACTGAGATCGTCAATCTGGGAGAGAAACATGACCTTGTTCGACATGAAGGGTAAAGTCGCCGTCATCACCGGCTCGACGCGCGGCATCGGCCTCGCCATCGCCGAGCGCATGGCCGAGCACGGCGCCAAGGTGGTGATCTCCTCGCGCAAGGCCGACGTCTGCGACCGGGTCGCAAAGGACATCAACCACAAGTTCGGCAAGGGCACCGCGGTGGCGATCCCCGCCAACATCTCGTCGAAGGAGAACCTGCAGCACCTCGTCGACGAGAGTAACCGCGCCTTCGGCAGGATCGACGTGCTGGTCTGCAACGCCGCCTCGAACCCGTATTACGGCCCGCTCGCCGGCATCTCCGACGACCAGTTCAGGAAGATTCTCGAGAACAACATCGTCGCCAACAACTGGCTGATCTCGATGGTGGTGCCGCAGATGATCGAGCGCAAGGACGGCTCGATCATCATCGTGTCCTCGATCGGCGGCCTGAAGGGCTCGACCATCCTCGGCGCCTACGCGATCTCCAAGGCCGCCGACATGCAGCTCGCGCGCAACCTCGCCTGCGAATACGGCAAGCACAACATCCGCGTGAACTGCATCGCGCCCGGCCTCATCAAGACCGACTTCGCCAAGGCGTTGTGGGATGATCCGGAGAACCTGAAGGCCTCGACCTCGCGCTCGCCGCTCCTGCGCATCGGCATCCCCGACGAGATCGCGGGCGCGGCCGTGTTCCTGGGCTCGAAGGCCGGCGACTTCATGACCGGCCAGACCATGGTGATCGACGGCGGCGCGACGATCAGCTGAGGCACTCTCGTGGCCCGGACGCGCTGCGGCGCACCGCGTCCGGGCCAGGTCCTCAGTCCACCGCCGCGTACACCAGGTTGCGCACGAGCTCGCGGACATATTCGCGCTGGCCGGGGCCCTGCGACATGAAGACCGCGAACAAATCCTCCTTCGGATCGATCCAGAAGAAGGTGCCGGCGATCCCGCTCCAGAAGAACTGGCCGACGGAGCCGGCCGTCGGCGACAGGCCCTGATCGGTGCGCACGGCGAAGCCGAGGCCAAAGCCGTGACCGGGCGGCAGCAGTGTGCCGTTGATCTTCACGCCGGCGTCGAGGTGATCGGAGGCCATCAGCTCCAGCGTCTTGCGGCCGATGATCCTGGTGCCGTCGAGCGTGCCGCCATTGCGCAGCATCAGGCAGAAGCGGGCGTAGTCCGACGTCGTGGAGACGAAGCCGCCGCCGCCCGACTCCATCACCGGCTGCTCCAGCATGTTGAAGAGGGCGACCTTGTCGCCGGTCCAGGGATCGGTCGGGAACGGCTCGGCGAGGCGGGCAGCGTTGGCTTCGCCGGTGGAGAAGCCGGTCTCGTGCATGCCGAGGGGAGCGAGGATGCGCTCGGCCAGGAACGCGCCGAGCGGTTTGCCGCTGACGACCTCGATGATGCGGCCGAGGATGTCGGTGGAGCGGCTGTAGTTGAATTCCGCGCCGGGCTGGCAGAGCAGGGGGAAGCTCGCCACCAGCGCGGCGTGCTCGGCGTTGCTGATCTTGCGGCTCCGCACCCGCGACTCCCGGTAGGTCCGGTGCACGATGCTCTCGCCCTGGTGCTCGTAGGCGAGGCCCGAAGTGTGGCGCAGCAGGTCCTGGATCGTCATCGGCCGCTGTGGGGCAACCAGCTCCAGCTTGCCGTTGACCTCGACGCCGACCTTTTGATTGGCGAATTCGGGAATGTACTTTGCGACGGGGTCGGACAGCAGGAAATGGCCGTCCTCGAGCAGCATCATGATGCCGGCCGAGACGATCGGCTTGGTCATGGAGAAGATGCGAAAGATCGAGTCGTGCGCCATCGCCGCCGACGTCGCCGGGTTCTGCTTACCTAGCGCCTCGAACCAGCCGACCTGGCCGCGCCGCGCCACCAGCACGGTCACGCCCGGCACGGTTCCCTTGTCGATCTCGCGCTTGAAGGCGTCCGACATCGCCTGCAGGCGGAGCGAGGACAGGCCGATGGTCTCGGGCTTGGCCTGCGGCAGGGACGGGGCGGCGGGTGCGGCTTGCGGCTTCGCTGCGGCTTGGACGTTCATGGTCTCTCCCGGGTTGCTCTTGTTGTTCAACAAGAACTCTGGCCCAGAAGTCGCGGTCCGAACAAGCCGTCTCGATGCGCTTCTCCCTTGCAAACCGTGCGCCCCCTGTGCTTGAAAGCGGCGCTGACGGACGGCGATGCCGTCCCGTAGGAGTGTAGCTCAATTGGTAGAGCACCGGTCTCCAAAACCGGGGGTCGCAGGTTCGAGCCCTGCCACTCCTGCCAGCGGCTTTCCCCGCTAACCCCTTGATCCCGAACCTTTCCGGAATGGCCGTTTCCGGGCCGGGCGCTTTGACCGCAGTCGTCCATATCTTGACCTTTGGCCCCATCCGCAGTAGATAGCCGCCACCTGCAGCCGGCCCGTCAAAGCGGATTTCCGGCGCGGCTTTGAAATCCCCGAACAATCGAGCCCGGTTTCCGGCTCATCCTTCACGAGAGGGCTGGGCCAACGGCGGCTGTTCGGATCCCCGGTAATCTCTATCCGTGTTACGACGGACGTTGGACCCTTAAGACGATGGCGATCAGCCCGTTCAAATTCTTGCAGGAAGTGCGCTCGGAGACCGCCAAGGTCACCTGGCCGACCCGCCGCGAGACGATGATTACCACGATCATGGTGTTCGTCATGGTCGCGTTCGCCTCGATCTTCTTCTTCGCCGCCGACCAGATCATCCGCTACCTCGTCACCCTCCTTCTGGGCGTTCACTAATGGCAACCGCCGCAACACAGATCTCCGACAAGCGCTGGTACATCGTCCACGCCTATTCGAACTTCGAGAAGAAGGTCGCCGAATCGATCCGAGAGCAGGCCAAGCAGCGCGGGCTCGAGGAACTGTTCGAGCAGGTCCTGGTGCCGACCGAGAAGGTCACGGAAGTGCGCCGCGGCCGCAAGATCGACGCCGAGCGCAAGTTCTTCCCCGGCTACGTGCTGGTGAAGATGAAGCTGACCGACGAGGCGTTCCATCTGATCAAGAACACGCCGAAGGTGACCGGCTTCCTCGGCGCGGAAAACAAGCCGATGCCGATCTCGGAAGCCGAGGCCATGCGCATCCTGCACCAGGTGCAGGAGGGCGTGGAGCGGCCGAAGGCGTCGGTGTCGTTCGAGATCGGCGAGAACGTGCGCGTGGCCGACGGCCCGTTCGCCTCGTTCTCGGGTGTGGTCGAGGAAATCGACGAGGCGCGCTCGCGCCTGAAGGTCGCGGTGTCGATCTTCGGCCGCGCCACGCCGGTCGAACTGGAATTTGGTCAGGTCGAGAAGGTCTGACCGGACGGCGCGAAGCCTTCGGCTTCGCGCCAAGCAAGGTCGTGGGAGGAAGAGGGCGGTCGCCAGCCGCGCTCGATCCCAACCACGGAACCTGAAACCGCCGGCTCGAGAGGCCGGCACAACAGGAGTGATGCATGGCAAAGAAAGTGACCGGATACCTGAAGCTTCAGGTCCCGGCCGGCGCGGCGAATCCTTCGCCCCCGATCGGTCCCGCGCTCGGTCAGCGCGGTCTCAACATCATGGAGTTCTGCAAGGCGTTCAACGCCCAGACCCAGAAGGAAGAGAAGAACACCCCGATCCCCGTGGTCATCACGATTTACGCGGACCGCTCCTTCACCTTCGAGATGAAGACGCCGCCGATGTCCTTCTTCCTCAAGCAGGCCGCCAAGATCCAGTCCGGTTCGAAAGCCCCGGGCCGTGACAAGGCCGGCAAGGTGACCAAGGCGCAGGTGCGCGAGATCGCCGAGAAGAAGATGAAGGATCTCAATTGCGACACCGTCGAAGCGGCCATGAAGATGGTCGAGGGCTCCGCCCGTTCGATGGGTCTGGAAGTTGCGGGGTAAGCGGTCATGGCAATCGGAAAGCGTTTGAAGAAGGCCCGTGAAGGCGTTGACCGCGAGAAGCTCTATCCGCTCGCGGAAGCCATCAAGATGGTCAAGGAGCGCGCCAAGTCGAAGTTCGACGAGACGATCGAGATCGCGATCAATCTCGGCGTCGATCCCCGTCACGCCGACCAGATGGTCCGCGGCGTGGTGAACCTGCCGAACGGCACCGGCCGCACCTTGCGCGTGGGCGTGTTCGCCCGCGGCGCCAAGGCGGACGAGGCCAAGGCCGCGGGTGCCGACGTCGTCGGCGCCGAGGATCTGGTCGAGAAGGTGCAGAATGGCACGATCGATTTCGACCGCTGTATCGCGACCCCCGACATGATGCCGCTGGTCGGCCGTCTCGGTAAGGTGCTGGGCCCGCGCGGCCTGATGCCGAACCCGAAGATCGGCACCGTGACCATGGACGTCACCAACGCGGTGAAGGGCGCCAAGGGCGGCTCGGTCGAGTTCCGAGTCGAGAAGGCCGGAATCGTGCAGGCCGGCGTCGGCAAGGCCTCGTTCTCCGAGGAGAAGTTGGTCGAGAACGTCAAGGCGCTGACCGATGCGGTCGCCAAGGCGAAGCCGGCCGGCTCCAAGGGCACCTACATCCAGCGCGTCGCGGTGTCCTCGACCATGGGCCCTGGCGTGAAAGTCGAGCCGGGCACGATCCTCGGCTGAGGCAGACGGATATATTAAGACACGACAGGGGCGGAATTGGGCAACCGGTTCCGCCCCTGACTTTTGCGGAATGGCGTTCGCGGGAGACGACAACAATGACTGACAAGGTCCTGGTCTACTCGCGCTTTCCGAAGACGATGATGACGCGCTTCGCCGAGCGCTTCGACCTGCTCGACACCGCCGGCAGGCCGGTGCGCGAGGTGTTTTCGAGCGAGGAACTCTCAGGCATCCGCGCGCTGCTCACTGCCGGCGGCTCGCCGCTCGGTGCGGAGGCAATGGACCGGTTTCCCGCGCTCGGCGCGATCGTCTGCTACGGCACGGGCTATGACGGCATCGACCTGAAGGCCGCCGCCGCGCGCAATATCGCGGTCGGTCACAGTCCCGGGGCGAATGCGTCCTCGGTCGCCGACATCGCCATGACCCTGATGCTCGCGGCGACCCGCCGGCTCCTGGTCGCCGACGCCTACGTCAAGAGCGGGGATTGGGCGTCGTCGAAGCAATCGCCGATGATGCGACCGCAGGCCGGAATGCGCGGCCGGCACATCGGCGTCTACGGCATGGGCGAGATCGGCCGCAAGATCGCGGCGCGCTGCGCGGCGTTCGAGAGCGAGGTCGGCTATTTCAGCCGCAGCCGCCACGACGTGCCCTATCAGTATTTTCCGACGCTCGAGGCGCTGGCCGACTGGTGCAGCGTGCTGATGATCGCGGTGCGCGCCGGCGCCGAGACCCATCACGTCGTCAACGCCGACGTCCTGAAGCGGCTGGGAAAAGACGGCTGCGTGGTCAACATCGCCCGCGGCTCCGTCATCGACGAGGCGGCGCTGGTGGCCGCGCTGACCGGCAACACCATCGCCGGCGCCGGCCTGGACGTCTACGAGTCCGAACCGCATAAGCCGGACGCGCTGACCGCGCTCTCGAACGTGGTGCTGACCCCGCATATCGGCGGCCATACGCTCGAATCGCATGTGGCGATGCAGGATTGCGTGCTGGCCAACCTGACGGCGTTCTTCGCCGGTCGGCCGCTGCCTCATGCGGTGAAATCGGCCTGAATCGAGCCGATTTGGCCTGTCGAGGCCGATCCCGAACTGGTGTGAATTTTGCTCTTGGCAAGCCGATCCGGAGCGGATAAAGAACCCGCTCCGGACGTGCTGGCCGTTGCTGGCACGTCCGTGCGCGCATTCCGAAAACCCGACACCATAGGAGATCATTCCTTTTCAGGACGTCCGCGAGGATTTGCCCGAAAGGAAGGAGAACCCGTCGGTTGGTGGAATGCGGGCAGGGTCGTACGGCATGCCGCATGACCCGGTCCTGTCCGAGACTGCAGGCGCCCGCGGGGAGCTCTTGTTCCTCAACGGCTTAATCGCATGGCCTGCATAGACGGGTGAAGACCGGATTTCGCTTCGCGGCCGACCCTCGGGCGGCCCGGAATGGGTTTGGTTCGGAACCTCGACACCCCGCAGGCCTGATGGCTTCGGGAGGGCAGGCTTCAATCGTCGTCTCGCCCGGCGTGTCCGAAGGGTTTGGCCCGGAGGTTCAGGTTTGGGTGGGACGATGGGTGCAACCCGGCGGTCCCGCCTTTCGCGCGACGACCGCCAACCGGAGAGAGCTTGCTGTGGAACGAGCGGCAAAAAAAGAAGCGGTCGAACAGCTCCACGAGGTCTTCAAGACCACGAGCGTCGCGATCGTTGCTCAATATTCCGGCCTCACCGTCGCCCAGATGCAGAAGCTGCGCATGCAGATGAAGCAGGCGGGCGCCTCGGTGAAGGTCTCGAAGAACCGTCTCGCCAAAATTGCTCTTGAAGGCACTGACGTCGTTGCCATCGGCCCCATGCTGAAGGGACCGACCGTGATCGCCACTTCGAACGATCCGGTAGCGGCGCCAAAGGTCGCCATGGATTTCGCCAAGACGAACGAGAAGTTCGTCATCATCGGCGGCTCGATGGGCAAGACCGTCCTGAATGTCGACGGCGTGAAGGCGCTTGCCTCGCTGCCGTCGCTTGACGAACTGCGCGGCAAGATCGTCGGCCTCATCGTGGCCCCGGCGACCAAGCTCGCCCAGCTCGCGAACGCGCCTGCGGCCAAGCTCGCACGCGTCATTCAGGCCCATGCCTCAAAGGGCGAAGCGGCCTGACGCCCTTCGCAAAACTCAAACCCGAACCGAACGTCTTAAGGAAACAGATCAATGGCTGACTTGCAGAAAATCGTCGACGACCTCTCGAGCCTCACCGTGCTCGAAGCCGCTGAGCTCGCCAAGCTCCTCGAAGAGAAGTGGGGCGTGTCCGCCGCTGCCGCCGTCGCGGTGGCCGGCCCGGCCGCCGGTGGTGCTGCCGCTGCTCCGGCGGAAGAGAAGACCGAGTTCACGGTCGTTCTCGCCGGCGCCGGCGACAAGAAGATCGAGGTCATCAAGGAAGTCCGCGCCATCACCGGCCTGGGCCTGAAGGAAGCAAAAGACCTCGTCGAGGGCGCGCCGAAGCCGGTCAAGGAAGGCGTGAACAAGGACGAGGCCGACAAGATCAAAGCCCAGCTCGAGAAGGCTGGCGCGAAGGTCGAGCTCAAGTAAGCGAAGCTTGCGCGAGCGGGATCCCGGGCGAGACCCGGGGCCCCGACCCGCAGAACGCGATGGCCGGTTTCGGCCTCGTCGGGCAGGTTGAATGCAAAAGGCGTGCGACGGGACATCCCGACGCACGCCGGACACGAAAAAGTGTGGGGATTTGAGGGCTTGCCCCTCGAATCTCCATTATTGTCGCCCCATATCGGGACGGCAGCACGAAAGCACGGTGGCGGGAACGCCGGAGTTTCCCGCAAGCCGTTGGGAGAGCAGGCTATTTCGGGCTTTTGCAGTCCGTGAAGACGGTCGTTGTGACGGGCGGGTGCGCGTTTGCGCCCCGCACGTCGTTTTGCGTTTTGAAGGTCTGAAGAACAGATTCAGGACATGACCACCTGAAACTGGGCGTCTGGCCCTCGAAGCGGGTTCGAAAATTCAACCCGGGAGGCGGCGGCAGCCGTGGCCCGGAAGGCGTGCCCGGAAGGGCGCCGAAATGAGAGGCCACGATGGCGCAGCAGACATTCACCGGTCGCAAACGCGTTCGCAAGTTCTTCGGACACATCAAGGAAGTCGCCGAGATGCCGAACCTCATCGAGGTTCAGAAGGCGTCCTACGACCAGTTCCTGATGGTCGAGGAGCCGCAGGGTGGCCGGCTGGACGAGGGACTGCAGGCGGTGTTCCGCTCGGTGTTCCCGATCTCGGATTTCTCGGGCACCTCGATGCTGGAATTCGTCCGCTATGAATTCGAGCCGCCGAAATACGACGTCGACGAGTGCCGCCAGCGCGGCATGACCTTCGCCGCGCCGCTGAAGGTGACGCTGCGCCTCATCGTGTTCGATATCGACGAGGAGACCGGTGCGAAGTCGGTGAAGGACATCAAGGAGCAGGACGTCTACATGGGCGACATCCCGCTCATGACGATGAACGGCACCTTCATCGTCAACGGCACCGAGCGCGTCATCGTCTCGCAGATGCACCG
>NZ_JAGWUA010000104.1 GCF_028868675.1 Bradyrhizobium sp.
GCACGATGATGCTGCGGATCCTGTGCTCGACCATGAGCTGCAGCACCCGCGTCAGGCGGGTGTCGGGCCGGACATAGATGAATTCCGGCGTCATCACGTCGCCGACCTTCCGGTTCATCAGATCGAGATAGCGCGGCACCATCTGGCTCGGCGAGAAGGCGAAGCACTTCAGGATGTCGAACTTGGTGACGATGCCGACCACCTGGCCGTCTTCCTCGACCGGGTAGCTGTTGAAGTCGTCGCGCTCGAACATCTCGCTGAGCGCGAGCATGCTGAGGTCGCGCGGCACCGTCCGCACGTTGCGGGTCATGTGGTCGTCGGTGGTCTGCTCAAGAAACTTGTACACGGCGCGTCCTCATCAATTCCTTCGCTCCGCAGATCAGTGCGACAGCAGCACGCAGCGGGCGGTTTGGGTGACCAGATATTGCGTGACGCCGCCGAGAATCAGTTCGCGGAACCGCGAATGACCGTAGGCGCCCGCGACGATCAGGCCCGCGTCGACATCGCCGGCGACGTCGTCGAGCTGGTCGGCCACCGCGATGTTCGGGTTCGCGTCGGACACCCGGGCGGTGGCGGTGACCCCATGGCGGGCGAGCCAGGCCGCAACGTCGCTCACCCCTGCGGTCGCGGCCTCGCGGCTATCGTCCCGCTCAGGAATGCCGGCGACGGTGACGTTCTTGGCCTTGCGCAGCATCGGCAGCGCGTCGGCCACCGCCCGCCGCGCTTCCGGCGTATCCTTCCAGGCCACGAGCACGCTGCGCAGATCGAGCCAGTCGACGGCGTCGGGAACCACCAGCAGCGGCCGTCCGACCTGCATCACCAGGTCCTTGGGGCTTGCGAGCGAGAAGGCGTCCGAGAAGGCCGGGCTCCGACCGCCGCCGACGACGATGTCGGCGCAGCGCGCCTGCCGCGAGATGAAGCGCGCCGGGAAATCCATGGCGCTGCGCCACTCCGCGCGCGCGCCCCGGTTGCCGGTCGCGGCGCGGAATTGCGCCTCCAGTTCGGCGAGGCGTTTCCTGACCGAGGCCTCGCCCTGATCGATCAGGGCCTGGGCCTGCGCGCCGTCGGTGAAATAGAGCGGCGGGGCGAATTGCGCCGCGGCGACCCCGATGATAGCGGCCTCGAATCGCTCGGCAAGCTCGCCGGCGACCCGCAGGCTCGCCTCGTTGGGCTGATCGAGCGCCAGGCTGACCATCACGGTCGCGTATGTCATCCCACCTCTCCACTGCAAAAGCGTCGAAAGTCTAGGCCGGCCGTCGCGCGGCAGGATGAGATAGATCAAACCGCTGCTCCGGTCACGCAGGCGCCGTGGCACCCCTTGGCGGACCGGCGAATCCCCCAATGGAATCAGGCGAGCGACCTTGCCTCCGGCCCTGCCTTGGGCGAAATTACAGCGGCGGTAACGACATCCGGCCGGCCGCCTGAGATTGGAGCAAGAGTTTGGCGCCGACCCTGGTAGATCATGCGCAAGATGACGGCCGGGGCGAGCATTTCCGGGTCCGCATCGAGGGCTTCGGCGTCGGCACCTGGGATCTCGACCTCAGGACCCGCGAGCTGGAGTGGTCCGAGGCCGCCAGGGCGATGTTCGGTGCCGGTTGGAGCCAGACCATCGGCTACGACGCGTTCCTGTCGCTGCTGCAGCCCGCCGACCGCGCGCGATTCGAGCAGACGATCCAGCAGATGCCCCGCAGCGGCGGCGGGTTCGACCTGTCGTTCAAGGTCGGCGCCTCGTCCGGAAAGGGACAGTGGATCCGCGCCCGCGCCGGCTTGATCCGGGACGAATCCGGCGCGCCGCGCCACATCAGCGGGATTTTCCTCGACGTCGACCAGGAGAAGCGGGTCGAGGAGGCCCTGAGGACGCAGGAGGACCACCTGCGCTCGATCCTCGAGACGGTGCCCGACGCGATGATCGTGATCGATTCGCGCGGCATCATGCAGCTCTTCAGCAGCGCCGCGGAGCGCCTGTTCGGCTACAGCAAGCAGGAGGCCATCGGCCGCAACGTCAGCATCCTGATGCCGGAGCCGGACCGGTCGCGTCACGACGGCTATCTCGAGCGCTATCTCGAAACGCACGACCCGCACATCATCGGCATCGGCCGAATCGTCACCGGCAAGCGACGCGACGGCACCACCTTCCCGATGCATTTGTCGGTCGGACAGACGCAGCAGGGCGACGAGCCCTATTTCACCGGCTTCGTGCGCGACCTCACCGAGCATCAGCAGACCCAGGCCCGCCTGCAGGAATTGCAGTCCGAGCTCGTTCACGTCTCGCGGCTGAGCGCGATGGGCGAGATGGCGTCCGCGCTGGCCCACGAGCTCAACCAGCCGCTGGCCGCGATCAGCAACTACATGAAGGGCTCGCGGCGGCTGTTGTCCGGCAGCGGAGATCCCAACGCCTCCAAGATCGAGAGCGCGATGGACCGCGCCGCCGAGCAGGCGCTGCGCGCAGGCCAGATCATCCGCCGGCTTCGCGACTTCGTCTCCCGCGGCGAATCGGAGAAGCGGGTCGAGAGCCTGTCCAAGCTGATCGAGGAAGCCGGCGCGCTCGGCCTCGCCGGCGCGCGCGAGCAGAGCATCCAGCTCCGCTTCAACCTCGATCCGAACGCCGACCTCGTGCTCGCCGACCGCGTCCAGATCCAGCAGGTCCTGGTCAACCTCTTCCGCAACGCGCTGGAAGCGATGATGCAGTCGCCCCGGCGGGAGCTCATCGTCGCCAACACCAGGGTCGGGAACGACATGATCGAAGTCGAGGTGTCCGATACCGGATCGGGCTTCCAGGATGACGTGATTCCCAATCTGTTTCAGACTTTCTTCACGACAAAGGAGACCGGCATGGGAGTGGGACTGTCCATCAGCCGTTCGATCATCGAGGCTCATGGCGGCCGGATGTGGGCCGAAAGCAACGCCTCGGGCGGCGCGACCTTCCGCTTCACCCTGCCTGCAGCCGACGAGACCTGATCCATGGCGACAAAGGGAAACATCTACGTCATCGACGACGACGAGGCGATGCGGGACTCGCTGCAATTCCTGCTCGATTCGTCCGGCTTCAACGTTCGCCTGTTCGAGACCGCGGAGAGCTTCCTCGAGGCGCTGCCGCAGCTCGAATTCGGCTGCGTGGTGTCCGACGTTCGCATGCCGGGCATCGACGGCATCGAACTGCTCAAGCGCATGAAATCCGAGCACAGCCCCTTCCCGATCGTGATCATGACCGGGCACGGCGACGTGCCGCTGGCGGTCGAAGCGATGAAGCTCGGCGCGGTCGACTTCCTCGAAAAGCCGTTCGAGGACGACCGCCTGACCGCGATGATCGACTCGGCGATCCGGCAGGCCGAGCCGGCCGCCAGGAACGAGGCCGTGGCCCAGGATATCTCGGCGCGCGTCGCCTCCCTGAGCCCGCGCGAGCGCCAGGTCATGGAGGGGCTGATCGCCGGACTCTCCAACAAGCTGATCGCGCGCGAATACGACATCAGCCCGCGCACCATCGAGGTCTACCGCGCCAACGTCATGACCAAGATGCAGGCCGGCAGCCTGTCGGAGCTGGTGCGACTGGCGATGCGCGCCGGCATGCTCAACGATTGAGGCAAGTCAAGTTCTGCCCTGTCGCCATATGCTAGCAAATCTGCATGACTGAGATTAGCGCGCAACATGAGCGGCTGCCGATGTCGTTACCGCCAAAACCCACCGTCTATGTGGTCGACGATGACGCCGCCGTGCTGGGATCGCTGCGATTCCTGCTGGAAACCGACGGCTTTGCCGTGCGGACCTTCAGGAATGGCACGGCGCTCCTCAACGCCGTCCGCGACGACGGCGTGGACTGTTTCGTGATCGACTACAAGATGCCCGACATCAACGGCATCGACTTGGCCCTGCGCCTGCGCCAGGTCGACAACCGCGCCCCGGTGATCCTGATCACGGGCTATCCCGACGAGAACATCACGACCCGAGCCGCGGCCGCCGGCGTCAAGGACGTGATTTTGAAGCCACTTCTCGATGAAAATCTCATCAAACGGATCCGTCATGCGATCCAGCACTGACCTACGGGGTTCTACGTAGGTAAACCTCCTTAAGATATCGCTCGAAATTTTCACGCCGCGCGATCCTCGGTACCCGTGTGCCATCGAAAACGGAGATGGCACTCATGCTCACCCAGTCGCTCAACAACCAGATCGTCGGCAAGCAGATCAACGGCAAGATCGCTCCTGCAGCCGGCCATCCCGTCTCCGACCAGTTTGGCGCGATCACCGGCCATGTCGGTCTGGTCGCCACCGAGTTCTCCTACCGGAAGGACGAGGAGATCTACGGCGAGGACGAGCCGGCCGAGTACGTCTACCAGGTCGTCTCCGGCGCGGTGCGCAGCTACAAGCTCCTCTCCGACGGTCGCCGCCAGATCGGCGCCTTCCATCTCCCCGGCGACGTGTTCGGCCTCGAATCGGGCGCCGCCCACCGCCTCGCCGCCGAAGCCATCATCGACACCACCGTGCGGCTGGTGAAGCGCTCCAGCCTCGAGAAGGCCGCCGGCATCGACGTCCAGGTCGCGCGCAAGCTCTGGGCCATGACGGCGTCCGAACTGCGCCACGCCGAAGACCACATGCTGCTGCTCGGCCGCAAGACCGCGATGGAGCGGGTCGCGACCTTCCTGCTGGAAATGGACCGCCGCCTGGCCGTTGCCAGCATGATGGCACTGCCGATGTGCCGCCGCGACATCGGCGACTATCTCGGCCTGACGCTCGAGACCGTGTCGCGCGCGCTGTCCCAGCTTCACGCCCAGGGCATCCTCGGCTTCTCCGGCGCCCGCCAGATCGTGCTCCGCAACCGCCAGCGCCTGCACAATCTCGACGCCTGAATTCACTTTTCTCGCAGACGTTCCTCTTCCTCCCTGACGTTTGCTCGACTTGGCCGGCCGAATGCCTTTCGGCCGGCCATTTGTTTTAGGGGGCGACGAATGAAGCGGTAGCCCGCATGGAGCGCAGCGGAATGCGGGGACAGTGCGACCCCGGATTTCGCCGCGCTCCATCCGGGCTACGGCTACGCGCGGCGACTACGTCACGGCCGTCCGCTTCGGCTCGACGATCTCGAACATGCGCGGGAATTCGTCCATCAGGCCCATCAGCTCGGCAAGCCGCATCGGGTTGCCCGACAGCTTCACCTTGCCGGCGGCGACCGCTTCCGGAAAGCTCGTCTGCCTGGCGATCACCTCGTCGAGCGTGGAGCGGGCGAGCGTGAAGCTGGCGTCGGCCGCCTCCGCCTGCACGCCCTCGGTGTAGGTGAGCGCGCAGTTCTCCAGATTGAGCACGAAGCGCTCGCCGGTGTCGGAAAAGATCCAGTTCAGCACGATGTGCTTGCCCTCGGCCTTCGGTCCGTTGAGGCGGATGCCGAGCACGTCCCAGAGCTGCTCGGTGCGCAGTGCCGCGAGCGTCTCGCGCCGCATCGGCGCGAGCGGCGGCGTCTGCGGCATGCCCTGGCGTAGTTCCTGCGCCCCGAACAGATAGGCGTTGCGCCAGGTCGAGCTCTCCGCGGCGTAGCCGAGCTGTTCGAAGGTGTCGGCGAGCAGCGCGCGCGCCGCCCGGTTGTCGGGATCGGCGAACACGAGGTGGCTCACCGCCTGCGCCACGAAGCGGAATTCGCCCGCATCGAAATCCTTGCGCGCGCGTGCAAGGATCGCGTCCGCGCCGCCCATGTACTCGACGTATTTCCGGCCTGATTCGACCGGCGGCAGCGGATCGAGATGGACGGGGTTGGCATCGTACCAGCCGAGATACTTCTGGTAGATCGCCTTCACATTGTGGCGGATGTGGCCGTAATAGCCGCGGCCGTGCCAGGCGCCGTCGAGACTCCTGGGCAGGCGGATGGTTTCGGCGATCTCGGTCGCGGTGAGACCGTGATTCATCAGGCGGATGGTCTGGTCGTGCGCGAACTTGTAGAGGTCGCGCTGCTCGCGGATCATGGTGTCGATGCGCTCGCGCCCCCAAACCGGCCAGTGGTGCTGGCCGCACATCGCTTCCGCCTTGCCGCCCCACAGACGCAGCGCCTCGTTGAGATATTTCGACCAGGCGAGCGCGTCGCGCACGTCGGCGCCGCGGAACGGCAGCAGGTTGTGGAAATTGTGGGTGCAGTTCTCCGCGAGATTCAGAAGCCGGTAGCGCGGAACGTAGAAGTGCATCTCGGCCGGCGCCTCGCTGTTCGGCGCCATCTGGAATTCGAACGCGACGCCGTCGATCAACCGCGTGTCGCCGGTCGCCATGATCAGGTCGGTGGGCCGCAGCAGCGCGACCGATCCGACCGCCATCGACTTGCCGAGGCCGCAATCGACCTGGCCGCGCTCGCCCTTGGCGAGGAACGGGCCGAACTGGTACTGCGCGCGGCGCAGCATCGCCGGCCCGGCGATGATGTTCTCGGAGACCGCATGCTCCATGAACAGGTTCGGTGCGACGATCGGCACGGCTCCCGAGGCGAGCACGTCCTCCTCCAAGACGCCGCGCGCCCCGCCCCAATGATCGGTGTGGGTGTGGGTGAAGATGACGGCCGACACCGGCCGCAATCCCCGGTGCTTGAAGTAGAGCTCCATCGCGGCGCGCGCGCCCTCGATCGAGGTCAGCGTATCCACGACGATGACTCCGCTGTCGCCCTCGATCAGCGTCATGTTGGCGATGTCGAGCCCGCGCACCTGGTAGACGCCGGGCACGACCTCGAACAGGCCGTGATGCATGTTGAGGCGCGACTGCCGCCACAGGCTCGGATTGACCGTCGGCGGCGCCTGTTCGGCAGACAGGAAGCCGTAGGGTTCGAGGCTCCAGACCACGCGCCCCTGCGCGTTGGTGATCTTCGCATTCTCGATGGTGCCGAGGAAGCCGCGCGCAGCCTCCTCGAAATCGCGCCGGTCCGAAAACGGCAGCGCGCCCAGAACCTCGTTCTGCTGCGCGATCACCGAGGCGGATGCGTCCTTTGGCGTCTCAGCGGCGGTCCCAGTCATGCTCGTCACTCCCTCGATCAGGCGATATATCCACTCGGGATGCGCTCAGCGAAACGCCAGCCCTTCGAACCGACCGGTGCTGCGCCACTCGTCCAGATATCTGAAATAGACCGACGGTCCGGCGGGATGGCCGACATTGAGCCGCGTGGCCGGTCCCGGCTCGCGCCCCTCGTTGTTGTAGTAGCCGGGCGTGCAGTCGGGCGAGCCGATCATTCGCCCGACGCCGGTCAGCAGCAGCGCGATCCAGCGGTCCTCGGCCCCCTTCGTCACCTCGATCTCCCTGGCGCCGCTCGCCCTGGCATGGCCGACCAGCATCGCGATGGTTCGGGCCGCCTCGGTGAGGTTGTGCGGGATGTTGGAGATGAGGTTGGCGCCCTGCGCCGGCTGCACGAAGAATGCGTTGGGGAAGCCGTGGACGTGAATGCCGTGCAGGCTCCGCATGCCCTCGCTCCAATAGTCCGACAGCTTCAGGCCGCCCCGGCCGGTGAGGTCGAAGCCGGCGCGGCGCTTGTAGTCGGTGCCGACCTCAAAGCCGGAGGCATAGATGATGCAGTCGAGATCGTATTGCTTGCCTGCGACGACGACGCCCTTTTCGTTGATGCGCTCGACGCCCTTGCCGTCGGTGTCGATCAGATGCGTGCCCGGCGTGTTGAACGCCTCGAGATATTCGTCGTGGAAGCACGGCCGCTTGCAGAGCTGGCGGTACCAGGCCTTGAGCTTGGCCGCGGTGTCGCGGTCATGGACGATACCGTCGACGCGGGCACGGATCTCCTCCATCTTCTCGAAGTCGGAATCCTCGAACGCCGCGAGCATGTTCTGCGGCGTCCGCTGCTCGCGGGGCAACAGGATGATCCTGGCGCGGATGCGCCGGTTGAGATCGGTCCAGCCGTCCTGGACGAGATCGACCTCGGCGGTGCCGCCGGCCTGATTGGCGGTGAAGTTTTCCAGCCAGCGCTGCTGCCAGCCCGGCGTCGCTATGCCTTCGAACCAGTCCGGATCGATCGGCGCGTTGGCGCGGACGTCGACCGAGGACGGCGTGCGCTGGAAGACGTAGAGCTCCCTGGCCGCGCGCGCGAGATGCGGCACGCACTGCACGGCGGTGGCGCCGGTGCCGATGATACCGACGCGCTTGTCGGCGAGATTCTCCATCGGCGCGCCCGAGGGATCGCCGCCGGTGTAACCGTAGTCCCAGCGGCTGGTATGGAACGAGTGGCCCCTGAAGGTCTCGATGCCGGGAATGCCGGGAAGCTTCGGCACGTGCAGCGGCCCGGTGCCCATGCCGACGAACTGCGCCGTGAAGTCGTCGCCCCTGTTGGTCCTGATCCTCCAGCGCGAATGGCCCTCGTCCCAGTCGAGGCTCGTGACCTCGGTATGGAACAGCGCGTTGTCATAGAGGCCGTATTGCCGGCCGATGCGCTGGCACTGCGCCAAAATTTCCGGCGCATGCGCGTATTTCTCCGACGGCCTGTGGCCGGTCTCCTCCAGGAGCGGCATGTAGACCATCGACGCGGTGTCGCATTGCGCGCCGGGATAGCGGTTCCAGTACCAGGTGCCGCCGAAATCGCCGCCCTTCTCGATGATGCGGACATCGTCGATGCCGGCCTCCTTGAGCCGCGCCGCAGTGACGAGCCCTGCAAAGCCGCCGCCGACGAAGGCGAAGGTGACGTGATCGGTCTTCGGCGTGCGCGCCGTGAGGGGCGTGTAGGGATCGTCGAGATAGTGCGCAAGCCGTCCCTTGAGCTCGAGATACTGGTCGTTGCCGTCCGGCCGCAGGCGCTTGTCGCGCTCCTGCCGATATTTGTCGCGCAGCCAGTCCTTGTCGATTGGAGAGGCGTGCGGCCGGGATTGATCAACTGTCGTCATCAGCAAACCTCTCGAGCGAAATCGGCGCGACGTGATCTTCGTCGGCGAGCGGCGCATAGTCGAGATTGGAGAGCCGCGTCCCCGGCTCGTCCGATGCGAACTCCGGCAGCGCGAGATTCCACAGGCCCGCGGCGCGCGCCTTGTGCTGCAGCCCGGTCATGAAGGGCGGCGTGCCGGTGCTGACGGCCACGTGGCCGAGCCAGTCGCGATGGCGCGGCAGCACCTCCCGATCGAAGAAGGCCTGCAATCTCGAGCGCCAATGCTCCGACCGTTCCGACAGATCGAAGTCCATGCTGCCTCCCGAGCTTTTGACCGAAGGTTAAGCAAATATCGACACGAAGCGTCACCGCGCGCAGGAAACCGCTCGCCAACTCTATCCCGGCCGTTAATGCATGCCGAGAGCCCTCGGCAGCCACAGCGTCAGGTCGGGCCAGTAGGTCACGACGATGAGGAAAGCCAGCATCGTCAGGAGCCACGGCATCACCGCGACCGCGAGCTCGGTGATGCGCATTCGCGCTATCATCGATGCCACGTACAGGTTCAAGCCGACAGGGGGGTGGCAGAGGCCGACCTCCATGTTGACGTCGATGACGATGCCGAAATGCACGAGATCGATGCCGAGCTTCTTGGCCGCTGGCGCCAGGATCGGCGCCATGATCAGGATGATGGAGTTCGGCTCCATGAAATTCCCGGCGAGCAGCAGCAGGACGTTGACGAGCAGCAGGAAGCCGACCCAGCCGAGGTTCTGCGCCGCGATCCAGTCGGCCAGCGTCGACGGCAGGTTCTCGTTCGACAGCACGAAGGAGAACAGCACGGCGTTGGTGACGATGTAGAGCAGCATCGCGGATGTGTTGGCCGCGCGCAGCAGCACGCGCGGCACGTCCTTCATCCCGATCGCCCTGTAGACGAACACCGAGATGAAGAACGAGTAGATCGCCGCCATCGCGGCGGCTTCCGTCGCGGTGAACAGGCCGCTGTAGATGCCGCCGATGATGATGACGACCAGCATCAGTCCCCAGACGCTCTCGCGGAAGGTGCGGATGGTCTCTCCCCAGCTCGCCTTCGCCATGCGCGGATAGTCGCGCTTGCGCGCGATCCACCAGGTCACGATGCACAGCATCGCGGTCAGCATGATGCCGGGCAACAGGCCCGCGACGAACAGCGCGCCGATCGAGGTGTTGGTCGCGACCGCGTAGACGATCTTCGGGATCGAGGGCAGCATCAGGATGCCGAGCGAACCGGCGACCGTGATGATGCCGGCGCCGAAGCGCATCGGGTAGCCATGGCGGACCATCTCGGGCAGCACGATGGCGCCGATCGCCGCGACGGTCGCGACGCTCGAGCCGCACACCAGCGCGAACATGGCGCAGGCGACGATGCCGGCGAGGCCCAGGCCGCCGTGCCAGTGCCCGATCAGCGAGGTCGCGAAGTTGATCATGCGTCGCGCGACGCCGCCATGGGTCAGGAAATTGCCGGCCAGGATGAAGAACGGGATCGCCATGATCTCGAAGCTCTCGATGCCCGTGAAGAGCTTCATCGAGACCGCCTCGATCGGCACCGTGGTCAGCGTGAACAGGAAGGTCATCACGGTGAGGCCGAGCGCGATGGAGACCGGAACGCCGGTCAGCATCAGCGCGATCAGTAGCGCGAACACGGTCGTCGCGCGCAGCACGGGCGGCAGCACGAGAATCCCGGCCTTCTCGCCGAGGCACATCCCGAAGATCAGGATCGGCGCCATGATCAGGATCGCGCCGAGCGGCGAGAACTTGCGACGGGCGGCCTTGGTCGCCTCGCCCGCGGGCTGCGGATGCAGCGCGGGCGAGATATCCGCCTGCACGCCTTCCACGTGCGTCTCGTCATGGTGCGGCAGATGGCCGGTCCAGAAGTAGGACCACGCGACCTGGAGGAA
Source organism: Bradyrhizobium sp. (assembly GCF_028868675.1). Classification (GTDB taxonomy): domain Bacteria; phylum Pseudomonadota; class Alphaproteobacteria; order Rhizobiales; family Xanthobacteraceae; genus Bradyrhizobium. The sequence goes on from NZ_JAGWUA010000104.1 coordinate 10,743, forward strand.
GCGGTAGCACATCAGGCTCGAGCCGAGCGGGATCGCCAGATAGATGATCCACATCGGCGCTTCGAGGTCGTTCGACTGCTGCCCGGTACGGAACATCTCGCTGACGAAGGAGTAGCCGAAGGCCCCGATCATTCCGGTGAAGAACGCGCCGCACATCAGGGCGAACAGGATCACCTGCTTGCGGGAATTCTCCGGCAGGCGGTTGACCAGAATGTCCACGCCGACGTGGATGCCGGTGCGCACGCCATAGGCCGCGCCGAACTTCGCCATCCAGATGAACATGTAGATGCACAGCTCCTGCGCCCAGGAGACGTCGAGCGCGGCGAGCCACGTGAAGGCGGCGTTGGCGGGGACGGCGATGAAGGTGAGGCCGCGCGCGGATGCCCATCGCGCGACGTCGATGGAAAGACCCGTGCCGTAGCGGTGCACGACGGCGAAGAAGATCAGCGCCGTTGCCGCCGCAATCAGCGTGGCGATCAGCCATTCCTCAAGATGGTCGAGTACACGATTGATCACACGAAGCACGAGAATCCCCCCTTCTCAGACCGAAACGGCCGGGAGCGCAATCACTCCCGACCGTTCTTCTCGTCATGCATTGGGCCGGCGGCGCGGGACCGCGGCGAGCGTCAGTTCATCTTGATGTCGAGTTCCTTGGCCACGAGATCGAGCACCTCCTGCCCGACGCGGCCCTTCGCCCACTTGTAGGTCGGCTGCATCGCCTCCTGCCACGCCTTGCGATCCTGGTCCGTCAGGTAGTGCAGCGTGGTCTTGCCCGACTTCTTGATCTCGGCGAGCGCGTCCTCGTTCTCCTTGCGCGCGATCGAGTTGGTGTACTCGGTCGCATCCGCCATCGCCTTCTCGAGCTGGGTGCGGATGTCCGGCGGCAGGCCGGCCCAGAACTTGGAGTTGACGATGACGGCATATTGCAGGTGCGCGTGATAGGAGACGGTGATGTCCTTCTGCACCTCGTAGAACTTCTGCGTCAGGTAGTTCGAGGCGGTGTTCTCGCAGCCGTCGACGACGCCGGTCTGCAGCGCCTGGTAGACCTCCGAGAACGCCATGATCTGCGGAATCGAGCCGACGAGGCGGAAGTACTGGTCGGCGATCTTGGAGCCGGAAATGCGGAACTTCAGTCCCTGGAAGTCGGACGGCTTCATCAGCGGACGGTTGGAGGAGACCATGTGGAAGCCGTTGTCCCAATAGGCGAGGCCGGTGATGCCCTTGGCCTCGAGCTTCTGGAACAGCCACTTGCCGACGTTACCCTTCATCGCGGCGGCGTAGGTCTCGTCATCCTTGAACAGCCAGGGCAGATCGAGCGCCTCGAACTCCTTCACGCCGAGCGGAGCGAACTTCGCGGTCGAGGGCGCCAGCATCTGGACCGAGCCGAGCTGCAGCGCCTCGATCTCCTCCTTGTCCTTGTAGAGCGAGGAGTTCGGATAGACCTCGATCTTGACCTTGCCGTCGGTGTACTTCTCGGCGAGTTCCTTGAACTTCAGCGCGCCCTTGCCCTTGGGCGTGTCGTTGGCGACGACGTGGCTGAACTTGATGACGATCGGGCTCTGGGCCTGGGCCGCAGCCGGAGCGAGAATGAGAGCGGCGGCCGCGGCCGCAAGTAGCAGTCTGTGCATGAAGTACCTCCCAACAAGCTGGAAAACCGGTTCTTTTTCTTGATTCCGGCGTCTCTAGTGGCAGCAAACCACCACCCGAACAACTAGACCTAAGCCCAATGGGCGGCCGGCCTCAACCCGTTCGATCGACTTGTATACGTAACCCCGCCTCCGCTCCAGCCCCGGCCGCACGCAGCGATGTCGCATCGCCCGACAGCGTTAACCCCTGCGCCGGGCGATCATGAACAGCCGGCGGAACGGAAACAGCGTCTGCCCCGCCGCATTCTTCGGATAGGCTCTTGCGACCCGCTCGCCATAGGCCGCCTCGAAGGCGGACTTCTCCTCGCCCTGCAGCACGTCGAGATAGCGCGTCAGCCAGGTTCCCTTGGTCCATTCCTTGACGGGATTGTCGCCCTCCAGCACCTGGAGATACTCGGTCTCCCAGATGTCGATATCGTCCGACAAGGGCGACAGAAGGTCGTGATAGAAGGCCGGTCCCTCGACCGGCGGCGGCGTCACGAGATGGGCGACCTTGCTCCGCCACGGACCGTTCAACGCGGTCTCGCCGATCAGCAGATGCGAGGGCGCCGTGAAATTGCGTGGCATCTGCACCGCGAGCAGGCCGCCGGGCGCCACCTTCTGCATCAGCGACGGAAACAGCGCCGCGTGGTCGGGCAGCCAGTGCAGTGCAGCATTGGAATAGATCAGGTCATATTGCCGTGCGGGATGCCACTGGCCGAGGTCCGCCTGTAGCCACTCCACCTCGGGCGCGGCCTTGCGCCCGGCGGCGACCATTTCGGCCGAGCCCTCCACACCGGTCACGGTTGCGTCCGGCCAGCGCTGCTTGATCAGCTTCGTGACGTTGCCGGCGCCAGCGCCGAGATCGGCGACGCTGCGCACGGCGAAATCCGGGATCCGCATCAACAGATCGACCGCGGGCCTCAGGCGGTGGCCGGAAAATTTCAGATATTGCTGGGGATCCCACACCATCGGCTGGTCGAACCTGTTTTTGTCTTGCTTCGCGGTGTCACTTCGATACCACTGCTCGTCCCGCCCGGGCAAATCGCCTCGCGCGGGTCCCGGCCAGGAACCCACAAGACCCGACAACCAGAGATAAAGAGAGCGTGCGACCATGGATCTCGGGCTGAAGTCGAAAACCGCCGTCGTGACGGGTGCAAGCATCGGCATCGGCCGCGCCATCGCCAAGGGGCTCGCGGCCGAGGGCGTGCGCGTGGTGGCGGTGGCGCGGCGCAAGGATTTGCTCACGCAACTGGTGCAAGAGGTCGGCGACGACGCCATCGTGCCGTTCGAGCAGGACGTGATGGACAAGGACGCGGCCGAAAAGCTGTCGGCCTTCGCGCTCGCCAAACTCGGCCATGTCGACATCCTCGTCAACAACGCCGGCGGCAGCCGGCCGCTGCCGGTCGATGCGCCCGACAGCAAATGGGAAGAGGCGATCGCGCTCAACTTCACCAGCTATCGCCGCATCGCGCATGCGTTCTTGCCGCAGATGATCGCGCGCAACTGGGGCCGCATCATCAACATCACCGGCAAGTCCGAGCCGGAGGGGCTGAACGCGGCGTTCGCGGCCAAGGCCGCCGTGCACGCCTGGGCCAAGGGCCTGTCGCGCGAGATCGGCAAGCACGGCATCACCATCAACTGCATCCCGCCGGGCCGCATCATGAGCGAGCAGATCCGCCGCAACTATCCGCCGGATTACCGCGAGCGCTTTGCGGAAGAGGAAATCCCCGTCGGCTATTGGGGCGAGCCGGAGGACCTCGCCGCGCTCGCGGTGTTTTTGGCCTCCCCCGTGGCGCGCTACATCACCGGCACGGTGATCCCGGTCGACGGCGGATTGAGACGGTATCAGTTCTAGGTGCTCCCAACTCCTCCCTCGGCCTTCGCGGGGAGAGGGCCGGGGTGAGGGGCTGCATCCGCGTACACGGTATGAGTTGGACTCGCGGAGACTCCCCCTCACCCGATCGCTACGCGATCGACCTCTCACCGCAAGCGGGGTGAGGTGAAGCGAGCCCGTGGCGCATATTTCACTCCGACCGCAACATCCCCGCGACCGCGGCGCCCATGGCGATGGTGCCGAGACGGCCACCGATGTCGGGAGTCGCCTGCCCCTCTGCGATTGCGCGCGCGACCGCCTGCTCGATGGCGCGCGCCGCCGTCTCGTAGCGGATTTCGCCGCTGCGCTCGCCGTGCCAGGCGAGCAGCAGCGCAGTCGACAGGATCAGCGACGCCGGATTGGCGACGTCGCGGCCGGCGATGTCGGGCGCCGAGCCGTGCGCGGCCTGCGCCATGGCGTGGCCGTCGCCGACATTGAGCGAGCCGCCGAGGCCGAGGCTGCCGGACAATTCCGCGGTGAGATCGGACAGGATGTCGCCGAACATGTTGGTGGCGACGATGACGTCGAAGCGCGCGGGGTTGCGTACCGCATGCGCCATCATGGCGTCGACCAGCACGTCATCGACCTCGAGCGCGGGATAGCCGCGTGCCACCTCCCGGCAGATATCGAGGAACATGCCGTCGCCCATCTTCAGCACATTGGCCTTGTGCACGATGGTGAGATGCTTTTGCCGCTTCATCGCGAGCCGACAGGCGGCATGCGCGATGCGCTCGCAGCACGTTCGCGTGATGCGGCGTAGCGAGACCACGACGTCGGGCGTCACCCGGAGCTCGCCATGGCCCTCCTCCATGTTGCGGTCGGCGTAAAAGCCTTCGGTGTTCTCGCGCACCACCACGAGATCGAAGGCGCCGAACCGGCCTCCGCCATAGGTGCGCGCGGGGCGGATGTTGGCGTAGAGGTCGAGGTTCTTGCGGAAATAGCGCGACGGGTTGATCTCGCCGCGCGCCTCGTCCTTGAAGTCGAAGGTCGCGGTCGGCCCGAGGATCAGGCCGTCGGCGCCGCGCACGATGTCCAGGAGCCCGGGCCGGACGGTGGCGCCGAACTGCTCGAGGCTGGCATGGCCGACGGCGTGCTCCTCCAGCCTCAGGTCGAGCTGGAAGCGCTCGGAAGCGGTGCGCAGCACGCCCGATGTCGCCGCCGTGATCTCCGGACCGATACCGTCACCGGGCAGAACGACGATGTGCATGAGCATCCCCTCGAGACTCGTTGCGAACCGGCCGACCATACGCCAGCCACCACGTGCGCGCGCGGGCCGCTCGCCCGAGTTTCGCGCATGCGGGCATGCACGCAAATGCCTGTGGCCGGTCGCCGGGCCGTAGTATGCGAAAGATCGTATCACGCATCGGCCGATGCTCCCGGGGGCTGCGCGGGCCATGACACTGACCTTACCTGTCGCCGCACGGGAGCCCGACCATCCCGCCGACGGCCTGCCGGCCGAGCGCCGGCGCTGGGCGATCGCGGCGATCTTCACCGCGCTGGCGCTCGGCTCGCTCGACACGGCGATCGCCAACATCGCGCTGCCCGCGATGGCCGTCGACCTCCACGTCACGCCGGAGGAGGTGGTCTGGGTGGTCAACGTCTACCAGATCGCACTGGTCGCGACGCTCTTGCCGCTCGGCGCGCTCGGCGAGATCGTCGGCCACCAGCGCATCTATCTCGGCGGCCTCGTGCTGTTCACGCTGGCCTCGCTGGCCTGCGCGATGGCTTGGTCGCTACCGAGCCTGCTGGTCGCCCGCACCCTGCAGGGGCTGGGCGCCAGCGGCATCATGAGCGTGAACATCGCGCTGGTGCGTTTCGTCTATCCCTCGCGCATGCTCGGCCGCGGGCTCGGCCACAACGCGCTGGTGGTCGCGACCGCGCTGACCTTCGGCCCGACGGTGGCGTCCGCCATCCTCTCGGTTGGCAACTGGCCCTGGCTGTTCGCGATCAACGTGCCGTTCGGCGTGATCGCGATCGGCATCGGGCTTGCGACACTGCCGCAAACGCCGCGCGCCGTGCATGCCTTCGACTTCCTGGGCGCGGCGCTGGCCGCGATCTGCCTCGGCCTGTTCGTCACGGGGATCGGCAGCGCCGCGCACAAGCTGTCGTCCGTCGCCGTCGCGCTGGAACTCGCCGCAGCGCTCGCGCTCGGCATCGCTCTGGCGCGCCGGCACGCCGATCATCCCGCGCCGATGCTGCCGCTCGACCTGTTCGCCCGGCCGATGTTCGCGCTGTCGGCGGCGACCGCGGCCTGCGCCTTTGCGGCCCAGGGCCTC
>NZ_JAGWUA010000319.1 GCF_028868675.1 Bradyrhizobium sp.
TGACCTCGACCGGCGACGGCATCCACATGATCGCAAACGGCTACAGGAAGGGTCATCGGATCCACACCCACATGCACCGCGAGGCGCAACTGGTCTACGCCGCCAAGGGCACGATGCAGGTGACGACGCCGAAAGGCCGCTGGCTGGTGCCCCCGGACCGTGCGGTGTGGGTCCCGGCGCTGTCGGAGCATGCGATCGACGTGCTGGCCGATATCGAGATGCGGACGCTCTATTTTGAGTTCGACTGGCTGCAGCGCGAGGCGCGTAGCCACAGCCTGGTGGCGGAGTTCGTGGTGCGGGTGTCGCCGCTGCTGCACCAGACCATCCTCGCTTTGTTCGACGATCGCGGCGACCGCGAGCGGACCGCGCTGCTGCTGCGTCTGGCGATGATGGAATTGGACCAAGCGGAGGATTCGGCGACCTTCATCCCGCTGCCGCGCGAGCCGCGCTGCCGGCGCGCCGCCGACATCGTGCTGGCGGACCCGACGAGCGACCACGAGATCGAGAACCTCGCGAGCGAGGTCGGCACCTCGGGGCGGACGCTGTCGCGGCTGTTCTCGTCGGAAACACAATTGAGCTTCAAGAGCTGGTGCCAGCGCGCCCGCATCGCCGCCGCGATCGAAAAGCTGTCGACGGACGCCGGTCTCTCGGTCAAGCAGATCGCGGCGCTGCTCGGCTATGCCAGCGTGCCGGCTTTTTCGGCAGCCTTCCGGCAGGTGACGGGACGGACGCCCAGGGAATTTGCGCGGAAGACCTGATTCACCTGCCACCTTGTGCGCTTGATTGTGATCGGCTTCCGCCTAAATCCTGTGTAAGCATTCAGCCAACCTCCACCGGATTCGAACCCCCGCATGGCCAACGCCTTCTTTTCCGACCTGCTCACGACGATTTCCGAGCGCGGCCGCACGCTGCTGCGCCGCGCCGACCCGACCGACGGCAAGCAGGACGCGGGCGGTCTCGTCAAGCTGTGCGAGGCGCTGTTGTCGGGCCGGGGCGAGGCCTCCGCCACCGCCATGGCGCGCGACGTGCTCGATCTCTACAGAGAGCTCGACGCGACCGGACGGCGCACCTTCTTCGATGCGCTGTTGCGCGATTTCGGCCCGGACCGGGAACGTCTGGCCCAGGCGGTCGAGAGATGGCGCACGCAGCCGAGCGACGAGGACGCAAGCGATCTGCATTTCGCCTCGGAGCCGCGGCGGCAGGAGTTGATCCGCCGCCTCAATCGGGCGCCCGGCGGCACCGGCGATCTCGTCAGCATGCGCGCCGACCTGCTCGGCATGATGAAGGGCCACGCCGAACTCACCGCGCTCGACCGCGACGTCACCCATCTCCTCTCGTCTTGGTTCAACAGGGGGTTTCTCGTGCTGCGCAGGATCGACTGGTCGTCGCCGGCCAACATCCTCGAAAAGATCATCCGCTACGAGGCCGTGCACGAGATCCGCGACTGGGACGATCTGCGCCGCCGCATCGATCCGGTCGACCGCCGCTGCTACGCCTTCTTCCATCCGGCCATGGTGGACGAGCCCCTGATCTTCGTCGAGGTGGCGCTGACCGAGACGATACCGTCCGCGATCGCGCCGCTGCTCGCGGTCGATCGTCAGCCGGTCCCGATCGAAAAAGCGCGCACCGCCGTGTTCTACTCGATCTCCAACACCCAGCGCGGGCTGGGTGGCATTTCCTTCGGCAGCTTCCTGATCAAGCAGGTGGTCGAGGAACTGCGCCGCGAACTGCCGAAGCTCGATAGCTTCGTGACGCTGTCCCCGGTGCCGGGCTTCATGCCATGGCTAAAGGAGGACAAGGACGTTCCGATTTCCGACGAGGAGCGCGAGCTGCTGAAGCAGCTCGATGAGCCCGCCTGGTTCGAAAATACGGAGCTGGCGGCGCAATTGCGCGGCGTGCTGGAGCCGCTTGCTGCATACTACTTCCTGAAGGCCCGCACGCCGAAGGGACGGCTGATCGATTCGGTCGCCCGCTTCCATCTCGGCAACGGCGCCCGGCTCGAGCGCATCAACTGGCTCGGCGACCTCTCACAAAAGGCCTTGCGCGAATCCGCCGGGATCATGGTCAACTATCTCTACCGGCTCGAAGACATCGAGAAGAACCACGAGGCCTACGCCAATGACGGCGAGGTCGTCGCATCGAGCGCGGTGAAGAAGCTCCTGAAGAGCGAAGGGCGACGGCTGCTGGACATGCGGCTGTCGTAAATCGTCGTCCCGGACAAGCGAGCGTAGCGAGCGCCGATCCGGGATCTATGACCACAGGATTGAGCTTGGCGAAGACTGGGATTTACCAGCTCGCGCCACAACCTCTCCCTGGGGGTTATGGGTCCCCGCGTTCGCGGGGACGACAGCGAGTATTCGGCGTCGCCTTCGCGCCTCACTACTCCGCCAGCGCCTTCATCTCGGCATAGAGGTCCGACTTGCCTTCGAAGCCGATGCCCGGCAGCTCCGGCATCACGATGTGGCCGTTCTCGACGCGCACGCCGTCGGGGAAGCCGCCATAGGGCTGGAACAGGTCGGGATAGCTCTCGTTGCCGCCGAGGCCGAGGCCGGCGGCGATGTTCAGCGACATCTGGTGGCCGCCATGCGGGATGCAGCGGCTCGGCGACCAGCCGTGGGTCTTCAGCACGTCGAGCGTGCGCTGATATTCGCAGAGGCCGTAGGACAGCGCGCAGTCGAACTGCAGCCAGTCGCGATCGGGACGCATGCCGCCATGGCGGATCAGGTTGCGCGCGTCCTGGTGGCTGAACAGGTTTTCGCCGGTCGCCATCGGACGCGGATAGAATTCGGCGAGCGCGGCCTGCAGCGAAAAGTCGAGGGGATCGCCGGCCTCCTCGTACCAGAACAGCGGATAGTCCCGCAGCATCTTTGCGTAGGCGATCGCGGTCTCCAGGTCGAAGCGGCCGTTGGCGTCGACCGCGAGCTGGGCGTCCTTGCCGATCTCCTCCAGCACCGCCTCGATACGCTTGCGGTCCTCATCGATGTCAGCGCCGCCGATCTTCATCTTGACGACGTTGTAGCCGCGATCGAGATAGCCGCGCATCTCGCCGCGCAACATCGAAAGTCCCTTGCCGGGATAGTAGTAGCCGCCGGCGGCGTAGACGAAGACGCGCGGGTCGGCCGCGCGCCCATGGCGCTCGGCGAGCAGGCGGAACAGCGGCTGGCGCGCGATCTTCGCCACCGCGTCCCACACCGCCATGTCGATGGTGCCGACCGCGACCGAGCGCTCGCCATGGCCGCCCGGCTTCTCGTTGGTCATCATGGCGGACCATATCTCGTCCGGATCGAGATTGTCGCCGGCCTCGTTCAAGAGCGTTCGCGGCTCGGCCTCGAGGATGCGCGAGGCAAAACGCTCGCGGATCAGGCCGCCCTGCCCGTAGCGGCCGTTGGA
>NZ_JAGWUA010000105.1 GCF_028868675.1 Bradyrhizobium sp.
TCGCGTCGAAAGCCTGATACGCTACCGTATCAACGATCGAAGGCGAGAAATCCGGCGGGAAATCCGGTAGGGGCCAGAGCGATGGCGAAGTTCGAACCGAAGAATCCGGACTATCGCGCCGCCGCGGCGGCGCTGTTCGACGGCCAGCCGGCGATGCGCACGCTCGGCATCTCGATCGCGCGGCTTGCGCCCGGCGAGGTCGAGCTTGCGATGGACTATTCGCCCGCCTTCACCCAGCAGAACGGCTTCGTCCACGCCGGCATCATCACCGCCGGGCTCGACAACGCCTGCGGCGTCGCCGCGTTCACGCTGATGCCGCGCGAGGCCGATATCCTGACGGTGGAGTTCAAGACCTCCCTGCTCGCGCCTGCGAAAGGCGAGCGCTTCGTCTTCAAGGCCGAGGTGGTCAAGCCGGGCCGCACGCTCACCTTCTGTGAAGCCAGCGCGTTCGCCGAGCGCGATGGCGCCACGACCCTGGTCGCCACCATGACCGGCACGCTGATGGCGCTCCTGCGCCGCGAGACTGCTGTTCCGCGCGCGCAGGGCATGGCCCCGGCCTGAAGCGCGATGAGATTGCGATGAATCGTCATCGCGCTTCAGATTATTGTTTGAGCATGATCTTTTCGGAAAACCGCTGCGCACTTTTGCGGATCATTCTCTAGGCCCGGCGATTGACAAGCAGGCGGCGGCACCCCTTTGATGCCGTCTGCATGCTCGCGAGTCTCAGCCTCATCCTGCCCTGCCAACTGATCGGCGAAGTCGCCGTGCGCGGCCTCGGTCTGCCGCTGCCGGGCCCGGTGCCGATGCGATGATGCTCTCGGTCATGCAAAGCGTGCTGGGCGTCGCCTCGGGCGCGCTGGTCGGATTTTCGCTGGGCCTGGTCGGCGGCGGTGGATCGGTGCTGGCGGTGCCGCTGATGGTCTACGTGGTCGGCGTGCGGGAGCCGCATGTCGCGATCGGCACCAGTGCGATGGCGGTCGCCGCCAACGCCGCCATCAACCTCTTCAACCATTCCCGCGGCGGTACCGTGATCTGGTCGGTGGCGCTGCTGTTCGCGGCAGCCGGAATCGTCGGCGCCTTCGCCGGGTCCAATCTCGGCAAGATGATCGACGGGCACAGGCTGCTCGCGATGTTTGCGCTGGTGATGCTCGTGATCGCGGCGTTGATGCTGAAGACGCGGGCGCGGAGCGGCATTCCCGACGTCAAGATGGACTGGAGCAATTTTCCCGCGGTCGCGGGCCTCGGCCTTGCGACCGGCACGCTGTCCGGCTTCTTCGGCATCGGCGGCGGCTTCCTGATCGTGCCGGCCCTGATGTTTGCAACCGGCATGCCGATCATGAACGCGGTCTCCTCGTCGCTCGTCGCGGTGACCGCGTTCGGATTGACCACTGCGGCGAGTTACGCCTGGTCGGGATTGGTCGCCTGGGACCTTGCCGCGGTGTTCATCGCGGGCGGTATCGCCGGAGGGCTCGCCGGCACGGCCGCGGCGCGGCACCTGTCGGCGCGACGGGGCGCGCTGAATGTGGTTTTTGCGACTGTTATTGTCGCCGTGGCGCTCTATATGCTGGTGCGTAACATTTCCCTGCCCTGAGTCGTAGAGACGAAAAAGGGCCAAAACGGGACCAGATATGACTTCATTCGAGATGAGTAGCTGCGCGCCGACACGGCGCGCCGCGCTGACGCTGCTGGGCGCTACTGCGGCTCTAGGCGGTATTCGCTCGGCCGGCGCCGCGACCGGCGGCGGCGACGAGGTTCTGACCGAAGCCAAGGTGCTGCGCGATCCCGAGGTGCCGGTCGCCGGCAATCTCGACGGCGACATCACCATCGTCGAATGGTCCGACTATCAATGTCCCTATTGCCGGCGCGTCGAGCCCGAGCTTCGCCAGGTCGTCCAGGACGACGGCAAGGTGCGGCTGGTGCTCAAGGACTGGCCGATCCTCGGCCCGGTCTCCGTGACCGCGGCGCGGATGGCGCTCGCCGCCAAATTCCAGGACAAGTACCATCAGGCCCATGACGCGATGATGGGCGTCAACTCCAAGCTGACCGAACCGCGCATCAACGAATTGCTGGCTGGTGCCGGCGTCGACATGGACCGGCTGAAGCGCGATCTCGCCTCCCATGCCGGAGACATCGACGCCATCCTGAAGCGCAACAACGACCAGGCGACCGCCTTCGGTTTTCGCGGCACGCCGTCCTTCATCGTCGGCAAGTTCCGCGTTCCGGGCGTGCTGACCATGGCCGAGTTCGAGCAGGCCATCGCCGACGCGCGCAAGGCCAAGGCCGGCAACAAGACCTGAACAAGATGAGGGCGCCGTCGCCTTGCGCGACGGCGCCCTCAATGCCCGTTGCGGCAGCGGCGTCCTATCTCGAGGAGATCCGCACCCAGTCCCTGTGCGCGCGATCCTTCAGGGCGTCCCAGTCGGCCTTTGCGACGTCCCAGTTCACGATGGTACGGTTGGCGGCTGCAACCTCGCTGTTCGCGACGGCTGACGTCTGCATGGAGTCGTAGACATAGACGCCCGCCACGAGCAGCAGCGCGCCCAAGATCATTCCGAGAAATGTCTGCATGACGAACCTCCGGTGACCGGCGATAACGTCGAGGTCGAGCGGCGGTTCCCCCTCCTGACGGCTGCTCGCCGAGCGCGCCCAAGGCCGAGATTTTCATGCTTGTAACCCCTTTAGAACAGAGGACAAATCAGATCGAGGCACGCCGGTGGTCGTGGATAAGGCGGAGCTTGTCCACTATAATGGACATGATGAAGGATCACGACTCCAACCATCTGATCGAGCGGCTTGGCCGCAAGTATCTCTGGTGGCGGCCGGTGGATGGGCAACCGTTCTCGGAAGACCGCGTCATTGCGCAGGTCATGAATCTCGCGACGTATGACGATATCCTCCTGTTGGAGACCGCGGTTGGTCGGGCACGCCTGGCAAAGGTCATGCTTCATGCCCAGCCCGGCTGGCTCAACGCTCGTTCCTGGGAGTTCTGGCGTGGACGGCTGTCATTTGCGACTGGCGCGATGATTCCGACCGAAGCGCCGCGAAGGGCGTTCGATGCAGCAACGCCTTGAGCCGAAGTTCTCGGGTTTTCCTGCCGCGCAACGCGAAATCCGGCCTTCGCTGGCCGCGTCGTCAACGATCCCTTGCAGACCTCCGACGGCGTATTGCTTGTCGGATCGCGTCGGCGTGCTGCCTGACCTACAACTGAAGCAGGGGCTCTTGTGAGCTCCCGACGGTTCGGTCGCCGTTCAGCCAGCGCAATATCTCCGCGTTGATCTCGCGCGGATAAGTGTGGCTGAGATCGTCGATCTCGCGGTAGGTGACTTCGGCGCCGGCGGCGGACAGCGCGGCCCGCGTTTGTCGCGCGACCTGCAGCGGAAACATCCAGTCGAGCTTGCCGTGCGTGATGAACACCGGCAGGCACTTGAGCCGCGTGGCGTCGGCCGTCTCCGCCATCAACGGATGGAAGGTCGCCGACACCGGCGCGAGGTGGGTGAACGGCGAGGCGCCGTCGAGCCCCGTGACGTAGCAGAACGTGCCGCCGTCGCTCATGCCGGTCAGCAGCAAGCGGGATGGGTCGATGTTCCAGCGGGTGCGCACGACGTCGAGGATGCGCGCGAGATTGGGCGTGTCGGAATCCTCGCCCATCAGCGCCCAGGTCGGTCCCGTCGCGGTCGGCGCGACCAGGATCGCGCCGAGGCTGCGCGCATCGCGCAGCCAGCTCCATAGAAAACCTCGGCCGTTGCCGCTGCCGCCGTGCAGCGCCATCACCAGCGGCCAGGCGCGGTCCGGCGTGTAGTATTCCGGCACGTAGAGCGAGAAGCCGCCGCGGCTGCCGGGTTCGTTGGCGTCGTGGAAAATGCCGGTGTGTTCGCAGGCGCCGTTCGCGAGCCGCGTCAGCAATTCCTGGTCCTCGCGCACCGCGGCGTCGAGGAAGAAGCTGCTCACCGGCGGAAACTTCCCCGCGAGCGGATAGAGCGCCTCCTGCGCGCGCGGCGCATGCCGGAGCGCGCGGAAAACCGCGACGAGGTCGCCGTTGCCGCGCTGGACCGTGCGCAGGCCGCCATAGGCGGCGAGCGACTCATCGCACGCTCGATCGAGCAGGCTGCGGATGCTCGAAAACTGCGCCGGCCAATCGCCGAGTCGCGAGCGCGCGGCCTGCAGCGCCTCGTCGGGCGTGCCGATCGCCTCCATGACGCGGTCGAATTCCGGCGGGTGCAGGTGGCGCACGACGAAGCCGAGTGCGTCCAGCGAATCCAAGAGCGGCGGCAGCACGGCCACGATGTCGTCCACCACGGCCTCGCTCATCGCCGCTTCCCTGTTCTGTCCAGCGGGGACTCTATCCGATCATCTAGTGAAGTCTCGGCGCCTTCAGCAGTCTTGCGCGGTCCGTCGAGGTCACCGTGACGTCGAAGGTGACGCCTTCATGATGCACGGTCAGCGGCACGTCGACGCCGGCGGAGCCGAGCGACCAGAGCTTGCGGTAGAAGCCGGTCTGGCTCGTCACCTTCTCGCCGTCGACGGCGAGGATGACGTCGCCGGTCTTGAGTTCGGCGCGCGCCGCGGGGCCGTTGGTGGAGATGCCGATCACCACGATACGGTTGTCGATTTCGGTCGAGTACAGCCCGAGCCAGGGCCGCGCCGGCTTGTTGACGCGGCCGAACTTGCGCAGATCGTCGAGCACCGGCTTCAGCAGATCGATCGGCACGATCATGTTGACGTGCTCGGCCTTGCCCTCGCGTTCCCGTTCGAGCTGCAGCGAGCCGATGCCGATCAGTTCGCCGCGCTGGTTGATCAGGCCGGTGCCGCCCCAGTTCGGATGGGCGGGATGGGTGAAGATGGCCTCGTCGAGCAGATATTCCCAATAGCCGGCGAATTCCTGCTTCGCCACGATCCGGCTCGCCACCGATCGCGTCCGTCCGCCGGCGCCGCCCAGCACGACGCGGTCGCCGATCCGGCTCGCCGCGGAGGAACCGATCGGAAGCGGCGCGATATCGAGGCTGCCGAGCGCCTGCACCAGGCCGAAGCCGGTGACGGAATCGAAGCCGAGCGCGTGACCTTCAACCACCAGCCCGTCGGCGCGATGCAGCCACACCGATTCCGCCTCGGTGATGAGATAGCCGATGGTCAGCACCAGCCCGTCGTCGATCACGACGCCGTTGCCGGCGCGCTCGGTCCCCAGCGTCTCCGCGCTGAAGGCGTCCGGCGGGATGATCGAATGCAGTCCGACGATGGAGGACAGAGCGCGGTCGAGATCGAAGCCGTAATCGTTCGTGCGAGGCTGGTGCGCCGGCGGCACTCTCCATTCGGTCAGAGTGGACATGGAGCTCTCCTGGCAGGTTTCTTGGCAAATCTCTCGGCAAGTCTGCTGCATTTCGGCATCGCCCGTCCATGGCCCCTGGGCGAGGAACGACGCGCGAACCAAGTATTAATCTATGCCGCGAACCGCCGACTTGAAAGGCCGCCGGACGTGCGAATTGATGAACTATCGCGTTGCGCGTCGTGCCGCATGGCTGGTGTCACATCGGGTGCTAGGCGGGGTCAAACGAAACTGATAACCATTGCCCTTCGCAGCAACTTCAGGGATGACGGACCGGCGCATGGACAACCGCAGTGATATTTGGCGTGGCATCGACACGATCAAGGCGCGCTTCATCGATTTGAGCGACAAGGTCTGGGGCATGCCGGAGGTGTGCTACACCGAGGCACGATCCGCCGCCGAACATCTCGCCGAGCTGCGTCACCAGGGTTTCCGCGTCACCGAGAATCTCGCCGGAATCCCAACCGCGCTGATGGGCGAATGGGGGCAGGGCGGTCCGGTGATCGCCTTCCTCGGCGAATATGATGCGCTGCCGGGGCTCAGCCAGGAGGCGGGCGTCGCGGAGCATCGCCCGGTCGAGACCGGCGGCCACGGCCATGGCTGCGGCCACAACCTGCTCGGCTCGGCGGCGCTGTTGGCCGCGACCGCCGTGAAGGACTGGCTCGCCGAGCACAAGGTGCCCGGCCGCGTGCGCTATTACGGCTGTCCGGCCGAAGAGGGCGGTGCGGCAAAAGCCTTCATGGTGCGCAGCGGCGCGTTCGAGGATGCCGATATCGCCATCACCTGGCACCCGCACAGCTTCTGGGAAGTGGCGGTGACGCCGTCGCTCGCCAACACGCGCGCCGATTTCATCTTCACCGGGCGCACCTCGCATGCGGCGGCCTCGCCGCATCTCGGCCGCAGCGCGCTCGACGCGGTGGAGTTGATGAATGTCGGCGTCAACTATATGCGCGAGCACATGCCGAGTGACGCCCGCGTGCACTACGCGCTGCTCGACACCGGCGGCATCGCTCCCAACGTGGTGCAGGCCCATGCCCGCGTGCGCTATTCCATCCGCGCCCGCGACCTGCCCGGCATGAACGAACTGGTCGGGCGCGTGCACAAGATCGCGCAGGGCGCCGCGCTGATGACCGAGACGAAGGTGGAGATGAAGATCATTTCCGCGGTTTCCAACATCCTGCCCAATACGCCGCTGGAGCAGGCGCTGCATCGCGTCATGGAAGAGCTCGGCCCGCCGCATTTCGACGATGCGGACGAGGCGTTCGCGACCAGCATCCGCGCCACCCTGAGCGAGAAGGATATTTCGTCCGTCTATTACGCGATCGGCATGGAACCGACGGAGCGGCCGCTGGCCGATTTCCTCGTACCGATCGATGCCAAGCGCAATCCGCTGGTCGGCTCGACCGACGTGGGCGACGTGAGCTGGGTGGTGCCGACCGTGCAGGTCCATGCGCCCACGGTCGCGATCGGCACGCCGTTCCACACCTGGCAGGTCGTGGCGCAGGGCAAGAGTCCGCACGCCCACAAGGCGATGGTGCAGGCGGCCAAGGCCATGGCCGGGCTCGGCATCAGGGCGCTGACCGAGCCGGATCTGATCGCGGCCGCCAAGGCCGACCTGGCGAAGCGGACGGCAAAGACGCCCTATGTCTGCCCGCTGCCGGACCACGTCGCACCGCCGCTGGACATGTCGCTGACCTGAGCATCGGCTCGATATTTCGTCCGACGGGCCGAACAAATCTTCCGCAGTGCAAAGCGGCGGGAGAGGCATTTTGCCGTCGGATTGCCGAGGCGGTGGGCGCGCGGCGCGCGGACTTGTGCCCAGGCGCCAGTCATTAGACCATTTGCATACACACGGTTGTAGTTGACGCGCGCCCCATTCGGTGTGCCATTTACGCCGGCAACATCGGCGGCCGCCTCGCGGCCGTCCGCAAAGTCACGGGAACCAGACAGGGGACAACGATGCTGGACGAAGACCTGCGCACCATGATCGACGACGTGAAGGACGGGCGGATGGACCGCCGCGCCTTCGTGCAACGCATGCTGGCCGTGGGCCTGACCGCGCCGATGGCCACCCAGGTTCTCGCCATCGGCGGTGTGGCCATGGCCCAGAGCCCGTCTCCCTACAAGCCGACCAAGCGCGGCGGGGGAGGCCCGTTGAAGCTGTTGTGGTGGCAGAGCCCGACCCTGCTCAATCCGCATTTCGCCACCGGCACCAAGGACCAGGACGGCTCGCGCATCTTCTACGAGCCGCTCGCGAGCTGGGACGTCGAGGGCAATCTCAACCCGATCCTCGCGGCCGAAATTCCCTCGATCCAGAACGGCGGCCTCACGGCCGACGGCAAGTCGGTGACCTGGAAGCTGAAGCCGGGCGTCAAGTGGCATGACGGCAAGCCCTTCACGGCCGACGACCTCGTGTTCACGTGGGAATACGTCAAGGATCCGGCCACCGCGGCGGTGAGCAGCGCGGTCTACAACGACCTCACCGTGGAGAAGATCGACGACCATACCGTCCGCATCGTGTTCAAGAACCCCACTCCATTCTGGGCCAATGCGTTCGTCGGCGCCTATGGCTGCATCATCCCCAAGCACGTGTTTGCCGACTACAAGGGCGCGAAGTCCCGCGAAGCCCCGGCCAACCTGTCCCCCGTCGGCACGGGCCCGTACAAATTCGTCGAGTTCAAGCCGGGCGATCTCGTTCGCGGCGAGATCTATCCCGACTATCACATGGCCAATCGGCCCTACTTCGACAGCATCGAGATGAAAGGCGGCGGCGATGCCGTCTCGGCTGCGCGCGCCGTGATCCAGACCGGCGAATACGACTATGCCTGGAACATGCAGGTCGAGGACGAGGTGCTGCTGCGCCTCGAGAAGGGCGGCAAGGGCAAGACCGTCTACGCGACGGGCGGCGACATCGAGTTCATCGCGCTCAACAACACCGACCCCAACACCGAGGTCGACGGCGAGCGCTCCAGCATGAAGACGAAGCATCCGCTGCTGTCCGATCCGGCGGTGCGCAAGGCCCTCGCTTTGCTGGTCGACCGCGAGTCCATCAAGAAGTTCATCTACGGACGGGCCGGCCTGACCACGGCCAACTATCTCAATGGTCCCGCGCGCTTCGTCTCCAAGAACACGAGCTGGGAGTTCAACGTCGAGAAGGCCGCCAAGCTGCTCGAGGACGCCGGCTGGAAGGCCGGACCCGACGGCATTCGGGCCAAGGACGGCAACAAGCTGAAGATGCTGTACCAGACCTCGATCAACGGCCCGCGCCAGAAGACCCAGGCGATCGTCAAGCAGGCCTGCCAGAAGGCGGGCATCGATCTCGAGCTGAAGTCGGTCGTCGCATCGGTGTTCTTCTCGTCCGACGTCGCCAACCCCGACACCTATTCCAAGTTCTACGCCGACATCGAGGAGTTCCAGATCCCGATGACCCAGCCGGATCCGGCGCTGCACATGAAGCGCTACATTTCGGAGAGCGTCGCCACCAAGGCGAACAAGTGGCAGGGACCGAACTTCCCGCGCTGGGTCAACAAGGACTATGACAAGGTGATCGCGGAGGCCGAGGTCGAGATCGATCCGGTCAAGCGGGCCGCGCTCTACATCAAGGCCAACGATCTGCTCTGGGAGAACATCGTGTTCATCCCCGTGCTGCATCGCCTGAAGGTGGGGGCGTCGTCGAACACGCTGAAACCGGTTATCAGCGGCTGGGCCAACGACACCGACAATATCCAGGACTGGTACCGCGAGACCTGAGCATCGAGCGCGGTCTGGATATCTCATGAGGCAGTATGTCCTGCGTCGCCTGCTGATCGCGGTGCCGAGCTTGCTCGGCATCTCGCTCGTGCTGTTCACGGTGCTCGCGCTCGCACCGGGCGATCCGTTCTCGGATCTGGCGACCAATCCGAACGTGCCGCCTGAAGTCGGACTCGCGCTTCGAGCCAAGTTCGGCCTCGACGATCCGGTCTATGTCCGCTACCTGCACTGGCTCACCGCCATGTTGCAGGGCGACTGGGGATTTTCCTTCGTCAGCCGGGTGAACGTGGACACCCTCATCCTGCAACGGCTGCCGACCACGCTGTACGTGATCGGCTCCTCGCAGGTGCTCGCGCTCCTCGTCGCGATTCCGGTCGGCGTCTATGCCGCCGCCCGGCCCTATTCGCTGTTCGACCAGCTTGCCAACACGCTCGCCTTCATCGGGTTTTCGCTGCCGACCTTTTTCACCGGCATCCTGTTCATCCTGGTGTTCTCGATCAAGCTGGACTGGCTTCCCCTGGTCTACTCCACCGACGTCAATGCGAGCGGCGTCCGCTGGGTGCTCGAGCAGATCCGCCAGGCCATCATGCCGGTGATGGTGCTCGGCCTGTTCCAGGCGGCCTCGATGACCCGTTTCGTGCGCTCGGCCATGCTGGACGTGATCCGCCTCGACTACGTCACCACGGCGCGCGCCAAGGGCCTGGGCCAGGCCACGGTGCTGGTCAAGCATGTGATGCGCAACGCCATGATCCCGGTCGTGACGCTGATCGCGCTGCAGATACCTGCGGTGTTCGGCGGCGCCATCGTCACCGAGCAGATCTTCCGCATTCCAGGTATCGGCTCGCTCCTGATCTCCTCCATCCTCGCAAACGACACGCCGGTCGTGATGGCCGTGACCTTCGTGTTCGCCTGCCTGGTGGTGCTGTTCAATCTCATCGCGGACGTCCTGTATGGCTGGCTTGACCCTCGCATCTCCCTTCGCTGAGCGGCAGCGCGGCTATTCGCCGTGGCGCGAGGCCTGGCGGCGCTATCGCCGCCACCGGCTCGCGGTGGTCAGCGCCTTCCTGCTGCTCACCCTGATCGCGGCGGTCGTGCTCGGCCCCTTCGTCTGGCGGGTCTCCATCAACGACATCGATTTCGGCTCGACCTTGCAGGGGCCGTCGCTGGCCCACCCGTTCGGCACCGACGATCTAGGCCAGGACCTGCTGGCGCGAATGATCTATGGCGGCCGCATTTCGCTCTCGGTCGGACTCGCCGCCATGACGGTCTCCGTGATCGTCGGCACGCTGGTCGGCGCGCTCGCCGGAATGTCGCGCGGCGCGCTCGGGCACGGATTGATGTGGCTCACCGACCTGTTCCTGTCGCTGCCGCAATTGCCGCTGCTGCTATTGCTGATCTACCTGTTCCGCGACGGGCTCAAATCCGTGCTGGGTCCCGAGGGCGGAATCTTCATCCTTGTCGTGCTGGTCATCGGCGGCCTGCGCTGGATGCCGGTCGCGCGCCTCGTGCGCGCGCAGTTCTTGTCGCTGCGCGAAAAGGAGTTCGTCGAGGCGGCGCGCGCCCTCGGCGCGAGCCCGGTGCGGCAGGTGGTGCGCCACATCCTGCCGAATGCGGTCGGCCCGGTGATCATCGCCGGCACCATCGACGTCGCCGCCGCGATCATCGCGGAATCGACGCTGTCCTTCCTCGGCCTCGGCTTTCCGCCGGACACTCCGACCTGGGGACGGCTGTTGTTCGACGCCAAGGACTTTCTCGACATCGGCCCGCACTGGGCGCTGTTCCCGGGCGGCGCGATCTTCATCGCGGTGGTCGCCATCAACTTCATCGGCGACGGCCTGCGCGACGCGCTCGACGCGCGACGGGTGATCTGATGGCGCCGCTGCTCGAGATCAAGGGCCTCAAGACCCATTTCGCGACCGACGACGGCATCCTGCAGGCCGTCGATGGCGTCGACATCACCATCAACAAGGGCGAGACGCTGTGCGTGGTCGGCGAGTCCGGCTGCGGCAAGACCGTCACCGCGATGTCGATCCTGAAGCTGATCGCGATGCCGCCGGGCCGCATCGTGGCCGGAGAGATCAATTTCGAGGGCCGCGACCTCGTGCCGCTGACCAGCGATGAACTCGACGACATCCGCGCCAGGGAGATCGGCTTCATCTTCCAGGAGCCGATGACCTCGCTCAATCCGGTGCTGACCATCGGCGAGCAGATCGCCGAGAGCCTGCGCCGCCACGAGGCCCTGACCCGGAAGCAGGCGCTCGATCGGACCATAGACATGCTGAAGCTGGTCCAGATCCCCAACGCGGAAGGCCGCGTGCACCACTATCCGCACCAGTTCTCCGGCGGCATGCGCCAGCGCGTCATGATCGCGATGGCGCTCGCCTGCAAGCCGAAGCTCGTGATCGCGGACGAGCCGACGACCGCGCTCGACGTCACCATCCAGGCGCAGATCCTCGACCTGCTGCAGGACATGAAGGAGCGTTTCGGCATGGCGGTGATGCTGATCACCCATGCCATGGGCGTGGTGGCCGAGACCGCGCAGCGCGTGGTGGTGATGTATGCCGGCAAGGTGGTCGAGGAGGCCTTGGTCGACGATCTCTTCGGCGATCCGCGCCATCCCTATACCCAGGGCCTGATCCGCTCGATCCCGCGCATCGATCTCGACAGCGAGCACAAGACACGGCTGGAAGCGATCGGCGGCACGGTGCCGATCCTGATCAATCCGGCACCGGGCTGCCGTTTTGCGCCACGTTGTCGTCTTGCCATGGCCGTTTGCACCGAGCAGGAGCCTGTGCTGCGCGAGGTTGCGCCCGGCCATCGCATGGCCTGTCATCTCGCAGATGCGCCGGGAGACCGGTCATGAGCGAACCCCTGCTGCGCGTCTCCGGCCTGAAGAAGCATTTTCCGGTGCTCGGCGGCCTGTTGTCGCGCCAGGTCGGCAGCGTCTATGCGGTCGACGGCGTGTCGTTCGCGGTCGATCGCGGCGAGACGCTCGGGCTGGTCGGTGAATCCGGCTGCGGCAAGTCCACCACCGGCCGCTGCGTGCTGCGCCTGATCGAACCGACCGAGGGCGAGGTCCGTTTCGATGGCCAGGACGTGCGCAAGCTCGGCGGCGACGATTTGCGCGCGATGCGGCGCAACATGCAGCTCGTCTTCCAGGACCCCTTCGCCTCGCTCAACCCGCGCATGACGGTCGGCGCCATCCTCGGCGAGGCCTTCACCATCCACAAGCTCGCAGCCTCCGCGGCCGAGCGCGAGGAGCGGGTGGCGAGCCTGCTGGTGAAGGTCGGCCTCAAGGCCGAGCACATGCGCCGCTACCCGCACGAATTTTCCGGCGGCCAGCGCCAGCGCATCGTCATCGCCCGCGCGCTCGCGGTCGAGCCGAAGCTGATCGTCTGCGACGAGCCGGTCTCCGCGCTCGACGTCTCGATCCAGGCGCAGGTCATCAACCTGCTCGAGGACCTGCAGGCGGAGCTGAACCTCACCTACCTCTTCGTCGCGCACGATCTCTCGGTGGTCGAGCACATCTCCGACCGCGTCGCGGTGATGTATCTTGGCCGTATCGTCGAGCTTGCGAAGGCGAGCGACCTCTACCGCAATCCGCAGCATCCCTACACCAAGGCGTTGCTCTCGGCCGTGCCGGTGCCCGACCCCAAGCTGAAGCGCAGCCGCATCCGCCTGAAGGGCGACGTGCCGAGCCCGATGAAGCCGCCGACGGGCTGCCACTTCCACACCCGCTGCCCGATCGCCGAGCCCCGTTGCGCCGAGAGCGCGCCGGAGCTGAGGGAGAGCGCTGGCGGACATTCGGTGGCGTGTCACTTGGTGTGACGTCTTGCTCGGAATCATTCGCAGTCGGCGCGAGGGGAGCGCACACAATTCGTCACCGCAGAAGGCGGCCTCAGCGTTCCAGCGTGAAGCCGACGCGCAGCGTCACCTGGTAGTGGCGCACCGAACCGCCCTCGATATGGCCGCGCGTCTGCACGATCTCGAACCACTTCATCTCGCGAATGGTCTTGGCGGCACGGCTGACGGCGTTCTGGATCGCGTCCTCGATCGACTTTTCGGACGATCCAACGAGTTCCAGGATCTTGTAGACGTGATCCTTCTCGGTCGTGGGCATGACGATCTCCCTTGATGGCGCGTAGCGGCGCAGGACGTTTCCTCCGCCCGAAGAGCTTACGCTCCGCCGGTACGGTCTCCAATCCGAACGAGCGGCGGTGCCCCGGGGTTCCGCGCAGCCCGCATGCGCGGGGAGAGGTGGAGCGGTCGTCGACGGCCTGCTAAGCGCATGTCCCATGGATTCGGCGCGGCGCGACAGATCGATCGGCTTCCTCTGCCTGGGCGTGACCGCGTTCGGCTGGGCGCTGAACTGGCCCCTGATGAAGATCCTGCTGCTGCAATGGCCGCCGCTGTTCGCCCGCGGTCTGGCCGGAACCTGTGCCTCGCTCATCCTGGCTGCGCTGGCGCTGAGCCGGGGGCAATCGCTCGGCGTGCCGCGCGAGGCGATCCCGCGGCTCCTCTTCGCCACCTTCACGAACGTATTCGCCTGGATGGGTTTTGGCACCATGGCGATGAAGTTCGTCACGGTGGGCGAGGGCGCGCTGATCGCCTACACCATGCCGATCTGGGCGATGCTGTTCGCTTGGCCCTTCCTGCATGTACGGCCGACGATCCGCGACATCCTGGCGCTGGTGCTGGGCTTCGTGGGCGTCGCCCTGCTGCTGAGCGGCAACGGCTATGCGTTCAGCGCGGGAAAACTGTTCGGCATCGCGCTGGCGCTGTCCTGCGCCATCCTGTTCGCGCTCGGCAACACGGTCAACCGCAAGCCGCTGCCGATGCCGCCGCTGGTCGTGGTGGCCTGGCAGGTCGGTCTCGGGTGCCTCGCGATGCTGCTCCTCGGCGTTGCCTTCGAGCAGCCCGACACCACGGCGATCACGCCGCTCGGCCTCGGCTGCTTCGTCTACATGACCTTGATGCCGATGGGCGTCTGCTACATCACCTGGTTCGAGACGCTGCGCCGGCTGCCGCCGATTTCGGCTTCGACGGGGATGCTGCTGGTTCCCGTGATCGGCGTGGTTTCGGCGGCGATCATCCTCGGCGAGCCCTTGGGTCTGCGCGAGATCGGAGCGATGGTGCTGACGCTCGGCGGCGTCACGCTGGCGCTGCAGAAGGCCTGAGCTGTCTCGCGTCGCGCAGCAGGATCTTGAGCAGCAGCGCGAGCAGCGCCATCATCGCGAGGCCGGCGACGGCAGGCGCCGAAGACCCGAACCGTGTGGTCGACTGCAGAAGTCCGTAGGCACCCGCGACCAGGATGAGCCCGTAGGCGGTGCCGCGCTCGCGTGGGCTCGCGATCCCCGCCAGATCCGGCAGCAGCAGAACGAGGCCGACGCCGACCATCGGCAGGTCGTAATCATAGGCATAGGGGCTGATCATCACCGAGATCATCGCGGTGACGCCGAGTGCGGCCGCCGGCGATGGTCCACGCACCACTGCCAGCACGACGGTGAGCAGCGCGAGCATCGCGACGATCGCCTGGGCCCATATCGCGCCCGCGGCGGGGACGCCCGCCATGTAGAACGCCGCATAGGTCGAGATCATGCGGAAAAGCTGGTAGGATCCGCGGTCGAGGAAATCAGCGGATTCCTTGATGGAGCCGAGCAGCGCCGTCCAGATTGCCGGCCCGAACGTCAGCGTGCAGATCGCAGAACTCGTCAGCACCACCGCGGCGGAGGCCGCGACCGCGGTCCAGCGGCGCGTCGCCAGCAGATAGACGGAAGCGGCAATCGCCAGGTGCGGCTTGATGACCATCGCGCCGAGCGCGAGACCCGCGAGCAGCTGGCTTGATGTCTCGCGCCTCTGTGCGTTGAGGCAGAACAGCCCGATCAGCGCGCCCGTGAGAAACCCGTTTTGCCCGCAGCCGATCGTGATCGCGAGCGCGGGGAACACGACGACCAGGACATGGGCAAATCGGTCGCCGGCAATCGCACGCAGCGTCGCGAGATAGAGGGCGAGCGTTGCGGCGGTGAAGGAGAGATAGGCGCCCCACAGCGGCAG
Source organism: Bradyrhizobium sp. (assembly GCF_028868675.1). Classification (GTDB taxonomy): domain Bacteria; phylum Pseudomonadota; class Alphaproteobacteria; order Rhizobiales; family Xanthobacteraceae; genus Bradyrhizobium. The sequence goes on from NZ_JAGWUA010000105.1 coordinate 15,125, forward strand.
GTACGCGAGCGGGGCGAGCAAGAGGTCGAACTGCGGCGGGTAGGTCCAGGGCATCGCACCGGTCGCACCGCCGGCCGCGGCCTCCTGCAGCTTCGTGAAGCTCGCAAACCGGTAGACCTGGTCGAGATCGCCGAGCCACACCTGCCTGGCGACGATGTGGAAGGCATCGAAATCCGCGAGCGAGCGGCTGTCCCAGAGCCCCCAGCGCGCGAACCACAGCGTCTTGAGGGCGATGATCGCCGCCAGTGCAGCAAGCGCGAAACGCACATAGGCCGTCCGCTTCGCGGGCTGCGACCGGATCTGCTCCAGCGTTTCGGCAAGCATGCGGTGACGCCCCGGGTCAATCGGGACAGATTGCCGCCTGAGCCTTAAGGGACGGTAACGAACGGGAAAGGATTTTGCGGCCCTGAGTGCCGTTGTTGCGCCGACAGGGTGCCTCTACGGATCCAGTTCCGTATCCCAGTAGAGATAGTCAAGCCAGCTGTCGTGCAGGTAGTTCGGCGGGAACAGCCGGCCGTTGCGGTGCAGCTGGTGCACGGTCGGTGCGAACGGCGTCTGCCGCGGAAACATCTTTGCCTGCTGCGGCGACAAATTGCCCTTGCGCAGATTGCAGGGCGAGCAGGCCGCGACCACATTCTCCCACGTCGTCTGGCCGCCCTTGCTGCGCGGAACGATGTGATCGAAGGTCAGGTCCTCGGGCGAGCCGCAGTACTGGCAGTTGAAGCGGTCGCGGAGGAAGACGTTGAAGCGGGTGAAGGCGGGGTGGGTGGTCGGCTTGACGAAGGATTTGAGCGAGACCACGCTCGGCAGCTGCATCTCGAAGGAGGGGCTGTGCACCGCCCGGTCGTAATGGGCGACGATGTTCACGCGGTCGAGAAACACCGCCTTGATCGCGTCCTGCCAGGACCAAAGCGACAGCGGATAGTAACTCAGCGGCCGGAAGTCCGCGTTCAACACCAACACCGGCCAACTGCCTTGCGAGACATGCGCGTTCAAGTAACGCTCCCGGCCTCCACTTTCGCTGCGAAGCAGCATGTATTGACATACTACATGGAGCGTGACGGGATTGTGAAGAGCGTTGAGCGACTTATTCCCGGCAGGCGCCGGCACGAAAAGCGCTGAAAATCGCCGTTATTTGGGAGAAGGCATGCGAACATGGCTCGCCATGTTGCTCGCGGCCGTGTTGGCTGCGGCATCGATTCGGCCGGTCGCGGCCGAAGACTATCCGAGCCGCGCCATCACGGTGATCGTGCCGTTTCCGGCGGGCGGC
>NZ_JAGWUA010000003.1 GCF_028868675.1 Bradyrhizobium sp.
AGGGATCGGTGTTGAACAGGTTGTCGCAGACGTCTTCCAGCACGTCCCTGATCTGGCCGCCGGTCATCTCTTGCACATAGGTCTCGGGATAGGTGATTGCGGTCTCCGTGAGCAGGTCCTCCATGCTCAGCGGCTGGCCGGCGAGCGTGGTGACGCCCCAGCGAAAACCCGGCGACAGCGCGATCTCGGCGTCGAGCTCGCGGCGCAACGCGCTGCAGATCAGATCGTCCATCGGCCCGGAGAAATTGCCGCGGCGGTAGAGCAGGCGGTCGGGGGTTGCGAGTTGGCCCGACCAGTCGGCCACGTGTGGCGCCCGCACCTTGCCGATCAGCTCGGCCATCGCAGGATCCGGCTTCAAGAGCTCGGAATAGACCGGCAGCAAATGGTAGCGGAAGTCGCCGACCTTGCCCTTGTCGAGCGCGAGATCGAGCACGGCCACGAATTTTCCGTTGGAGCCGGCGTTGGTGACGAGCGTGACGCCGCCGGCATTCTTCACCGGGATTGGCCGCGGCACCGCGTCATGGGTGTGCCCGCCCAGGATGACGTCGATGCCGCTGACGCGGCTCGCAAGCTTGAGATCGACGTCCATGCCGTTGTGCGAGAGCAGGACGACGGCGTCGACCTTGTCGCCGCCGCGCAAGGCCTCGACATGCTTCTGCAGCTCCTCCTCGCGGATGCCGAACGTCCAATCCGGCGTGAAGCGCCTGGGATGGGCGATCGGTACGTAAGGAAAGGCCTGGCCGACGATGGCGACGCGATAGTCGCCGAGCTGCTTGATGGTCGACGGCTTGAACACGCGGCCGGTGGCGGGATCGAAGGCGCGCGCGTCGTTGAAGGCGGCCTCCTCGGTCAGGAAGACGTTCTGCGCCAGGAACTCGCCCCTGAAGCGCTCGAGATTGTCGCGCAGCGCCTCCTCGCCATAGGTGAATTCCCAATGCCCGGTCATCGCCTCGATGCCGAGCAGGTTGGCGACCTCGACCATGTCGCGGCCTTGCATGGTGTTGGAGAGCCCGGTGCCCTGCCAGAGATCGCCGCCGTCGAGCAGCAGCGAATTTGCTTCGCCGGCCTCGCCGCGCAGCCGGTCGATCAGCGTTTTCAGATAGGCGAAGCCGCCGAGCCTGCCGAAGCGGGGCGCGGCCTTCTCGAACTCGAAGCAGGTGAAGGCGTAGGCGTCGGCGCTGTCGGGCCGGATGCCGAAATGATCGAGGAAGGCGCGTCCGACCAGGTGCGGCGGCCGGCCTGTCATCTCGCCGATGCCGAGATTGACGCTGGGCTCGCGGAAGAACACCGGATTGAGCTGGGCGTGCGTATCGGTGATGTGCAGGATGCGCGCGTTGCCGAAGCGCTCGATGTCGTAGATGCCGGCATTATCGGCGCCGCGCGCGAGGCGCGGCAGGCAGACTGATGCGGCGGCGGCACCGGTGCCCTTCAGGAAGTCGCGGCGGCGGATCGCCATGGTGAAGTTCCCGCGCTCCCACTAGCCCGACAACGAACAGCGACCGGAAAGGTCCCAGCCGCGGGATCAGTCTAGCGGATTTCCATGGCTTTCCAGGCCTGTTTTTCGCTGGTCGCCTGGAGGATCGAGGCCTTCGCCAGCGCTTCGGCTTCCTTGGCGGCGGCGACGGCGCGGTCGAAATCGCCGCCGTCCGCGGCCTTTTTGGCGGCCGCCAGCGTCGCAACCGTCGTGGTCCATTGGTTGCGCAGGGAGGCGGCCTCCTTGCTCGCGGCTTCCGCCGCGGCGTAAGCCGCCTTGAAGTCGGCGTCGCTCGCCGCGCGAGCGGACGGCACTGCGGCCGTCACGAGCAGCAGGGCCAGTGCAATTGACCGGATCACCGTCATGGCCGCGCTCCCGGTCCCGCAATCGGCAGGCCGTTGCTGACATAGGAGAGGAAATATTCGAGGTCGCGGTACTCGTCCGATTGCGGTTCCAGCGGAACCGCGCGGGTCTGGCTGTTGCAGGTCACGAAGCGGCGGCTGATCGTGCCCATGCCGTTCCATTCGGAACGGTAGATCGGCATCGCGTTGAGGATACCCAGCGCCGGAGCCAGGATCTCGGCGCGGATGCGTTCGCCCGGGCTCTGCACGTGGCAGCTCGCACAGGAAAAATTCAACTGCCCGCGACGGGTGTAGAAATAGCGCTTGCCGTTCTCGTAAGCCTCGAGCGCGCGAGGATCGTCGGGGATCCTGATGTCAAAAGGCTTGCCGCGCGAAGTGAAGGCCATGTAGGCGGTCAGCGAGGCCATCTCGTCCTTGACGTAGGAATAGGGTGCCTCGCCATTGGCCTCGCGGCAGCGGTTGAGCGCCAACTCCAGCGTGACGACCTTGCCTTCCTTGGCGTCGAAATGGGGATAATTCTGGCGAATGCCGACGCCGCCGTTCGGGAAGCAGTCGGCGTAGGTCTTGCCGTTCTTGAACGGCTTGGCGAACATCTCCTTGCCGGCGTCGACCGCGAATTCGTACGGCGGGAACTCCTCCTTCTCGACCCACTGCTTGCGCATGTCCGCATTCATCGAATAGGGACCGTTGACGAAGTCGTCGAGCTTCACCTTGGGGAACTTGGCGGTGAAGTAGTTCCGGAATGCCTTGGCCTCGGTGGCGGGGTCGATCTTGTCGGCCGCAACCACGCGCGGCGCAGCGAAGGCGAGCGCCGCCAGCGCGACGAACGCGGAGCCAATCAGGACGGAGCCGCGCCGCTTCATCATCCGACCTTCGCGGTGGTCGTATCCGACGCACCCTTGTTGTCGACCCAGCTGATCCTGAGGTCGTCGCCCTTCTTGCCGCCCTTGAAACTGAACTTCACGTAGGGGTCCTTGGAGACCGCCGGGCCCCAGTCGGCGACGAAGACGTCCTTGCCGTCATGCTCGAACTTGAGCTGCTGGATGAAATGCGGCGGGATGATCTCGCCCTTGGCGTCCTTGACGAAGCCGGAATCCATGGGGTGCTGGATCAAGGCCTGCACCTCGGTGATGTCGCCGCTGGACGTGGCGCGCACGCGAATGGTCGATGCCATCTGTCTCTCCTTCGCCTCAGCCGCCGCAGCCGCCGACGGTGACCTTCACTTCCTTCACCGCGCTGTAGAGCTTGCCGTCGGCCTCGACGATCGCGACCAGCTTCGTGGTCTTCGCCATCTTCAGGCGGTTGGCGACGCTCGGGATCGTGCCCTCGGGGATCAGGTAGGACGCCGCCAGCGCGTTGGGATTCTCGGTGACCAGGAACGAGATCGAGCTCACTTTCTCCAGCGTCGTGGTCACCGAGATCGGCACCACGGCGCCGTTCTCGGCGATCTCGGGCGCATCGACCTTGATCTTGTCGGATGGCTCGGCGGTCTTGCCGTAGAGCGCCTTGATCGCGTCCGCCTCGCTCTTCTGCCTGAAGGCCTGTTCCGGATATTTGTCGTTGGCCGCCGCGCGGGCCCGTTCGGCGGCGAACGGAAGATTGCCGAGGCCGATCAGCGCAACGGAGGCTGCGCCCTTCAGGATCAGGCGCCGCGTCGCGCTCGCGCCGGTGGTTGCAGTCATCGGAAGTCTCCTGGGCGTCATCGGCCGTTACAGGGTCTGCAGGAAATCGACGATCGCGTTGATCTCCTGCTCGGTCAAAATTCGGTTGCGCCCGAACGGCGGCATCACGGTCTGCGGATTGCGCTTCGGCTCGTCGGTCACGATCGCCACGAGCGTGTCGCGATCGGGATACTTGGCCTTGATATCCTTCAGCGCCGGTCCGATCGTGCCGGGCAGGTCGCCGCCCTTGATGACGTGGCAGGTCAGGCAGTTGCCCTTGCCGCGATCGAAGGCGAGCTTCTGGCCCTCAGTGGCGGCCGATTGCGCCAGCGCCGGGCTCGTCCAGGCGCCGGCCAGGACGGCCGTTGCGAATGCAACGATCAGGGCAGGCTTCTGCGGAAAGGCGGTCAAGGCGTCGTCCCGAAGCGTTGTGTCGAGGGCATCTCGAGCGGAAATATACTTGCTCAAAGCACAAACGACATGGGCTGACAATCGAGACGATCCGCGCAAGCGAGGTGAGATTTAATTTGCTTCCGCACCGCAACCGGAGAGATTATTCGTTCTGCAGAATCGGCTGGAACGAGTGACTTTTTGCCGTCCTTCTGTTGGCTTTGTCGTCGTGTTTTTTTGATCCCCATCCCATTTTTTCCCGGGAGCCTCAATTGGCTGAATACGTGGTCGAATTCGGCAAGGACGGACGGGTCGAGCCCGACGGCCGCCTCGATGCCCCGGCGTTCCATCGCAACCATGAGCCGATCTGGGCGGCAATCGAGAAACACCTCGCAGGGCTTTCGGGCGATGCAGTCGAGGTCGGCAGCGGCACCGGCCAGCATGTGGTGTACTTCGCGCGCCATTCGCCCGGCCTCGTCTGGTGGCCGAGCGACCTCAACCTGCGCCATGTGAAGAGCATCGAGGCCTGGCGCGTCCATTCGGGCCTGCCGAACGTCCGTCGTCCCCTGCGGATCGACCTGCTGGATCCCGATTGGTGTGCCGAGATGAAGGACGGCCAGGGGCCGCACGACGTCGCGATCGTGTTCTGTGCCAACGTCATCCACATTGCGCCCTGGCGTGTGGCCGAAGGCTTGTTCGCGGGCGTCGGCCGCTATCTGCGATCCGGCGGAAAACTGTTCCTGTACGGGCCGTTCAAGCGCGACGGCAAGCACACGGCGCTCAGCAACGCGGTGTTCGACACCAGCCTGCGCGAGGGCAATCCCGAATGGGGGGTGCGCGACGTTGCCGATGTCGAGGGGCTGGCGACGGGCGCGGGCCTCGCCCTGATCGAAACGACCGAGATGCCGGCGAACAATCTCACGCTTGTGTTCGCGCGGGCGTAAGGCAGCGCGGTCGCGCCAGCGCACTCCCATGTGCATCTCGGGCATGGCTTGCGTTCATTTGCGCCGGTTGCCCGCACTCTTGCATCCCGCCATAGTGCGGGGAATCAACGCACCCAATTCCGCCGGGAATACCGATGCTCGACACGACTGTCGCCGACAAGATTGCCGACGACGCCCGCGTGCGCGCCAATGTGGTGCGGCTCGCGGCGGCGCAGGCGCTCACCGGCGCCAACTCGGCCGTGATCTTCGCCACCGGCTCGATCGTCGGCGCGACGCTGTCCCCCGACATGTCGCTCGCGACCGTGCCGCTGTCGATGTACGTGCTCGGGCTGGCCGCCGGCACGCTGCCGACCGGCGCGATCTCGCGGCGCTTCGGCCGCCGCACGGCCTTCGTCATCGGCACCGCCTGCGGCACGCTCACGGGCCTGCTCGGCTGCTACGCCATCTTGCACGGCTCGTTCGCGCTGTTTTGTCTCGCCACCTTCCTCGGCGGCCTCTACGGCTCGGTCGCCCAATCCTACCGATTTGCCGCGGCCGACGGTGCCAGCGCCGCGTTCCGGCCCAAGGCGGTGTCGTGGGTGATGGCGGGCGGCGTGTTCGCCGGCGTGCTCGGTCCGCAGCTCGTGCAGTGGACCATGGATTTCTGGCAGCCCTATCTGTTCGCCTTCAGCTTCGTGGTGCAGGCCGCCGTTGCCCTGATCGCAATGGGGATCGTGGCCGGCATCGACATCCCGAAGCCCGCGCCGGCCGACATGCATGGCGGACGGCCGCTGCTCAGAATCGTGCGTCAGCCGCGCTTCATCGCGGCGGCGCTGTGCGGCGTCATCTCCTATCCCATGATGAACCTGGTGATGACCTCGGCGCCGCTTGCGATGAAGCTCTGCGGCCTCAGCGTCAGCGATTCCAATTTCGGCATCCAGTGGCACATCGTCGCCATGTACGGGCCGAGCTTCTTCACGGGCGCGCTGATCGGCCGCTTCGGCGCGCCGAAGATCGTCGCGGCGGGCCTGCTCCTGGAAGCAGGCGCCGCGTCGATCGGCCTGTCCGGCATCACCGCGATGCATTTCTGGGCCACCCTGTTCGTGTTGGGCGTCGGCTGGAATTTCAGCTTCATCGGCGCCTCCGCGCTGGTGCTGGAGACGCACCGCCCCCAGGAGAAGAACAAGGTGCAGGCATTCAACGATTTCCTGGTGTTCGGCATGATGGCGATCGCCTCGTTCTCCTCCGGCCAGTTGCTCGCGAATTACGGCTGGTCGACCGTCAACATGGTGGTGTTCCCGCCTGTGCTGCTCGGGCTCGCCGTGCTGTCCTTCGCCTCGTGGGCGCGGCGTCGCAGGGCCCGGCTGGAAGCGGCCATGGGCGAGTTCCCCGACCCGATCTGAAATGGCGGGAGACTGGCAGCAGCCCTGATGCTTCGATCGCCGTCGAAATGATTTTCCGGTCCGGCGTTGTTACATGATGTTCGTCATGGATAGGCGGGTATGACGCTAAAGCGCGATGAGATTGGATGAATCGTCATCGCGCTTCAGGTTAATGTTTGAGCATGATCTTTTCGGAAAACCGCTGCGCACTTTTCCGGATCGTGCTTTGGGTCGGCGCTCGCGGGGGAAATCAAGGAGAAGCGCAAATGCTCGACAATCCCCGGCAGGCTGCGCCCCTCGACGAATCTTCGCTGCGCTATGGGGGCTGGCGCATCGTCGCGGCGTGCTTCCTGCTGGCGACGTTCGGCTGGGGGCTCGGCTTCTACGGCCAGAGCGTCTATGTCGCCGAGCTGCAGCGGGAGCACGGCTGGCCGGCCTCGCTGATCTCCTCCGGCACCACGTTCTTCTATCTGTTCGGCGCGCTGATCGTCGCTTTCGTCGGCGAGGCCGTGCGCAAGTTCGGGCCGCGGCTCTGCCTGATCGCCGGCACGCTCGCGATGTCGGCGGCGGCTCTCGCGATCGGCGCGGTGCGCGAGCCCTGGCAGCTCTATCTCGCGGATGCCGTGCTCGCCTTCGGCTGGGCCGGCACCAGCCTTGCGATGATCACCAACACGCTCAGCCTGTGGTTCGACCACAAGCGCGGCATGGCGATCAGCTTCGCGCTCAATGGCGCGAGCTTCGGCGGCATCGTCGGTGTGCCGCTGCTGGTCACCGCGATCGGCCATGTCGGCTTCTCCGGCGCGATGTTTATGGCCGCCGGCGCCATGGTCGTGCTGCTCGTGCCGGTGATCCTGGTCGTGGTGGGCCGGCCGCCCGATCGCCCCGGCTGGCATGCGGCGAGCGCGGCGAAGCCGCAGTCCTCATCGCAAATCCGCAAACGCGCCTTGCGCGACATCGGCTTCCTCACGGTGACCACCGCGTTCGCGCTGGTGCTGTTCGCCCAGGTCGGCTTCATCGTGCACCTGATCTCGTTCCTCGATCCCGTGATCGGGCGCGAACGCGCCGCCGTCGCGGTCGCCGTGCTCACCGCGATGGCGGTGGTCGGGCGCGTACTGTTCTCCACCGTGATCGACCGGCTCAATCAGCGCCTCGCCTCGAGCCTGTCGTTCCTGAGTCAGGCCGTCGCGCTCGCCGTCATCGTCAATCTGCACAATGACTACGTGCTGATCGCGGCCTGCGCGCTGTTCGGCTTCTCGGTCGGCAACCTCATCACGCTGCCGTCGCTGATCGTACAGCAGGAGTTCGATCCGCGTTCGTTCGGCGTGCTGATCAGCCTCAATACCGCGATCAACCAGGTCACCTATGCGTTCGGCCCCGGCGTGGTCGGCCTGCTGCGCGATCTCTCCGGCGGCTATGTGCTGCCGTTCTACGTCTGCATCGCGCTGGAGGTGGCCGCGGCGGTGCTGATCATGATGCGGAGACGGCGCGTGCGGCGAATCGTAGAGTCGTAGAGTGGGCAAAGCGAAGCGTGCCCACCACTTCACGCGCAATATGGAAAAGTGGTGGGCACGTCGCTAGCGCTCCTTTGCCCACCCTACAAATCTCGCAATGACGGCCGCACGGCTCTGCACCCTCACTTCAGCTCCGACACCTCGCCCTCCGGCAGGTCGAACTCGAAGGTGTTCAGCGTCATCGACACCATCGTGTAGTAGCCGCACAGGCCGATCACCTCGACCAGCCCCCGCTCGGTCAGCACCTTCACGGCCTCGTCGTAGAGCCCCTGCGACAGGCCTTTGCCCTCGTGCAGGGACTTCGCCACGTCGTAGATCATCTTGGCCGTGGGATCGCCGAATTCCGGCGTGCGCCGATCGCGGATCGCGTCGATGATCGCGGGGGCCATGCCCCCTTGCAGGGCCAGGCGCTTATGCGCATACCACTCGTAATGCGAAGTCCAGTGCCGCGCCGTGACCAGGATCGCGATCTCCGACAGTTTCGCCGGAAATATCGTGTCGAAGCGCAAGACGGCGCCGAGGCGAGTGGCGTGGCGGGCCATCTCGGGGCTGTTGAGCCAGGCCATCATCGGCGGCGGCGGCCGGCCGCGCTTGGACGCAATCGACTCCTCATAGGTCCGGCGCTGGTCTTCGCTCATTTCGCCAGGCGAAAGCAACTTCAGGCGCATCGTCGTTTCCTCTTTATTTTCAATCATCGCCGCGGCGCCGACTATAACGCAATGCCGATCGGCGTCAGCAGGCCCGGACGACGGAATCGGTTGAATTCCGCGGTCGGGTGGCTAAGGTCGCCCGCAACGCGACGACTTTTGATGGAAGCGCTCCATGACTGATGCAGAGACGGCCGACCTCGAACGATTCCGCGCCGAGACGCGCGCTTGGCTGGAGGCCAATTGTCCGACGGAGATGCGCAAGCCCGCTACCTCCGACGCCGACGTGTTCTGGGGCGGCCGCAACGCCAAGTTCGCCTCCGAGCCGCAGCGCGTCTGGTTCGAGCGCATGCGCGACAAGGGCTGGACCGTGCCGGACTGGCCGAAGGAATATGGCGGCGGCGGCTTGAGTCCTGGCGAGCACAAGGTGCTGCGCGCGGAGTTGGCAAAGATCGGCGCGCGGCCGCCGCTCTCGAGTTTCGGCATCTGGATGCTTGGACCCGCGCTCCTCAAGTACGGCACCGAGGCGCAGAAGAAGGAGTACCTGCCGAAGATCGCGGCGGGCCTGATCCGCTGGTGCCAGGGCTACTCCGAGCCCAACGCCGGCTCCGATCTCGCCTCGCTGCAGACCCGCGCGGAGAGCGACGGCGACGACTACGTCATCAATGGCCAGAAGATATGGACGTCGTACGCGAACTACGCGGACTGGATTTTCTGCCTGGTGCGCACTGACCCGACCGCCAAGAAGCATGACGGCATCAGCTTCATCCTGTTCGACATGACCTCGAAGGGTGTCTCGACCAAGCCGATCCTGCTGATCTCCGGTTACTCGCCATTCTGCGAGACCTTCTTCGACAATGTCCGGGTGCCGAAATCGCATGTCGTGGGCACCGTCAACCGCGGCTGGGATGTCGCGAAATATCTCTTGCAGCACGAGCGCGCGATGATCTCCGGCATGGGCGAGCGCGGCGTCGGCCGGCCGCTCGGCCAGATTGCCGCCGATTCCATCGGCACCGATGCGCAAGGCAGGCTCGATGATGCCATGCTGCGCGGCCAGATCGCGTCGTTCGAAATCGACGAGGCGGCGCTGGCGGCCTGCGCCGAGCGCGCGGTCGATCTCGCGAAGGCGGGCCAGGCGCATCCGGCATTCTCCTCGGCGATGAAATATTACGGCACCGAGCTCAACAAGCGCCGCTACGAGATCCTGATGTCGGCCGGCGGCGTCGATGCCCTGGAATGGGAGAGCGAGCGCTCCAGGCAGGGCGCCCGTCCGCGCGCCTGGCTGCGCACCAAGGCCAACTCGATCGAAGGCGGCACCAGCGAAGTGATGCTCGGCATCGTCGCCAAGCGCATCCTCGACCTGCCGGGGGCGTGAGGTTGCACGAACTTTACCACACGTCATTCCGGGGCGCCGCTCTTGCGGCGAGCCCGGAATCCATAACCACCAGTCGGGAGTATGGATTCCGGGCCTGCGCCTTCGGCGTATCCCGGAATGACGAAGATCAGATAGATTTCAAATCGGAAGCACCACCATGGCCCTCGTCCTCACCGAAGAACAAACGATGCTCCGCGACAGCGCGCGCGGGTTGATCGGCGACAAGGCGCCGGTGTCGCATCTGCGGCACTTACGCGATTCCAAGGACCCGATCGGCTTCTCCAAGGAGCTCTGGCACTCCTTTGCCGAGATGGGCTTTGCCGGCCTCCTGGTGCCGGAGGAATTCGGCGGCTCCGGGCTCGGCTGCGTCGAGGCCGGCGTGGTGATGGAAGAGATCGGCCGCACGCTGATGCCGTCGCCGTTCCTTTCGACCAGCGTCGTCGCGGCATCGGCGCTCGGCCGCGGCGGCAATGCCGCGCAAAAATCGGAATATCTGCCAAGAGTGTCCAACGGCTCGCTGCTCGCGACGCTCGCGATCGATGAAGGCGCAAAACATCGTCCGTTGCAGACGGCCTTGCAGGCGGTGCGCTCCGGCAACGGCTTCAGGCTGTCGGGCGCCAAGGCGCTGGTCGTCGACGGCCATGTCGCCGACCTCCTGATCGTCGCCGCGCGCACGGCAGGAGCCGCCGGCGAGCGCGACGGGCTGACGCTGTTCCTGGTCGATCCCAGGGCCAAGGGCGTCGCGATCGAGCGCACCGCGATGGTCGACGCCCATAACGCGGCGCGCATCGAGTTCGCCAATGTCGAGGTCAATGCCGACGGCGTGCTCGGCGAGGTCGACCAGGGCGCCGCGCTGCTCGACGGCGTGCTCGATATCGGTCGCGGCGCGGTGGCATCCGAGATGGTGGGCCTGAGCGAAGAGGTGTTCGCCCGCACCGTCGACTATCTCAAGCAGCGCAAGCAGTTCGGCAAGCTCATCGGCGAGTTCCAGGCACTGCAGCACCGCGCGGCCCAGCTCTATGTCGACATCGAGATCACCCGCGCCGCCGTGATGAAGGCGATGCAGGCGCTCGATGACGATCTCGCCAAGGCATCCTCCACTGTCGCCGTCGCCAAGGCGCGCGCCGGGACTACCGCGACGCGCGCGGTGCAGGAAGGCGTGCAGATGCATGGCGGCATGGGCATGACCGACCAGTTCGACATCGGCTTCTTCATGAAGCGCGCCCGGGTCTGCGAGGAATTGTTCGGCGATGCCAACTACCACGCCGCGCAATTGGCGCGGGCGCGGGGGTATTGAGGCGAGGGGTCGTCACACACCTGCCGTCATGGCCGGACAAGCCTCGCCATGACGACTGAAAGCAGCCTGTAGCCCGGATGAGCGTAGCGACATCCGGGAATGTCGCTGGTGGTCCCGCATGTCGCTTCGCTCATGCGGGCTACAGCCGTCCCTCCGCTCCCCGCAATGACGACTGAGCAAGCCTACCGCATCGGCGGCGCGTACTGCACGCCGCCGGCGTTCCAGAGCTGGTTCATGCCGCGCGGGATCTTGAGCTTGGACTCGGCGCCGATGTTGCGCTCGTACATCTCGCCGTAATTGCCGACATGGCGGATGATGCGCGCCGCCCAGTCCTTGGTGAGGCCGAGCTGCTCGCCGTAATTGCCCTCGGTGCCGACCAGCCGCATCACCTCGGGCTTCTTCGACTTCAGCGCCTCGTCGATGTTCTTGGAGGTGACGCCCAACTCCTCGGCGTTGATCATCGCGTACAACGTCCATTTCACGATCATCATCCAGTCGTCGTCGCGCTGGCGCACGACCGGGGCGAGCGGCTCCTTGGAGATGACGTCGGGCAGGATGACGTGGTCGCCGGGCTTCGAGAGGTTCAGCCTCAGCGCGTAGAGCTGCGACTGATCGGCGGTGAAGGTATCGCACTTGCCGGCGTCGTAGGCTTTCACCACGTCCTCCAGCTTGTCGAACTTCACCGCCTCGTACTTCATGTTGTTGGCGCGGAAATAGTCGGCGAGGTTGAGCAGCGTCGTCGTCCCCGACTGCACGCAGATCTTGCTGCCGTTCAGGTCGAGCGCGTTGTCGATGTTGCGCGAGCGCGGCAGCATGAAGCCCTCGCCGTCATAATAGGCGACCGCCGGGAAATAGAGGTCGTACTCGAGCTCGCGCGCCATGCTCCAGGTGGTGTTGCGCGAGAGGATGTCGACCTTGCGGCTCTGCAGCTCCTTGAAGCGCTCGCTGGCGTCGAGCGGAACGAACTTCGCCTTGCCCGGGTCGTCGAAGATCGCGGATGCCACCGCGCGACAGAAGTCGACGTCGAAGCCGCTCCAGTTGCCCTTGTCGTCGGGAATCGAGAAGCCAGGCAGCCCCTTGTTGACGCCGCACAGGACCTCGCCGCGCCGAATCGTCCGCTTCAGCGTGCGCGTGTCGTACATCTCGTAGATCACGGCGAGCGCGCCGACCAGCACGGCGATCGCGAGCCCGATCAGCAGGCCGCCTCGAAAACTGCGCATGATGTCTCTCTCGAAAAAAACCGGAAAAAGGAATTTGGGCGGAAGGTCGGACCGGGCCTACAGTTCGGGCTTCTGCCGCACGACCACCTTGGTGCCGACCGGGACACGGTCATAGAGGTCGCTCACGTCGGCATTGACGAGACGGAAGCAGCCGGACGATACCTTGGTGCCGATCGTGTCCGGCCGGTTGGTGCCGTGGATGCGGTAGACGGTGGTGCCGAGATACATGGCGCGGGCGCCGAGCGGGTTGCCGGGGCCGCCGGCCATGAAGCGCGGCAGATAGGGCTGGCGCTGGATCATCTCGGGCGGCGGGGTCCAGTCCGGCCACTCCTTCTTCTGGGTGATGTTCAGCAGCCCCTGCCACTGAAAACCGTCGCGCCCCACCCCGATGCCGTAGCGGATCGCGCGCCCGCCGGGCTGCACCAGGTAGAGATGCCGCTCCGAAGTCGAGATGATGATGGTGCCCGGCGCTTCCGTCGTGCGGTAGTAAACGACGGTCTTGCGCCATTCCGGATCGAGCTCGTAGCCGTCGTCGGCGACCAGTCCGGGCTCGTCGCCTCGGTCGGGCTGCTGGGCGGAGGCGTGCGATGTGGACAGCATCAGGCCGAGCGCGGCCACGAAGATTCCGGTCAGGCGACGAAAATCGGTCATGCAGGCTCTCCCCAGCTGCCACGAGGCAATCATCTGACCCATCAAAACCCAGCGGCGATTTGATGGCAAGTTCCGGGCGGCCCAGCTACCCACGTCACGAGAAGGCTTCGGTATTTTGACGCCGATCGACGCCATGGCCAGGGGGGATGGCCCCCGGACACAAAACGACCCGGAGGGGGGCATCCCGTCCGGGTCGTTGGAGGTCCTTGGGAGGTTTAAGCAAAACCGTATGAGAGTGTTTATAGGAGGGAAGTTTTTCCGCCTGATGTTGTGGTTTGTTTCAATTGTTTCGTCGCCGGTAACGCCTTCGTGTCCAGGAGAGGGCCGTTTTCAGGCCATATCCCATTGAAATCAAAGGCTTTCAGGCAGCGAAGCGGTCGACGCCGGCGCCCTTAAGCAAATCGGCCAGCTGCTTGCGGGCATAGAACATCCGCGTCTTCACCGTGCTTTGGGGGATGCCGATGATCTGGCCCACCTCCTCCACCGACTTCTCGTGGTAGTAGACGAGGTCGATGATCTCGCGATGCGCCGGCGACAGCTTTGCCACGCAGGCGCGCAGGATGGCGCTGGTGTCGGTGCGGTCGAGCGCGGTTTCCGGCGTGTCGTGCTCGTCCGGAATCTGGCGCACGTCCTCCTGGTCGATGTCCTCGAAGCGGCGCTGGCGCATCGCGGTCAGCGCCTTGAAGCGGGCGATCGACAACAGCCAGGTCGAGACCTGCGAGCGGCCCTGGAACTGGCCGGCGGTCCGCCATACGTCCAGGAACACCTGGCTGACCAGGTCTTCCGCCGTGGTGGCGTCGCGCACGATGCGGAGTATGAAGCGATAGACGCGCACGTTGTGGCGGCAATAGAGGATGTGCATGGCCGGCCGGCTGCCGTCTGCAATGCTTTCGAGCAGCATTTCGTCCGAGGTCGCCTGAGCGGCAATGATGCCCTGGCTGGCTTGGGCGTTGATGGCGATGACGTTCGGCATGACGGGCTCCCCTTGGCGCCGCAACCGGCGGCGCGTCTCGTGGGCCAAAGTGTTAATGAGCCAACGTTTCGGGACGTCTGCACGACAAGCGGAAAATGGTTTCGTGCGGTGCCGAATTGTTTCGTCGCAATGCTCGCGACGAAACATTCGGAGTAAAAAGGCGAGCAATTTCAATATACGGATCGGAACGAATCGTGGGGCGTGGCGTTCGGGGGCGACCCAAATCTCCACCGTCGTCCCGGACAAGCGAGCGTCAGCGAGCGCTGATCCGGGACCTATAACCACAGGACTGCGTTTGACGAGGACTCGCAGTCCGGTACCAGGACCGTCCTCCATGGAGAGATTCCGCGGTATGGGTCCTGGCGTTCGCCAGGACGACACGGAGCTTGCCCCCTACGCTTTCTCGCCCGCCGGCGAGAACAGATAGCCGCCGCCGCGGATGGTGCGGATCACGGCGGGCTTGGTCGGATCCGGCTCGATCTTGCGGCGGATGCGCATGATGCGGAGGTCGACTGCACGGTCGAAGGCCTCGGCGTCGCGCGCATTGGCCAATTCCAGCAGGCGCTCGCGCGACAGCACGCGCTTCGGATTGGCCGCGAACACCTTCAAGAGCCCGAACTCGGACGCCGTCAGCGGGTGCTCGTTACCCTCGTCGTCGCGCAAGGCCTGCGCTTCGAGATCGAGCCATTTGGTGCCGAAGCGCACCAGCTGGTCCTTGGCCGCCTTCGCAGGCGCGGCTTCCGGCGCGGCCGCCTTGACCGGCGTACTCCGCCGCAGCACCGAGCGGATGCGCGCCATCAATTCGCGCAGCTCGCAGGGCTTTGCGACGTAGTCGTCGGCGCCGAGTTCGAGCCCGACGACGCGATCGATCGGGCTCGCGGTTGCCGTCAGCATGATGACGGGCACGTTGATGCGGCTCTTGAGGTCGCGGATGATCGACAGCCCGTCCTCCTCGGGCATGTTGAGGTCGAGCACGACGAGGTCGGGCATGCTGCCCTCGATCGCCGAGCGCAGGCTCTTGCCGCCGTCGCACAGCGTCACGGTAAAGCCGTGCATCTTGAGGTAATCGCCGACCATCTCCCGGGCCGGGGCCTCGTCGTCGACGATCATGATGTGCTGGCTTCGGGTCATGTCATTCGGGTCAGGTCATTCTGATCTTGGCATTCGGATCACGGCGTTTCGGTCGCGGGCAGCGTGATGGAGAACGTCGCCCCCTTGCCGGGGCCGTCGCTTTCCGCGGTCACCTCGCCGCCATGCATGTCGATAATACGCTTGACGATGGAAAGCCCAAGGCCCGTCGAGCTCTCACCGGCGGTCGGCTTGGCCGACAGCCGCTGGAACCGGCCGAACAGGCGGCCCAGATCCTCCGGCGACAGGCCCGCGCCCTCGTCGCTGACGCGGATGACGGTGTCGCCGCTGTCATGGCTCACCACCACCGCGATCCGGCCGCCGATCGGGCTGTACTTGATCGCGTTGCTGATCAGGTTGTCGATCGCCTCGCGGATGCGGTCGGTGTCGCACATGGTGACGATGTTGGACGGCGCCGAGACGGCGATGGTCTGCTGCTTGTTGACCGCGAGCGGCTGGTTGGCCTCCGAGACCTCGCGGACCAGGGCGGCGACGTCGACCGGCTCGCGGCGGATGGTGATGTCGAAGGCGTCGGCCATCGCGTCCGAGATCAGGTGATCGACCATCGTGGTCAGCCGCTTGGTGGCGTCGCGGATGTGATCGACCTGCGCGATCACGCCGCCCGCCGACGCGCCGGCCGAGATCAGCTCCTTCAGCATCTCGGTGCGGCCGAGGATGACGCCGAGCGGATTCTTCAGATCGTGGGCGACCGTGCCCAGAATCTCGTTCTTGAAGCCGTTGGCGCGCTGCAGCCGCAGCCATTGCGCCGAGAGGCGACGGTTGGCCTGCATCAGCGCGCGGGTGCGCTGGGCGACGCGGTCCTCGAGCTGGGTGTTGGCGTCCTGGAGCTGCTGGTAGAGGATGACGTTGTCGAAGGCGATCGACAGCCGGCTGGAGAAGATCTCGACCAGCGAGCGGTCGGTCTCGGAGAGATCGCGCTCGGCCTGCAGCAGCACCACGACCTCGCGGCCGCTTCCGGTGCGCAGGTAGATGACACTGCGATGGTCGGCGAACTCGTTCTTGCGGCGCTGGAACGCGGCTTCCACCAGTTCGCGCAGGTCGGGATCGAGCGCCTTCGAAGTGGTGGTGCCGATGAAGCGGCTGTAGCAGCCGCTGCCTGCGAGCACGGAGAGCTCGGCGCCTTGCGCGCCGCCGTTGTCGCGCAGCACCAGGATGCCGGCGCAGTCGGCATTGAGCAGCGAGGCGAGCTGGGTCAATACGCCTTCGGCCAGCCGCTGCATCGACTTGAAGTCGTAGAGCGTGGAGGCGGCGTCGATGATGATCTCGAGCCCGCGCCGCGTCTGCAGCATGCGCTCGAGCTGCTGGTAGGAGCGCAGCGCCGCGGTGAGCGAGGTGAACAGCTTGTCGGCGGTGAGTTCCGTCTTCGCCTTGTAGTCGTTGATGTCGTATTGCACGATCACGCGCCGCTCGGGCGCCTGGCCCGGCTGTCCCGTGCGCAGGATGATGCGCACGGTCTCGTTCTTGAGCTCGTTGCGGATGAACTCGACGAGCTCGAGGCCCGCGACGTCGGTCTCCATGATGACGTCGAGCAGCACGGCGGCGATGTCGCCGTTCTCGCGCATCAGCTTGCGACCCTCGGCGGCCGAATAGGCGGAGAGGATTTCGAGCCCCAGGCCGTTCAGAGAGTAGTCGGACAACGCGAAGCGCGTGCCGTCATGCACCGCGGGATCGTCGTCGATGACGGCAATCTTCCACTTGCGCGCAGTCGTCTCCTCCGCGGCGGCCCCGGTGTCGTCGATCAGGTGGAGGACATCGTCCTGTTCGGCCATTGAGAAGTCCCGTCAGCCTCTGAGCCCTGCGCGCCGCCCTTGGCGACCCGCGGCATGATAATGCGAAAAGTAGTGCCTTGTCCCAGCTTGGATTCCAGCATCATCCGCCCGCCGAGCTGCTGGGTGACCAGGTTGTAGACGATATGGAGGCCCAGCCCCGTGCCGCCTTCATTGCGCCGGGTGGTAAAGAAAGGGTCAAAGGCCTGGCGCTGGACGTCCGGCGTCATGCCCGCGCCGTCGTCGGCGAAGATGATCTCGATGTCGTCGGTCCCGCGCGGCCGTGCCGAGATCGAGATGGTGCCGGCGCGGCCGCCGGCGAAGGCGTGGGTGGCGGCGTTGAGGAACAGGTTGGTCAGGATCTGGCCATAGGAACCCGGATAGCCGTCGAGCAGCAGCCCCTCGGGCACGTCGACGGCCAGCGTGATCGGCGAGCGCTTCAGCACCGGCCGCAGGCTCGCGATGATCTGGTCGGTGGCCTCGCTCAGCGAGAACTGCCGCCGTTCGGCATGGGAACGGTCGACCGCGACCTGCTTGAACGACTGGATCAGCTCGCCGGCGCGCTGCAGATTGGCGACGAGCTGCTGGGAGGCGTCGCGCGAGGACTGCACGAACTCCTCGAGCTGCGAGCGGCGCAGGGCCCCGTCGCCCTTCAACTGCGCCTCGAACATCTCGCTGCGGCGCGCCAGGCTCGAGGCCACCGTCAGACTGATGCCGATCGGGTTGTTGACCTCGTGGGCGACGCCGGCGACGAGCCCGCCGAGCGCCGCCAGCCGCTCGGCGTCGATCAGGTTCTGCTGCGCGGCATTGAGCTCGAGCAGCGCGCTTTCGGCCTTTTCCTTCGAGGCGCGCAGCTCGTCCTCGGCCTTGCGCTTGGCGATGGCGTTCTCGCGGAACACCTCGACCGCGCGCGCCATGGCGCCGACCTCGTCGCGCGCCCTGGTGCCCTGCACCTCGCGGTCGAGATCGCCCATGGTGATCGCGCGCATCGCCGTCATGATCTGCTGTAGCGGCAGCCGGATCGACAGCGCGATCAGCACCCCGACGGTCAGGATGATGCCGAGGAAGATCACCGCGATCGACAGCACGCGTCGCGATATCTCCGACAGGGTGCGGTCGAACGTCTCCTGCGCCTTCTGCTCGCGCTGGCGCATCTTGGTGGAGAGGTCGTCGATGGCGCCGATTGCTTCGGCCTGGCTCGCGTCGATCGTATTGCGCAGGAGCTCGGTGCGGCTCGTGAGCTGCTCGGAGAGCTTTGCGAAACCCTCGCGCAAAGCGGCCGTACGGTCGGCGAGCCGCTGCAGCGCCATCTTCTGCAGATCGTTGTCGGCGAGATCGATCATCACGGGGATCGTCTTCTCGATCGTCTCGGTGTTGCGGCGGGCATCTTCGGCCGCGCTCGGCGCCAGCGACAAATAGTAGGAGTTGGCGGCGACCAGCATGCCCGTGAAGGCCTCGCGCGACTTGCCGAGCGAGGGCCAGATCAGTGCGTCGCGGTGGCCGGTCGCGCCTTCGATGATGGAGTAGAGTCCGGCCATGTCCTTTGCCGGT
The DNA here is from genome assembly GCF_028868675.1 of Bradyrhizobium sp. Classification (GTDB taxonomy): domain Bacteria; phylum Pseudomonadota; class Alphaproteobacteria; order Rhizobiales; family Xanthobacteraceae; genus Bradyrhizobium. Next base: position 18,333 of record NZ_JAGWUA010000003.1, read on the forward strand.
CCCTGCACCTGCTCCTGATAGGTCCTGGCGATGGTCGCCTGCACGCTGCGCAGGTCGCCGAAGCCGTTGAGGAAGCGTTCGGTGGTGCGCTCGAGCTCCTCGACCGAGCCCGCCAGCATCGGGTCGTTGGCGGCGCGGTTGGTCAGCGTGCCCAGCACGGCCTCGCGCAAGAGCAGGATCTCGGCGAACAGGTCCGGGCTCGGCTGGTTGATGTAGCGATGGATCAGGTTCTGCAGCCGCCCGGTTTCGCTCTCGAGCAGCGCCAGGATGGTGTCGGACTCGCGCACCTGGCGGACGTCGTCCCTGGCCGAGCCCAGCACCTGGGTCCCGTTCCAGATCATCGCCACCAGCACGACGACGACGGCGGAGTTCAGCGCCGCGATCGACAGGATGCGCCAGCGGATCGGCACTGCGCGCAACAGGCCGACCAGGCGCACGCGCAGCCGTCCGATCGGGCCAGGCGACCGTTCAGCGGCATCGCTGTGCAGGAACCCGGCCAAGACGCGTCACTCCACCGTGCGCAGGTCGAGGATGATCCCGTCGACGGGGCCGTCCAGCACCTTTTGCGCGACGAAACGCACTCCGGTCCGCGATCGTTCGGCACGGCTCAACACAGGCACACTCAACCCCTTGGTGATGGAGTCTATGGCGGGACGAAAAGGTTCAATGCAATCTAGCAGAAGGTCGGGGGAAGGCCATCCGCCGGCGGCTGCGCCGATTGTGCAGTGCGACCACCGTTTCCCGATTGAAACCGCAGATATCGCGGCTTAAGCAGGACTTTTCTGCGGCGGGCCGACCAACGTTCGCATTGGCCGTTGCGACACGGGAAGATCGCGGTGAGTTCAGCATTGCGCCTCATGCAGGTCGTTGCCGCCGCGGCGGTCCTTGCGCTCGCCTCTCCGGTGCGCGCCGCCACCGACATCATGCTGTGGCACGCGATGTCGGGCGAGCTCGGCCGGCAACTGGAAAAGCTCACCTCCGACTTCAACACCTCGCAGTCCGACTACCGCATCGTGCCGAGCTACAAGGGCAACTACACCGAGACGGTGACGGCCGCGATCTTCGCCTTCCGCTCGCGCAGTCAGCCGGCGATCGTCCAGGTCAACGAGGTCGCGACCGCCACCATGACCGCCGCCAAGGGCGCGATCTATCCGGTGTTCGAATTGATGCGCGACCAGCACGAGCCGTTCTCGCCCGGCGCCTATCTGCGCGCGGTCTCCGGCTATTATCAGGACGCTGCCGGCAATCTCCTGTCGTTTCCGTTCAACGCGTCGACGCCGATCCTCTACTACAACAAGGCGATGTTCCGCGACGCGGGCCTCGATCCGGAAACGCCGCCGAAGACCTGGCCCGAGCTCGGCGCGGCCGCAAAGCGGTTGCGCGAGCGCGGCACGGCTTGCGGCTTCACCACGTCGTGGCCGTCATGGATCCACGTCGAGAATTTTTCTGCCTTCCACAATCTGCCGCTCGCGACCCGCGCCAACGGCTTTGCCGGGCTGGATGCGGAATTGACCATCAACAATCCGGGGGTGGTGCGCCACGTCGCCCGGCTTGCGGAGTGGCAGAAGGACAAGGTGTTCGACTACAGCGGCCGCGGGCAGGCGGCCGAGCCGCGCTTCCAGAACGGCGAATGCGGCATCTTCGTCGGCTCGTCGGCGACGCGGGCCGACATCAAGGCGAATTCGAAATTCGAGGTCGGCTACGGCATGATGCCCTACTGGCCCGATGTCGCCGGCGCGCCGCTGAACTCGATCATCGGCGGCGCCACGCTGTGGGTGCTGCGCGACCGGCCGCGCGACGAATACAAGGGCGTGGCGCGGTTCTTCGCCTATCTGTCCCAGCCCGGAGTGCAGGCCGCCTGGCACCAGAACACCGGCTATCTGCCGATCACCCGGGCCGCCTTCGAGCTGACGCGGTCGCAGGGATTCTACGAGCGCAATCCGGGAGCGGCGATCTCGTTCGAGGAGATCACGCTGCATCCGCCGACGGAGAACTCGAAAGGCATCCGGCTCGGCTCTTTCGTGCTGATCCGCGGCGCCATCGAGGACGAGTTGGAGCAGGCGTTCTCGGGCGAGAAGCCCGCGCAGGCCGCGCTGGATGCCGCAGTCGAACGCGGCAACAAACTGCTCCGCCAGTTCGAGCGCGCGAGCCCCGATCGGTAACGATGCCGACGAATTTGCCGAAGGTCGACGGCAGCCGGCAGCGCGCCCTGGTCAGGTGAAATCGGCGAGGATCTGCAGCAGCCGCGCCCGGTTCTGCTTGCCGAGCTTCTCCTCGACGTGACGCTCATGCTCGGCGGCCAGCCGCTTGAACTGGTCCAGCGACGCCTCGCCTTGCGCGGTGAGATGCAGGGCGTGCGAGCGGCGGTCCGATTTCGACTTGATCCGCTTCACGAGCTTGCGGCGCTCGAGGCTGTTCAGGAGATGCACGAGCCGCGCGCGCTCGATCCCGAGGCGTTTTGCCACCGCCATCTGCGTCAGCCCCGGATTGGCGCCGATCACCGTCATCACCGAATACTGCGTCGGTCGGATGTCGACCGCCGCCAGCGTCCGGATGAAGTCCTGGAAAATCCAGATCTGGAACCGCCGCACCGCGTAGCCGGCGTGACCGATCAGCGCGTCGAGCCCGATCTCGTCGCCGGCGGGCCTGGCCGCACCGTTGCCGGGTCGCTTGCGCATTGGCTTTGCGGTTCGCTCTGCAATGGCTGGCAAATTGGTCTCCGGTGTCACCGTACTAGTAGCGCCTCTCGGGCGTCGTGGAAAGAATGTTGTTGACGACAACAATTGTCGTGCCCAACATCATGGGAAAGGCGGCCCGGAACGAGGCCGATCCCGGCATGGGCCGCGCAAGGAGGAAACCATGATGATCGCCGCCCCCAGCGGAGCCGTCTCCGGCGATCTGTTCGCCGTGCCCAGGACCGTGGCCGAGCGTCGCGCCGACGGCAGCATCGTGCTGCGCTCGTCCGAGCGCTTGCGCGACGGCGCGCGCTGCATCGGCGACTGGCTGGAGCAGTGGGCAAGCCGGACGCCGGACAGGATATTCCTCGCCGAGCGCGGCAACGTCGAGGCGTCCTGGAGCACGGTGAGCTATGCGCAGGCCCTGCAGCAGGTGCGGTCGATCGCATCCTGGATTCTCGCGCACGGCCTGAGCGCGGAGCGTCCGCTGGTCATCCTGTCCGACAACAGCGTCGATCACGCGCTGCTGGCGCTCGCCGCCCAGTACGTCGGCGTGCCCTCGGCCGCGATCTCGCCTGCCTATTCGCTGATGTCCAGGGATTTCGACAAGCTGAAAAGCATGATCGCGCTGCTCGAACCCGGTGCGATCTATGTGTCCGGCACGAAGCCGTTCGCCGCGGCGCTCGCCGCCATCAAGCCGCTGCATCGCGCAACGATCATCAGCGGCAATCCCGACGACGCAGATGCTCTGTCCTTCCGCACGATCGCGGCGACGCCGGAAACATCGGACGTCGCAACCGCCTTCGCCGCGGTGACGCCGGACACCATCGCAAAATTCCTGTTCACCTCGGGCTCGACCGGCACGCCGAAGGCCGTCATCAACACCCAGCGCATGCTGACCTCGAGTCAGCAGGCCAAGGCGCAGACCTGGCGCTTCCTCGAGGAGGCGGGCGACGATCTCGTGATTCTCGACTGGCTGCCCTGGAGCCACACCTTTGGCGCCAACCACAATTTCAACCTCGTGCTGCGCAATGGCGGCTCGCTCTACATCGACGGCGGCAAGCCCGCCCCCGGCCTGTTCGCAACCTCGCTTGCGAACTTGCGGAGCGTAGTGCCGACTGTCTATTTCAACGTGCCGCGCGGCTTCGACATGCTGATCGCGGCGCTGCGCGACGACGCGGAATTGCGCCGCCGCTTCTTCGGCGAGGTCAAGTTCGCCTTCTATGCCGGGGCCGCGCTGCCGCAGAACCTGTGGGACGCGCTCGAACAGCTCTCGGTCGAGACCATCGGCCGGGCGCTGCCGATGGTCTCGGCCTGGGGCTCGACCGAGACCTCGCCGCTTGCGACCGACTGCCATTTCCTCGCCGAGCGCTCCGGCAATATCGGCGTTCCGATTCCCGGCACCGAGCTGAAGCTCATCGCCTCCGGCGACAAGCTCGAGGTGCGGGTGCGCGGTCCCAACGTCACGCCGGGCTACTGGAAGGCGCCCGATCTGACGCAACAAGCCTTCGACGAAGAGGGCTTCTACCTGATCGGCGACGCCGTGAGATTCGCAGATGCCGACAGACCCGAGCGCGGCCTGTTCTTCGACGGTCGCGTCGCCGAGGATTTCAAGCTCAATTCCGGCACCTGGGTCAGCGTTGGCACGCTGCGCGTCGCCGGCATCGCCGCACTGGCGCCGCTGGCGCAGGACATCGTGGTGACCGGTCATGGCGGCGACGAAGTGCGCTTCCTGGTGTTCCCCAACATCCCCGCCTGCCGCGCGCTAGCCGGCCTGATGGAAGGCGCGGACGTCGCTGAAATCATCGGCCACGATAAGGTCGGGAGCGCGATCGCGCAGGGCCTCGCGAAGCTGAAGGCGCAGAGCGCCAACTCTTCCGGCCACGCCACGCGCGCGCTGCTCTTGGCCGAGCCGCCCTCCGTCGACGGCGGCGAGATCACCGACAAGGGCTACATCAACCAGCGCGCCGTGCTGACGCGGCGCGCCGATGCCGTGGCGAAACTGAACGACGACGCGTCGACAGAGTGGGTCGGTCTTGATTGATCGCCTGCGACGCGCTGTTCGTCACCTCCGGCGGACAGCGCTCGGGGCCCGGCCGATTCCATCAAGTCCATCTTCCCGGCGGCCGTACGAATTAAAATCCCGTAAGCCGATTGACGCCACGAGGAGGGTTCCCCACGTGCCCTGCCGTGACCTATAATCCGGGCGAATCCCCGCGAGGAGTGTTGAGCGATGGCCAACGACGTCAGAGACTTGCCGGCAGGCTCCAGTGACGGCCTGTCCCGCTTCCTCGGCGGCTCGCCGCTGGCCGTCGCGTTCCGGCTGATCCTGCTGTCGATCCTGGTCGGCGTCGTGCTCGCCGCGATCGGCTTCGATCCCTGGAATATCATCGAGAGCATTCGCCTCCTGTTCCGGCGGCTCTGGGATCTCGGCTTCGACGCCGTCAACTGGCTGTGGCGTTATTTCCTGCTCGGCGCGGTCATCGTGATCCCGATCTGGTTGCTGTCGCGCATCTTCGGCGCGCCGCGCGGCCGGTAGGCCGCCTGAGGGGAGCTCGCAGCCGATGCAATTGCGCTTTATCGGCTGCGGCGACGCGTTCGGCTCGGGCGGCCGTTTCAACACCTGCTTCCATCTCACCGGCGAGCACACCAATCTCCTGATCGACTGCGGCGCGTCGTCGCTGTCGGCGCTGAAGCGGCTCGGCATCGTGCGTGACGCCATCGATCTGGTCCTCGTCACGCATTTCCACGGCGACCATTTCGCCGGCCTGCCGTTCCTGCTGCTCGACGCGCAATTCTCGCGGCGGACGCGCCCGCTCACGATTGCCGGCCCGCAAGGCATCGAGACGCGGCTCGCGCAAGTGATGGAAGCGCTGTTCGAGAATTCCTCCAGAACGAAGCAGCGCTTCGAGCTGTCGGTCGTCGAACTCGCGCCGGAGCAGCGCCGCAGCTTCGGCGCGGCGACGGTGACACCCTACCCGGTGGTGCACGGCGAATCCGGCGGGCCGTTCCTCGGCTACCGCGTCGAGGCCGAGGACCGCACGGTCGCCTATACCGCGGACACCGAATGGACGGAGAGCCTCATTCCGCTGGCGCATGGCGCCGACCTTTTCATCGCCGAAGCCTACATGTACGACAAGGTGGTCAAGAACCATCTCAGCCTGAAGACCCTGGAACAGCATCTGCCCGAGATCGACGCCAAGCGGCTCGTGCTCACCCATATGAGCGACGACATGCTGTCGCGCGTGGGCATGCTGCCCTACACCGCGGCCGAGGACGGCATGTCGATCGAATTCTGACCATGCACGCCCCCGCCCATCCCAGGGTCACCACGCGGCAGGTCTTCGCCATCGCCGGTCCGGCGATGGTCGCGAACATCACCACGCCCCTGATCGGCATCGTCTCGACCACCGTGATCGGACGGCTGAACGATGCGGCGCTGCTCGGCGGCGTCGCCATGGCCTCGGTGATCTTCGACTGCCTGTTCTGGCTGTTCGCCTTCCTGCGCATCTCGACGCTGGCCTTCACCGCGCAGTCGATCGGCGCCGGCGAACCGAAGGAATTGAGCGCGATCCTGATGCGCGGCTTCATCGTCGCCGGCCTGATCGGCACAGCCCTGATCGCGCTGCAGCTGCCCTTGGCGGCCGCGCTACTCGGCGTCATGGGCGGCAGCGAGGGCGTCACCCGCGCCGCAAAGACCTATTTCATGATCCGGATATGGTCGGCGCCCTTCGCGCTCGGCAACTACGTCGTGCTCGGCTGGCTGGTCGGGCAGGCCCGCGCCAACCGGGCACTGATGCTGCAGATCGCGATCAACCTGATCAACATGGCCGCCACCGTGCTGCTGGTGCTGGTGCTCGATCTCGGCATCGCCGGGGCCGCGATCGCCGCGGTGATCGCGGAGACGACCGGACTTGCGCTCGGCGTCGTCGCCTGCCGCAGTCTCGCGCAGGACGGCTTCGCCGTGCCGCGCACGCGCCTGTTCGACCGCGCCCGGCTGACACGCATGCTCTCGGTCAACCGCGACTTCATGGCGCGCACCGCGGCGCTGATCACCGTGTTCCTGTTCTTCACCGCGAAGGGTGCGCGCGCCGGCGACGTGACGCTCGCGGCCAACGCCGTGCTGAACAACTTCCTGCTGGTCAGCGCCTTCTTCCTCGACGGTTTCGCCAATTCCGCGCAGCAGCTCTGCGGCCGCGCCTATGGCGCGCGCGACGCCTGCGGCTTTGCCGATTCGACGCGGCTGGTGCTGTCATGGGGCACGGGCTTTGCGCTCGCCGTCGCCGCGCTGTTTGCGCTGTTCGGCCCGCTGCTGATCGACCTGATGACGGCGAGCGAGGAGGTGCGGCGCGCGGCGCGCGACTTCCTCATCTTCATCATCCTGGCGCCGCTGCCCGGAGCCTTCGCCTTCGGCTTCGACGGCATCTATGGCGGCGCGACCTGGGCGCGCGAGATGCGCAATCTGATGCTGCTCTCGCTGCTGATCTTCCTCGGCACCTTCTGGGCGCTGAGCTCGTTCGGCAATGCCGGGCTGTGGACGGCGATGCTCGCCTTCTACGTCGCCCGCGGCGGCCTGCAGGGCGCGCGCTATCCCGCGATGTTCAGGGCGTCGTTCGCAGAAATGTAGCCCGGATGGAGCGCAGCGAAATCCGGGTCCCTCGCCACGCGGGGACACTTTCCCGGATTACGCTGCGCTCCATCCGAGCTACGAAGATGATCACATCCCCGGCCAGTCCTCAGCCGTGAGTGTCGCCGCATCGGCGCCGACGATCTCGGACAGAGAGTCGCGCCCGGTGCGCAGCAGCGTGGCGGCGAGATCGCGCTTGATGTCCTCGACGAGGCCGAGGCCCTTGTAGACCAGCGACGAATAGAGCTGGATCAGGCTGGCGCCGGCGCGGATTTTCGTCAGGGCCGCGCCGGCCGAGTCGACGCCGCCGACGCCGATCAGCGGGAACGCGCCCTCGACCCGGACATAGGTCTCCGCCACCATGCGCGTCGACAGGCGGAACAACGGCCGGCCGGACAGGCCGCCCGCCTCCTTGGCGCGCATCTGCTCGCGCAGCGTCGAGGGCCGCGCGATCGTGGTGTTCGACACGATCATGCCGTCGACCTTGCGCGAGCGCGCCACCTGCACGACGTCGTCGAGCTGGGCGAGGCTCAGATCGGGCGCGATCTTCAACAGCACCGGCGTGTCGCCGGCCCTCTCGCGCACGCGATCGCGCGCATCGATCACCTGGGCGAGCAGATCGTCGAGCAGCGCGCCCTCCTGCAGATTGCGCAGGCCCGGCGTGTTCGGCGAGGAGATGTTGACGGTGAAATAGCTCGCGACCGGCGCAAAGGTCTCGATCAGCCTGACGTAGTCGCCGACGCGGTCGGGCGAATCCTTGTTGGCGCCGACATTGACGCCGACGATGCCGCCGTTCTGGGCGCGCGCGGCCAGCCGCCGCAGCACGATGTCGGCGCCGTCATTGTTGAATCCCATGCGGTTGATGACGGCTTCGTCGCGCTCGAGGCGAAACAGCCGCGGCCGCGGATTGCCGCCCTGCGGTTTCGGCGTCACCGAGCCGACCTCGACGAAGCCGAAGCCGAGTCGCAGCAGCGCGTCCGGCACCTCCGCATTCTTGTCGAAGCCCGCCGCCATGCCGACCGGATTGGGGAAGTTCAGCCCGAAGGCGCGCACCGCGAGCTTGGGATCGTCCGGCCGCGACCTGGCCGGCGGCAGCAGGCGCAGTCCCTGGATGGCGAGACGATGGGCATCCTCCGGATCCAGCCAGCGCAGGACCGGCAGCGAGATGGCGTCGAAGGCACGGATCACGGTTCGAGCTCCGGAATGTCGTGATAGCCGTCGGAACGCATGTTGAGATTGATGACCCTCACGACGGCACCGAGATCGAGCTCGCCGTAGAGATGCGGAAACAGCTCCTCGTTGCGCGAACGCTCCCAGCGCAGCGCATCCCCGAGCGCGTCGCCGTCGACCTCGACCAGGAACAGCGCGCGCTGACCGAAGAAATGTCTTCGCGCGGTTTCCGCGACCTGGGAAGCGGTGGAGAAATGGATGAAGCCGTCGCGTGCGTCATCGGCGCTGCCGCGATAGACGCCCTGCCGCTCCGCCTCCCGCCAGGCCGAGGCCGCACAGATTTTGTAGATCTTGACCACCTGATCCGGAGTCCTGCCTGATCCCTGCCCTAAAGCGCGATGAGATTGGGATCAATCGTCATCGCGCTTTAGGTTATTGTTTGAGCATGACCTTTTCGGAAAACCGCTTCGCACTTTTCCGGATCATGCTTTAGCTTGGTTTCGAGTGTTCCCGTTGAGTCTCTTGGAGTTTTTCAGACGGGCCAACCCGATTTGCGGCCCGCGCGACCGTAATGGCCACCTTGCGCGAACTCAAGACTTAGCCGTCGCCCCTTGCGCGGAAAACGGAAAACCGGTTGATTTGAGGCGGAAATTCCACCTTGCGACGGGGCCGGATCGAAGATGGTCAGGCATGCCAAAGCGCAGAGGATGCTGACCCACGATCAGATCTGGGGCGCGCTGGATCGGCTTGCGGCGCGTTCCGGACTGTCGCCGTCGGGACTTGCCAAGCGGGCGGGCCTCGATCCCACCACCTTCAACAAGTCCAAGCGCGTGACCTCCGACGGCCGCGAGCGCTGGCCCTCGACCGAATCGATCGCCAAGGCGCTCGCCGCCGCCGGCTCCTCCATCGAGACCTTCGTGAAGCTGATCGGCGATGGCGCCCGCGACGGACGCTCGGTGCCGCTGATCGGCTTCACCCAGGCCGGGCACGACAGCCATTTCGACGAGCTCGGTTACCCCTCCGGAAAGGGCTGGCACGAGATGGCGCTGCCCTCGGCGGACGACCATCACGCCTTCGCGCTGGAGATTTCGGGCGACGCGCTCGTGCCCGCCTATCGCGACGGCGACGTCATCCTGGTGTCGCCGGGCACGCCGATCAAGCGCGGCGACCGCGTGGTGGTGAAGACGAGGACGGGCGAGCTGATGGTCAAGGTCTTGAAGCGCCGCACCGTCAAGGCGCTGGAACTGCAGCCGCTCGTCACCGCGCAGGCCGACCGCACGCTCGCAATCGCCGACATCGCCTGGATCGCGCGCATCGCGTGGGCGAGCCAGTAGCGGCGCAAGCCTGCACCAAAGCGCGATGAGATTGAGATGAATCGTCATCGCGCTTTACGGCCTCGCCGAGATTCAGCCCGCCGCGGTCAGATGCTTCTCGATGTCGCCCACCGGATGCCGGGTGAGATCCTTGTGGATCTCGGCGACGATGACCGCCTTGACGTCGGCGTGGAAGGCCGCGCGCAGATCGGCCAGCGTCCGCGGCGGCGCGACGACGACCAGCGCCGGCGCCCTGCGTTCGCGTACGACCTTTTCCATCGCGGCGGCGACCCGGTGCGCGAAGCGATGCTCCTCCAAATCATGCCAGTCGACCGGCTCGACGGCGCTGCGGCCCGACGCCTTGCCGAGCCGGCCCGGACGGTCGCTGCCCTGCTCGTGGGTCGGCGGATTGTCGTCCTCGAACACCTGCTCGGTCTTCAGGTTCGGAAACTTCTCGTTGCCCTCGTTGCGCAGGAACAGCGCCTTGCGGCCGTCGCCGACAAAGACGAAAGCATTGTGCGGGATCTTCAGGCTGCTCATCTCGACGCTCCAGACTTCTGTTCCATTCGAACCTCCGCGCGCGGATAGAACTTGATTCAAGTCAACGCGGGCCGGGGTCGCATGGTCGTGCGAGCCAAACGGGCCGGCATAATAACGCCGAGCCGGCAAGATATGTCCCGCGGAAAATCGGTGCGCAATGCTTACCGATCTCGTGACGTCCCACCCGGAACGCATCTTGAGGAATATCAACGACAGGGTGCACCGGCCGGTGGACGTTCCGTCGCGTCAACTCCGGCCAGAAAGGAGAGAGATCATGGCCAATGAAACCAAGCTCCCTGTGACCAAGCAAGCCAGCCCGCCCGCCTTCGCGCCGGAAGCCTGGCATCCGTTCGAATCGCTGCGCAAGGAGGTCGACCGGCTGTTCGAGGATTTCGGCCGCGGCGACTTCTGGGGCCGGTCGTTCCCGACGCTTGCCGGCTTCGAGAAGAACCTGACCCGGAAGTTCGCGGCCGCGCCGGCCGTCGACGTCGTGGAGAACGACAAGGCCTACGAGATCACCGCCGAGCTGCCCGGGATGGAGGAGAAGGACATCGAGGTGAAGCTCGCCAATGGCGGCCTCACCATCAAGGGCGAGAAGAAGGAGGAAAAGGAGGAGAAGCAGAAGGACTACTACGTCTCCGAGCGCCGCTACGGTTCGTTCGAGCGCTACTTCGCCCTGCCGGACGGCATCGACGCCGACAAGATCGGTGCCTCCTTCAAGAACGGCGTGCTCAAGGTGACGCTGCCGAAGACCGCCGAAGCCCAGAAGCCCGCCAAGACGATCGAGGTCAAGGCAAGCTGAGCATCGGCCGTCGAACGCGAGCCGCCGAACCGGCGGCCTCGCGTTCTCGTCACGGCGCGCAGAAGAAGCTCGCGGCCTCCGTCACCGGGCCCGCCTTGTAGTGCGGCCAGGCGGGCCAGCGGCACAGCGGCAGCGCGCGCATGACCGGAAACGCGGGCGCCTCGACCTTCTGCTCGGTGACTTCGAGATCGCCGGGCGCCTTGCCCTGCTCCACCCAGTCGACCAGCACGCTCAGCATGTCGACATTGGCCGGCGCGCCGGAGCCGACATGGTCGACGCCGGGCGCGGTGTAGAGCCGGGCGAACTCCGCGGTCTCCGCCTTGCCGAGCTTGTTTTCGACGCTCTCGAAATAGCGGATGCCGGCATAGGGGCTCTGCGCGTAGTCGGCCATGTGCTCGAGCATGATCAGCCTGCCGCCATGGGCGCGGAAACGGCCGAGATCGGGATCGGTGGAGTCCATGAGCTGCGAGACCTGCAGCACGCGCTCCTTGTGCTCCTCGACCCTGTAGGTCGTGACGTCGAGTCTTGGATCGCGCGCGAACACGTATTGAATTCCGAAGGCACCATAGACCCACGCAATGCCATTGTTCGGCGCCGGAGGGTTGGCGGGGGCCGCCGTGCCGAGCCACCACGCCGTCCATCCGCCGGTCGGGCCGAACGACGCCGTATCCTCGCCCGACACGCCCCAGCCCGGATAGTCGTCGAGGCCGTTGGCGAGCGGGAACGGGAACCTGAAGGTCGCATGCAGCGTGTCGATCGCCTTGATCTGCGCCTCGGTGAGGCACGCATCGCCACTCTGGCCCGCCGCGCAGCGCAGCGTCTCCGGCTTGAACTGCGCCTTGCAGGACACGGCATCCTGCACCAGCGCGTCGTCGGAGCCGTCGGCCTTGTCGCAGGCGGCGCGCACCGCGTCGGCCACGAGCTTGACCTGGGCCGGACGAATCCAGCCCTCGCCCATGGTCACGAGCCCCGAACGCAGGCCGGCGTGCTGCAGGCCGGCCCAGTTGATCACCGGCACGCGCGCCAAAATGCCGTCGAAATCATCGGGATAGCGCTGCGCCATGGTCAGGCCTTCGCGACCGCCTTCCGAGGAGCCCATGAAGTACATCTTCGCGGGCTTCCTGCCGTAGGCTCGCTCCATCAGCGTCACGGCGACGTCGCGCACCTTCTTGTAGGCGCGGTGCGAAAAGTTCTCGAAGGCTTCGTCGTTCAGCGCGAAGGCCGGCGGCGGCTCGCCGGGTTTGGTCTCATGGCCGGAATCCGTGCCGTAGGTGACGAAGCCGCGCGCCAGCGGCGACGGCTTGTCGAAGGGATAGGCCGGCGGCAGCGCCAGTCCGGTGATCAGCACGCCGTTGAAGCCGCCGCCGCCATATTGCAGCGAACGGCCGTTCCACTCGATCGGCAGGTTGACCTCAAACTTGATCGGCGGCGCCTTGGGATCGGTGGGTTCGATATGGCCGAGCAGCTTGCAGAAGCCGGGATTGGCCGGCGTGATGCGGCCCGACGGTGTCGGCCCGCGTTCGGTGACGGCGAGCGGGGACGGGGCCTGCAGCGTCGCGGAATCGATCTTCACGGCGTCGGCGCCGCCGGCGAGACCCTTGCACACGGTATCGGCATCTTCGGCCAGCGTCGCGGCGAGCGCGGCGCCGGGACTTGCCAGCCCGATCACGAGGATTGCGATGCAGAGATGCAGGTTCGCTGGTGCGCGCGCCATCGTTTCCCCCGGGTCTTGTTCGTCGTCGCTGGCGGTCCGCATTCAATGCGGCCAGCCGCCGGCCGTCAACCGCCGGCAGGCGGGCGGCGCGATCGAACCTACTCGTGCTCGTAGACCAGCCGCGCGCCGATGGTGCCGTCGAGCGCGCGGATCTGCCGCAACAGTTCGCCCGAATCCTGGCCGGCGAGGTCGGCGTCGAGCACGACATAACCGAGGTCGCCGGCGGTCTCCAGATATTGCGCGGCGATGTTGACGTCGCGCTGCAGGAAGACCTCGTTGAGCCGCCGCAGCATGCCCGGCACGTTGCGATGGACGTGGCTGAAGCGCGCGCCGGTCGGGCGTAGATGGAGCTGCACCTCCGGAAAATTCACCGCGCCCATGGTCGAGCCGTTGATGAGGTAGTCGACCAGCTTGCGCGCCACCTCGCCGCCGATCCGCTCCTGCGCCTCCTCGGTCGAGCCGCCGATATGCGGGGTCAGGATCACGTTGGCGAGGCCCTGCAGCGGACTGTGGAAGCGGTCGGAGTTCGACGACGGCTCGACCGGAAAGACGTCGACTGCGGCGCCCGCGATGTGGCCGTCGCGAAGGGCGGCCGCCAGCGCCTCGAGATCGACGACGGTGCCGCGGCTGTTGTTGATCAGGAAGGAGCCCTCCTTCATCAGCCGCAATTCCTTCGCGCCGATCATGCCTGACGTCTCCGGCGTCTCCGGAACGTGCAGACTGACCACGTCGCTCTGTGCCAGGAGCTCTTCCAGCCTGTCGACCGGCTCGGTGTTGCCGTGACGCAGCTTGTCGGTGCGGTCGAAATAGATCACGCGCATGCCCATCGCCTCTGCGAGCATGGAGAGCTGCGAGCCGATATTGCCGTAGCCGACGATGCCGAGCGTGCGGCCGCGCACCTCGCGGCTGCCGGTGGCCGACTTGTCCCAGCCGCCCTCATGCGCCGCCACCGAGCGCGGAAAGATCCGGCGCAGCAGCATCACGATCTCGCCGATGACGAGCTCCGCCACGCTCCTTGTGTTGGAAAACGGCGCGTTGAACACGGGCATGCCGCGCTTGCGCGCGGCCGCAAGGTCGACCTGGTTGGTGCCGACGCTGAAGCAGCCGACGGCGAGAAGCTGGTCGGCCGCATCGAGCACGTCGGCGGTGATCTGGGTGCGCGAGCGGATGCCGAGCAGCGAGACGCCTTTGACCGCCTGCCGCAACGCCTCGCCGTCGAGCGCCTTGGTCAGCCGCTCGACATTGGCGAAGCCCGCGCTCCTGAACAGCTCCACCGCGCTGTCGTTCACGCCTTCGAGCAGCAGCGCCCTGGCTTCGATGCGTTGGCCCTTGGCTGACATGGAGTCTCCGTCGAATGCCGACGCCGCCCGCAGCCGAGAGCGGCGGGGCGACCGGCAACACACTCCGATTCGGACGTGGGGACAAGATGGCAGGTCAGCCGTTTCGTCCCGAAAGTTCTTCGAAATGCCCCGCGAACGCCGGCGAGGCGATCCGCCGCTACTTGCCGGCCTCGATCTGCGCCAGCGCGGCCTGCGTGTATTCCTGCATCCGGTCCGCGACCTGCTTCCGCGAGACGCCCTTGGCGGCGAGGTCGCCCGCGACCTTCTGCAGGACGTCGTCAATGGTCTGGGTCTCCAGATGCGTCGTCACGACGTCGTTGGCGTAGGCGGTCGCCTGCTCGCCGGCGAGGCCGAGCTGCGCCGCTGCCCAGTTGCCGAGCAGCTTGTTGGCACGCGCCATGACCTTGAACCGCAGTTCCTCGTCATGGATGAACTTGGCTTCAAATCCCTGCTCGCGCTTGTCGAAGGTCGTCATCATCGGATTCCGTCTTGGGGTGAAGGTCGCGAAGCTCAGAACGCGTTGGTCACGGTGAGCATGGCGTGGATGGACTTGTAGTGGTCGAGCCGGGCCACCGCCTGGTCGAGCTCGTCGCCGGCCGGCTGTTGCGCCAGCGTCTGTTGCATCTCCTCGATCCGGCCCTGCAGCTCGGCGACATCGAATTCTTCCGCCGTGGCCGCGTTCTCGGCCAGCACCGTCAGCTCGTCGTTGGAGAATTCGGCGAGCCCGCCGAGCACGACGAACCGCCGGCGCTCGCCGCCACTGATTGCGGTGACGATGCCCGGACGGAGCTCGGCGACGATCGGCGCGTGGCCGGACAGCACGCCGAAATCGCCTTCCATGCCGGGCAGGTCCGCCTGCTCGACCGCTTCGGTGAACAGCAGCCGCTCCGGCGATACCAGGCTCATCGGGAAGGTCGCCATCGCGGCTCCGCTCGCTTCGCTCGATCCGCCGGTTACCTGCGCCGGCGCACCGGCGGCGGGGCCGGAATGTCGCGCTGCCAGATCGTGCCGTTGTCGAACTGGATCAAAACACCGTCCGGCGAATAGACCGCTCCGAGATTCATCGCGTCGACATAGATCCGCGTCGCCGGCGAGAACCAGTCCGGCCAGGCGCGATAGGCCTCGCCCGCTTCGGTCAGGAGATTGAGGTCAGGGCCGTTCTGCGTGATGTAGGCGGGATAACCGACCAGCCCGCCGCGGCAGGCCTGAACGCATTTGTAGGTGCCGGTCAGATTGACCGACTGGGCATAACCCGGCGTCGCGGCGAGGGCGGCAAGGAGACCGGCGGCTAGCAGGATACGCGTCATGACGGCCTCGACTGCAGACGGGAAATCATAGGAACATTTGTACGATCCGTCCATGACGCGCCATTGATCCAGGTCAAGCGCGCCGCATCGGACGCCCGCCCTGCGACTGCATTGGGATTGCCGGACCTGGGTCGTCCGGAAGGGCGAGAATGTTGCGTCCTGCCATCTTCTTCGACTGCGACGACGACGCAGGAACCCGGGAACCCCGGCTGCGTTGATCACGGCGTCAACCCTCCCGGCCAGAAAGCATGCGCGGCACCCTTCCCGTTTCGTCCACCACCAGCTCGGGCGGCCAGCACGCCCATTGGTTCACCCGCTTCGCGACCGTCACCGCGGAGTGGACCGGGACGACGTCGGCCTTCATCCTGGCCCTCCTGACCATTATGACCTGGGGCGTGACCGGTCCGCTGTTCCACTACAGCGACACCTGGCAGCTCGTGATCAACACCGGCACCACGATCGTCACCTTCCTGATGGTGTTCTTGATCCAGAACACCCAGAATCGCGACACCAAGGCGCTGCAGATCAAGCTGTCGGAATTGATCCTGGCGCTGGAGACGGCGAACAACCGGATGGCGGCCATCGAGCACGCCAGTCCCGAAGAGCTGAAAGAAATCCAGGAAGAGATCCAGCACAAGGTGGACGACGAGGCGGCCTGACGCTGCCGCCCGCCTCGACGCTCAGATCACGCAGAACCCGTGCGTGCCGTCGCCGCGGAGCTGGTCGACGAGACCGTTTCGCGTAGCGCGAGTTGTCGCACATGCGTCCAATTCCGAACTCGGTCGAAGCCCGCGACGTCTCGCGAATGGCGAAGGCCCGCAGGATATAGCTGCGCCGGGCGCGACAAATTCGCACTCCACCGTACATCTACGGTCTCGGCCGCCCACTCGGATAATCAATTCGTAAGCGGACTCTCATACGAAGGAACTCGCAACAGAACCAGCAACGCGCCATCCTCCGGCTCCACAAGGAACTACCATGCAGACTTCCTCCGTCGCCAGTCGCATCAGTTCATTCCGCTCGCTGCGCACGATCCTGATTGGTGCAATCGCGGTCCTGTCGATCCTTCAGATATTCGCGTTCGGGCGGGGCAGCCTCGAGTCCTGGCAGGCCTACCGCCAGACCCAGACCACCGAAGTCTTCGACCACGCCACCAACCAGTTCATTGCGGGACTCTACGAAATCTTGCTCGAGCGGCTGGCCACCAACAACGCGCTGCAGGCCGCCGATCGGGCGAGCGACGCGACGCGGCAGGCGATCGACGCGAGGCGGAAGGCGGCGCACGAGAGGTACGAGCCCGGGCTTGCTGCGCTGCGCGCCCAGCACTTCGCCAATCGGGATGCGCTCCTCGGCGCGCTCGACGCTGCGCTGGCCAAGGCCAACGAGGCGCGCGCCCAGGCGGACAAAGCCTTGACGCTGCCGAAGCAGGAGCGCCCGGAGGCTCTGCTCAAGACCTTCGTTCCGACGCTGACGGCATCGGTCAATGCCTCGCTCAATCTCTGGTACGCCACGCTCTATGCGGCCGCCTCGACCGACCCGACACTGACGACGCTTGCCGCGATCAAGGAGACCGGATGGCGCATGCGCGAAGTTTCCGGGTTCGAGCGCGCGAACGTTGCGGGCGCGATCGCGGCAGGCACCGCGATCCCCGCCGACCGCCTGGCCTTCAACGCCGGAACGCGGGCGCAGGTAGATGTGCTCTGGGGCCTGCTCAAGAACCTCACGGCGGATGCCGCGACGGATCAGCAGATCCGGCAGGCGATGACGGGCGCCCAGGAACTCTATTTCGACAAGTTCCGCAAGCTCGCCGACGACATGAAGAAGGCCGGCGACGAGGGCAAGTATCCGGTCACGGCCCCCGACTATGTCGCGACGACCAATCCGCAAATCGACAGCCTGCTCGCCGTCATGCAGGCCGCCTCCAGGGCCAGCGAGAGCCATACGGCAAAGCTGCAGGCGGCAGCGTTCCGCAGCATGGTGACGGCAATCATTCTTCTTCTGACCGGCGTCGGAATTTCAGTCGCGACCGTCCTCCTGGTGTTGCGCCGTGTGATCGCGCCTCTCGCATCCCTGTCGGCTTCGATGCACCGCCTTGCCGGCGGTGACCATGAAAGCGTCGTGCCTTACATCGGCCGTGAGGACGAGATGGGCGTCATGGCCGGCTCGGTCGAGGTCTTCCGCAAGGCCGCGCTCGAAATGGATGCGCTGCGGACCCAGCAATTGCAGGCTGCGCAGCACGCCGAGGCGGAAAAGAAGGCGGCCATGGCCGAGCTGGCCAACTCGTTCGAAGCCAGCGTCAAGGGCGTCGTGCAGGGGGTGGCGGCCGCCGCTCACCAGATGCAGACGTCGGCCAATGCCATGACGCGATCCACGGATGAGACCAATCAGCAGTCGAGCGTCGTGGCGGCTGCCGCCACCCAGGCTTCGATGAACGTGCAGACGGTCGCCGCGGCCGCGGAGGAACTCTCGGCATCGATCGCGGACATCGGCCGCCAGGTCACGCAGTCGGCGAAGATCGCCGAACGCGCCGCCGACGAGGCCGGAAGGACCGACAATCTCGTCCATGGCCTCGCCGAAACGGCACAGAAGATCGGAGACGTCGTCAAGCTCATCAATGCGATCGCGGGGCAAACGAACCTTCTCGCGCTCAACGCCACCATCGAGGCGGCGCGCGCGGGCGAAGCGGGAAAGGGTTTTGCGGTGGTCGCATCCGAGGTCAAATCCCTGGCTGCGCAGACTGCCAAGGCCACCGAGGAGATTGCATCCCAGGTCGGCGCCATTCAGACCTCCACCGCCGATGCGGTGACGGCGATCAAGCGGATTGCCGGAACGATTACCGAGGTCAACACCATTGCCGCCGCGGTCGCGACGGCGATCGAACAGCAAGGCGCAGCGACCGGCGAGATCGCCCGCAACGTGCAGCAGGCGGCAACGGGAACGGCCGAAGTATCCTCGAACATCGTCGGTGTGACGGATGCGGTCGTCGAGACCGGACGCGTGTCGAAGGATGTCCTGTCGGCCGCAGGAGCCCTGTCGCAGCAGGCCGAGCAGCTTCACCGCGAGGTGGACCACTTCCTCGGATCGGTTCGCGCCGTCTAAAGCCGTCGGCTTCAGATCACGTAGAACCCATGCGTGCCGTCGCGGCGGAGCTGCTCGACGAGACCATATTCCCAGTCGAGATAGGCCTGCATCGCGGCGGCCGGGGCGTCGGTGCCTTCATAGGGACGCTGGTAGCGATGCGCGGGATCGGGCCGCGGCAGAATGAGCGGCGGGCCGACCTCCAATGCGCCATCATAGCCGCCCTCGAGCACGTAGACTTCCCAGCCCATCTGCGCGAGCCAGGACGCGGTCATGTCGGCGCGCACGCTCCTGTCGTCGGTCAGCACGATGCGCGCCCCGCGCACGGGTGCGGCCATGTCGATCTCCTGGACGAGCTGGCCGCCGGCATAATGGCGAAAGCCTGCGAGATGGCCCTTCGCGTAGTCTTCGGCGTCGCGCACGTCGAACCGATAGAGCGTCCGATCCGCCTGCGCCGCGAGCGCTGCCATCTCGCTTGCGCCGATGCGGCGGACGCCGGCGCGATAGGCGACGTCGCAGGCCTTCGCCTCCGCGCCGTCGAACGGCCCGATCTCGCCGCGCCTGGTGGCGCCGTGCTCGAGCCGGTGGCTTGCCAGCGTCCAGCCGATGGTGCCGTTGCGCAGCGCGCGCACCTCGTTCGGCACGCCCGCATTGATCAGCGATTGGGCGGCGATGATCGATCGCGTCCGGCCGGCGCAATTGACGATGATGGTGGTGTCCGGATCTGGCGCAGCGCGGCCCGCGCGTAGCACCAGCTCCGCACCGGGCACGCTGACCGAGCCCGGGATGTTCATGGTGGCGTATTCGTCGAAGCGGCGGACGTCGAGAATGGCGATGTCGGCCTTGTCGGCGATCAGGGCCGCGACCTCGTCGGCGCCGAGAGAGGGCGTGTGACGGCGCGCCTCGACCAGCTCGCCGAACGCCTTCGCATAGGAATTGACGTCCTGAAACACCTCGTAGCCGGCGGCCCGCCAGGCCTGCAGGCCGCCCGCGAGCGCGCGAACGTCGCCGTAACCGAGTTCCGCGAAGCGCTCTGCTGCGGATGCGACCAGGTCCTCGCCGTCATCGTAGAGCACGATCGGCACGTCCTTGCGCGGCAGGCGCAGCGCGGCCTCGATCGCGATGCGGTCGGCCGCCATGTTGGCCGCGAACAGCGGATGGCCGGTGGCGAAAGCGGCCTCGGACCTGACGTCGAGCAGCGCGATCTCCTCCCGCAGCAGCAGCGCGCGACGGATGTCGGCGGGCGTGACGGTGGTCATAGTCATGACGTCAGGGAGCCCCAGCGGAACGCCCGCGTCAAGCGCTGCTTCAGGCCGCGCGGATCCTGGCGAGGAAGCCTTCGACGTTGCTCCGCAGCGTCTCGGCCTGCGTTCCCAGCTTGTCGGCGAGACCCTGGACCTGGCCGGCCGCCGTGCCGGCCTCGCCGGCTGCCCGCGTCACCCCGCCGATCGAACTCGACATCTGGCTGGTGCCGGTCGCGGTGGCATGGACGTTGCGGGCGATCTCCCGCGTCGCCGAGCCCTGCTCCTCCACCGCGGCCGCGATCGTGGTCGCGATCTCGTTCATGGCGCCGATCGTGCCGCCGATATGCTTGATGGCCTCGACGACCTCGGAGGTGGCCGACTGCATCGCGGCGACCTGCGCCGAAATATCCTCCGTCGCCTTGCCGGTCTGGCTGGCGAGCGACTTGACCTCGCTTGCCACCACCGCAAAGCCGCGCCCGGCCTCGCCGGCGCGCGCGGCCTCGATCGTGGCATTGAGCGCCAGCAGATTGGTCTGGCTGGCGATGTCGCTGATGAGATTGACGACGTCGCCGATCTTCTGCGCGGCGGCGGAGAGGCCCTGCACCGTCGCGTTGGTCCGGTTCGCCTCCTCGACGGCCTGGCTCGCGATCTGGGTCGACTGCGTCACCTGGCGCCCGATCTCGGAGACCGACGAGGACAATTCCTCGGTCGCGGCCGCCACGATCTGCACGTTGCTCGAGGCCTCGCCGACCGTCGACAGCACGCCGCTCGCCTGCGTGCTGGCGTCCCGCGCGGTGGCCGACATCGTCTGCGAGGTGGTGCGCATCTCGCCGGCGGTGGCGGCGAGCGACTGCACGAGGCCGCCGATGGTCGTCTCGAAACCCTGCGCGATCTGACGGGTCTGTTGCCGCGCCTCGTCGGCGATGCGGACCCGCTCGCTGGAATCCACGAGATAGCAGAGCACCGCGGGCTCGCCATGGAACCTGGTCGGCACCCAGTAGAGGTCCACGAAGAGGGTCTTGTGCGTGTCGAGCGTGAGACCGGCCAATCCCTGGTACTGGAAGGTCCTGCCCTGCTGGAGTGCGTCGGCGCACTCCTTGAAGATATCGGCGGTCAGCCGGCCGTTCGGCTGCCGCTCCGCGGTGACCTTGGCCGGCCCGACCTCCAGCACGTGCTTCTTGTCCCTGGCGCCGAGGATGCGAATGCAGGCGTCGTTGCAGTGGACATAGACGCCGTTCTGCCGGATCAGCATCGCGATCGGACTGGATTCGAAGGCCACGCGCCAGAGCTCGACGATGTCGGCATCGGCATGCGCCGGCCCGCGCCGGCGAAGCAGGATGAGGATCGTCGCCGCCATGGCCACGAGGGCAAGCAGTCCGGCGATGTCGAGCGCGCTCATGTCTTGGGCCTTCTATGAGGTGGGATCGCCGGCCTCGCAGATTCGCACGTGCCGTCGAACAGATTGCGTCGCGTTCGACCACATCACCTCATGGTTTCCAAATCCTTAAGGGCGGGACGAATGCACCTACCCCGTCACGCGGCGCACCGCGGCGCGGGTCAGGAAGCGCAGCTTTTCCCTGAGCGGGAAGCGGCCGAAATTGGTCTTCACCGTCCCGAGCGTAAAGGCCGTCTTCTTCGAATAGTCGATCCGCACCCGTACGATGACGGGCCG
This sequence comes from Bradyrhizobium sp., assembly GCF_028868675.1. Taxonomy (GTDB): domain Bacteria; phylum Pseudomonadota; class Alphaproteobacteria; order Rhizobiales; family Xanthobacteraceae; genus Bradyrhizobium. The sequence goes on from NZ_JAGWUA010000003.1 coordinate 39,815, forward strand.
GCCCGTCCCGGCGATCCCGTTGGCCTCGGCGATGACGCCGGCGATCGCCGCATTGTCGTCCATTGCAAGATAGGCCGCACCCGTCGCCAGCGCGACGCCCTCGAGGTTCAGCATGCCGAGCTGGGTGCAGGGCTTGCGTCCATACGGGATCGACTGGGCCTGGGCGATCTGGGCGAGCTCGCCGTCGTTGAACACGTAGTAGACGATGCCGAGCCCGTTGGTCGACGCGGTGAGTATCTCCATGCAGGTCATCGTGAAGGCGCCGTCGCCGACGATCGCCTGCACCGAGCGGCCCGGCAGCGCGAGCTTGGCGCCGATCGCCGCCGGCACGGCATAGCCCATGCAGTTGAAGTCGGTCGGCAGGATGACGCTCTTCGGCGCATGGAACGGCATCAGCTCGGCGGTCAGGAAGGTGTGGTTGCCGTCGTCGATCGCGACGATGCCGTCGTCGGGCATCAGGCGGCGCAGTTCGTCGAAGAAGCGCGCGGGGTTGACGATGCCCGCAGCGTCGTTGCGATACCAGCTCTCGCGATAGTCGGCCTTGTCGCGCCTGATCTGCTCGCGCAGCCCGGTCCGCGTGGTCGGGCGCGGCCCGCGCGCCTCCAGCGCACGCGACAGTGCCTTGAGCGCAGTGGCCGCATCGGCCGCGATCCCGACCTTGGCCGGATAGTTGGTGCCGATCGCCGCGGGATTGATGTCGATGTGGATCAGGTTCTCCGGCACGCTGGCGCCGTAGCTGCCGGTCGCGATCTCGGCGAAGCGCGTGCCGATCGCCACCATGCAGTCGCAATCCCGAAAGGCGTTTTGCGCAGCCGGCACGGCGGAGGTGCCGAAGCCGAAACCGGCATGCAGCGGATGGTTGCCCGGGAAGACCGACAGGCCCTGCAGCGTCGTCGTCACCGGCGCCTCCAGCCATTCGGCAAGCCGCACCAGCTCGGCCGTCGCATCGCGTGCGCCCCAGCCGGTGAAGATGCAGGGCCGGCGGGCGGCGGCGAGCAGCTCGACGGCGTGTGCGATGTCCGCCGCGCCATCGAGTTGCGGCGCGGGGGGCCGCTGCAATTGCGGCAGTTCGGCGACCTCGTCGGTCAGCAGCAGGATGTTGGCCGGAAGCTCGACATAGACCGGGCCCGGCTCGCCGGAGACCGCGATCTCGTAGGCCTCGAACAAGGTCGGCACGACGTCCTCATGCCGCTCGACGCGGAACGTCGCCTTGGTCAAGCCGCCCATGAAGCGGTGGGTGTCCATCTGGTGCAGCTGATAGCGATGCGGCGTGTCGGTGCGCGGGCCGCCCGACAGCACCAGCATCGGCACGCCGTCGAGGAAGGCCTCGCCGATCCCGCTCGCCGCATGCGTCAACCCCGCCGCCGGCACCACGGTCAGGACGCCGATCGAATCGGTCAGGCGGCCGACCGCGTCGGCCATGAACGAGGCGCCGCCTTCATGGGTGACCAGCACCTGGCTGATGCGGTTGGAATTGTTCAAGGCATCGTAGAGTTCCGTGGTGTGGACGCCGGGGATGCCGAAGGTGAAGCGCGCGCCGATCTGCTCGAGCGCATAGGCCGTCAGCCAGGCTCCGGTTCTCTTCATGTGATGCCCTCAATTTCAAAGGAATGCGGTTCTACCATCGATCGCCGCCGCGGCGATGCGCCCCGACAGGATGCAGCCGCCGAGGAACGTTCCCTCCAGCGCGCGCAAGCCATGGACGCCGCCGCCGCCGAAGCCGGCCGCCTCGCCCACGGCATAGAGGCCCTCGATGGGCCGGCCGGCCGCGTCGAGCACCCGGCTCTGCAGGTCCGTCACGATACCACCGAGGCTCTTGCGGCTGATGATGAATTCACGAACCGCGATCAGCGGCAATGCCTTGGCGTCGTCGATCGGCTGAAACTTGCACAGCCGGATGCGGTCGCCGCGATACTGGCGCAGCGCCGCGATGCGGCGGAGCTGCTCGTCGTTCATCAGGCTCGGCCCGCGGGCGATGGTGGCGTCGTAATGCGCAACCGCATCCTCGACCAGGTCGCGCTGCACCGCCTGGTCGCCCTGCAGGGCGTTCATCTTCTCGACCAGCTCCGGTAGCGTCCGGGCCGTCACGAAGTCCTGGCAATTTTCCAGCATCTCGGTCACCAGCCAGCGGTTGCCGAGCAGGACGTCGCGCAAGAAGCCGAGCCGCCTCTTCTCGCGGATCGAGGGATTGTGCTCGGCGCCGGAGACCGCGAGCTCCTTCAGCGCGATGCGCATGTTCATGAGCTGCCAGGAGTATTGCCGCTCCTGCGCGCAGATGTCGGTGACCAGCCGCCGCGTGTCGAAGCCCGAGACCAGCGGCTGCGGCCCGATGCGCTCGCCGCGCCAGTTGAGCCAGAGCGCCGAGCGCGGCGGCACCAGCGACAAGCCGTGGTTGGCCTTGCGCGGGCGGGGATGATGCACGCCCGCGGCATAATTCCACATGTTGTCCAGATGCGTGAGCACGCCGCCGGCAGCCGCCACCGCGTCGTGCAGGCGACCGTCGGCAAAGCGATGCGAGCCGTTCAACAGCTCGGCGGGCGGCTTGCCCCAGTCGCGGTGCCAGTTCTGCCTGACGCGGTCGAGATCGCCGTTGATGCCGCCGGCCGCCACCACGATCTGCTCGGCATGCGCCTCGAACGGGGCGCCGCTCTCCTCGTCCAAGCCGGCCGCACCTTCGATCCGGCCGCCGCGCGTGAGAAGCCGCTCGACGCGGCGGTTGAAGCGCAGCGTGAGGCGACCCGCATTGCGGTGTCCGCGCAGCGCAGCGATCAGAGCATCCGCCAGCCCCTTGCCGGTGCCCCAGGCCACGTGAAAGCGGGGCACGGAATTGCCGGGACAGAATTCGCCGCGCTCGACCCAGTTGACGACAGGCAGGAAGCTGACGCCAAAACCGCGCACCCAGCGATGGACGTCGGCGGTGCAGCGCTGCACGTAGGCCTCGGCCCAGGCCTTCGGCCAGCGATCCTCCGCCCCGAAGGCGGCAAAGCTGAACCAGTCGCGCCTGGCGAGATCGACGGAATCGCGGATGCCCTGCCGGCGCTGCTCCGGCGAATCCACGAAGAACATGCCGCCGAAACTCTCGCGGGCGAGCCCGCCGAACACGCTGTCGCGGTCGCGATCGACGAGCAGCACGGATTTTCCGCCGTCCAGCAGGTCGAGCGCAGTCGCGATCCCCGCGATCCCTCCGCCGATGACCAGTACATCGCTGCGATCCTGCTGCATCCGATCAAGCCCCCCTGTGCGACCGGGTTTGGTATCATGGCCGGGGGGACCGGGAAATTGGTCCAGATCAATCACGGCGGCAGAGAACCCGCGCTTCTGGTGTTCCGGACGCGCCGCAGCGCTCGCGGCGATGCGAAGCATCGTCCGGCGTGCTGCTGCACAGAGCCGGCCGCAACGCTCCGCAAATTTGGCGTGGCGTGCTTCTCGTGACATGTTTCTCGTGACGTGCTTCTCGCGACATGGGTCCCGGCTCTGCAGCGCCCCGCCGAAGAAGCGCTGCGCTGCGTCCGGGGCACGCGATCGTGGTTCGGGCGATGAAGGAGGAGTTCGGGACGTCGCTTCTACGGTCGAATTCGGAGGCTCTGAGTCCTATGCGTCAGGCCACGGCCGGTGCGACGCGGAGGACGGACGCAGCGTTTCAGCACAAAGGGTCTGCCGTTCGGCAAGTGAACATTTGCGCCATGCACGCTGCCGACCTGGCGTCGATACGGCGGGTCCTTGAGAACTATCTTACCGCATGGACCGGCGGCCCCAGGCTTTTCGAGAATTGAATTCGGCCCCGGGCGCCTGCTAAGCTCTCTCCATGACCGAGATTCTTCCCGACGCGCTCCGGCGGCTCTACACCGCTCCCGGCGAATATATCGACAGCGACCATCCCGCCGTGCAGGATTTTGCCAGGGCCGCGGTGCCGGCCCAGGCGACCGACCGCGAGAAGGCGAGCCTGCTTTACAAGGCGGTGCGCGACGGCGTCCGCTACAATCCCTACGTCGACACGAGCGCGCCGGAGACGTTTCGCGCCTCCGACGTGCTGGCGGCCGGGCAGGGCTATTGCGTCGGCAAGGCGGCGCTCTACACCGCAGTCTGCCGGGTGCACGGCATCCCGGCCCGTGTCGGCTTCGCGGACGTGAAGAACCATCTCACCACCGAGAAGCTGCGCCAGAGCATGGGCACGGACATCTTCTCCTGGCACGGCTTCACCGAGGTGTTCGTCGACGGCGCCTGGCGCAAGGCGACCCCGACCTTCAACGACACGCTCTGCGCCAAGCTCGGCGTGGCGCCGCTCGATTTCGACGGCCACAGCGACGCGCTGCTGCATCCGTTCGACGGGGCGGGCCGCACCTACATGCAATACGTCAACGACCACGGGACCTATCACGACGTGCCCGCGAAATTCATCATGCGGGAGATGGCGCGTGACTACGCGCAGATGCAGGGCGAGGATCTTTCGGGCCGAGACATGGAGAAGGAAGCGGCGGAAGGCTGATGTTTTGAGGCACGCCGTCATTCTCCTCACGTCGCCGTGAAGCTGCTTCGTCGGACCCGTTCCGACGAAACCCCCGGTCCGTGCGACGAAGCCATTTTCCGCGCCGCACGACAACCGCCGGAAAGACGGCGCGCCTATCATGGCTGCATTGGTCGACAATGGAGTTTGATCATGTGGGATTATCTCTTCAGCGTGCTCTACCGCCTGTCCCGCCGCGCCACCCTGATGCAGATCGGCGCGCACAGCCTCGGTTGAGACTATCTATTTAGGTAAGATGGACTGACCAATAGATGGGGTTTGACGTGCGCAAGCTGGTCCTGATCGCCGCAATGTCCCTGCTTGCCGGCCAGGCCTTCGCCGGACAACCGCGGAGCCTCAGTCTGGCGTCGTCTCCTGCGACGCAGGCGACCGAACAATCGGCGGCGCAACCGGCCGGGCAGACGACGGCGGACACGGCGACGACTGGTCCGGCCGCCGCTGCCACGACCGTGGCGCCCGCCACCGCCGCGCCGGCGCCGGCGGCAGTGCCGCGGCCCGCGATCGTGCCGTCGCAGACGACGACAGCCGCGGCTCCCGCCGCAACGCCGGTTGCGACGACCGAGCCGGTCAAGCCGGCGGTCACGCGCAGGCCGAAGCGGCGCGAGCCGTCCCTGGAAGCGCGCGTGATCCGCGAATTGCATCGCAACGGCATCTATTGGTGATTGGGAAGCGATGATCTCGTCAGAAATGTCGTCCCGGCGAAAGCCGGGACCCATATGTGGAAGCTATCGATCGCGAATGGTGCCAATCCCGAACGACGAATCTTCGCCAAACTTCTTCCTGGGGTTATGGGTCCTGGCGGTCGCCAGGACGACACCGTGGAATTGGCACCCTAAATCCCGAGATAGCGGTGCTGCAGCTCCGGATCGGCCATCAACTGGTCGGATGTGCCGCTCCACACGGTCTTGCCGCGCTCGATGATGTAGTGGCGGTCGCAGATGCGGGCGAGGTGGTGGACGTTCTTGTCGACCACCAGGATCGACTGCCCGCGCTTCTTCAGGAGCGACAGGCAGTTCCAGATCTCCTCGCGGATCAGCGGCGCCAGCCCCTCGGTGGCCTCATCGAGGATCAGGAGCTTTGGATTGGTCATCAGCGCGCGGCCGATCGCGAGCATCTGCTGCTCGCCGCCGGAGAGCTGCGTGCCCATGTTGGCGGCGCGCTCGTCGAGCCGCGGGAACAGATCGTAGATCGCCGCGAGCGTCCAGGGATCCTTGCTGGCGAAGCGGTCGGCGGCGGCCGCCATGAGATTTTCGCGCACCGTGAGATTGGGGAAGATCTGGCGCCCCTCCGGCACGAGGCCGAGGCCGAGCTTTGCGATCCGGTACGACGGCAGCGTGCGCACCTCCTGGCCCGCGACGCGGATCGCGCCCGACCGTGCCGGCGTCAGCCCCATGATGGAGCGGATGGTGGTGGTCTTGCCCATGCCGTTGCGGCCCATCAGCGAGACCATCTCACCCGACTTGACCGACAACGACAGTCCGAACAGTACTTGGGAGAGCCCGTAGCAGGTCTCGATGTCCTCGACCTCGAGAAGCGCGGTGTCAGCCGATTGATCAGCCAATCGATCAGCCATGGCGTGTCACCACGTGCTGGTCGCCGAGATAGGCGCGCCTGACCTCCTCGTTCTGGCGGATCGCGGCCGGATCGCCCGATGCGATGAGGCGGCCGTAGACCAGGACCGAGATGCGATCGGCGAGCGCGAACACCGCCTCCATGTCGTGCTCGACCAGCACGATCGAGACCTCCTTGCGCAGCTCCTGCAGCAGCTTCACCATGCGCTGGGATTCGGTGGCGCCGAGGCCGGCCATCGGCTCGTCCAGCAGCAGGATCTTCGGCCGGCTCGCCAGCGCCACCGCAAGCTCGAGCTCGCGCCGCTCGCCATGGCTGAGCCTGGACACCACGATGTCGGCGCGATGCGACAGCCCGACGCGGTCGAGCGCGGCGTGCGCGGCCTCACGCAGGCCCCTCTCCCTGCGCGCATCGGCGAAGAAGCGGAAGGAGGTGCCGGCATGCGCCTGCGCGGCGAGGGCGACATTGTCGGCCGCGGTGAAATCCAGCAGCAGCGAGGTGATCTGGAACGAGCGCGCCAGCCCCAGTGCGCAGCGGCGATGGGCCGGCAGATAGGTGATGTCGAGGCCGCCCAGCGAGATGCTGCCGGCGTTCGGCGGCAGATGCCCGGTGAGCTGGCTGATCAGCGTGGTCTTGCCGGCACCGTTGGGGCCGATGATGGCGTGCAGTTCGCCTTGCGCGACGTCGAGCGAGACGTGGTCGGTCGCGACGATGCCGCCGAAGCGGCGCACCAGTCCTTCGACGCGGAGCAGCGGTTCAGCCACGGTCGAGCCTCCCGAGCAGACCCATGATGCCGCCGCGGCCGAACAGCACGATCACGAGCAGCAGCGGGCCCATGATCAGCGCCCAGTATTCGGTGACCTGCGACAACAGCTCTTCCAGCACGAGATAGACCACCGCGCCGATCACCGGGCCGAACAGCGTGCCCATGCCGCCGAGGATCACCATCACCATGAGATCGCCGGAGCGGGTCCAGTACATCACGGCGGGGCTGACGAAGTCGGTATTGTTGGCGAGCAGCGCCCCGGCAAGCCCGCACATCGTGCCCGAGATGACGAAGCAGACGAGCCGGTAGCGTCCGGCCGGAAAGCCGATCGCCTGCATGCGCTGCTCGTTCGAACGCAGCCCCTGCACCACGAGGCCGAAGCGCGAATTGACGATGCGCCAGATCAGCGCGATGACACCGAGCAGGCAGGCGAGGCAGAGATAGTAGAACTGCACCCGGTTCGACAGGTCGACGAGACCCGCGAAGGCGCTGCGCTTGTAGACGGTCAGCCCGTCGTCGCCGCCGTAGCGCGCGAGTCCCGAGGCGACGTAATAGGCCATCTGCGCGAAGGCGAGAGTGATCATGATGAAGTAGACGCCGCGGGTGCGCAAGCTGAGCGCGCCGATCACGAGCGCATAGATCGCGGACGCCGCGAGCGCCACCGGCCACTGCACGAAGCCCGAACCGATGCCTTCCTGCGCGAGGATGCCGACCGCATAGCCGCCGATGCCGAGATAGGCGGCGTGGCCGAAGCTCGTCATGCCGCCATAGCCCATGATCAGGTTGAGGCTGGCCGCGGCCAGCGCCAGGATGACGATGCGGGTGAACAACGTGAGGATGAAGAGGTTGCCGGAGAGCTGCGAATAAAGCGGCAGCAGCAACAGGCCCGCCAGCATCAGCGCCGTGACCGCCCGGCTCGCGCTGAACGCCTTGCTCATCGGCGGTTGGCTGGAAACAGCCCCTCCGGCCGCACGACGAGCACGATCGCCATCAACAGATAGATCAGCATCGAGGATAGCGCGGGTGCGGCGGTGGACGCCGCCGTGGAGCTCAGCACCTGCCGCAAGAGATTGGGCAGGAAGGCGCGGCCCATCGTGTCGATCATGCCGACGAAGATTGCGGCCAGGAACGCGCCGCGGATCGAGCCGATGCCGCCGATCACGATGATGACGAAGGCGAGGATCAGGATGTTCTCCCCCATGCCGATCTGCACGGTCAGGATCGGCGCCTGCATCAGCCCGGCAAGGCCGGCGAGCGCGGCACCCAGGCCGAACACCAGCGTGTAGAGCAGCTTGATGTTGATGCCGAGCGCGCCGATCATCTCGCGGTTGGAGGCGCCGGCCCGGATCAGCATGCCGATGCGGGTGCGCATCACGCCGACATAGAGCAGCAGCGCCACGACGAGCGCGACCGCGATGATGGCGAGACGATAGGCCGGATAGTAGATGCCGGACAGGATCGGCACCGGCACGGTGAGCCAGGCCGGCAGCGGCAGTGCCAGCCCCGCCGGGCCCCAGATCAGCCGCACCGCCTCGTTGAAGAACAGGATCAGGCCGAAGGTCGCGAGCACGTGGTCGAGATGATCCCGCCCGTAGAGCGGCCTGAGCGCCGTGACCTCGAGCACGATGCCGAGCAGCAGCGTCGCCCCCAGCGCCAGCAGCGCACCGAGCAGGAAACTGCCGGTCCATGCGGCGAAGGTCGCGGCGAAATAGGCGCCCATCATGTAGAGCGAGCCGTGCGCGAGGTTGACGAGATCCATGATCCCGAACACCAGCGTCAGCCCCGCGGCGAGCAGAAACAGCAGCAGCCCGAACTGCAATCCGTTCAGGAATTGTTCGACGACGAGCAGCATGAACGCTCTTTCAGGCGCGCCTGCGGTCGCGCCGATGTTCGGTCGCCGACGACATCAATGAAAGAGCTCCCCTGCCTCTTCAAGGCAAAATCGGTACCGGCAGTATCGTTCCGACGCAAGACCGATTTGGTGCCGCGCGTGCACTTTGTTGCATCCGCGGTGCCGAGCGATGCGGCGGAATGGATAGCGGCGCTGATTGGGTCAACCTGCCGCCCCCGTCCTCATCCGGTCGGAATGCCCGTGATGGTGACGGGTACCATCGGCGGGGCGGCAAAACTGTGTTAGGCGGAGGACAAGCTATCGTCGCGTCTGGAATCGCGGCGACGTTCGCGCAAGACCGTGTCAGGAAACATCCCGCGAGACGACCGAGAGCCATGTCGACGCGCCGGCCCGCCGCCAAGAAACTCCTCACCGGCCTGATCGGTGCACCGATTGCGCACTCCGCCTCCCCAGCGATGCACGAGCGGGCCGCCGAAGCGCTCGGACTGCGCGGCCACTACCAGCTCGTCGAGGTCGCCGGCGCCGACGCCGCCGGGCTGCGCATGATGCTCGAGGGAGTGCGGCGGCTCGGCTTTGCCGGCGTCAACGTCACCTATCCCTACAAGGAGGCGGTCGTTCCGCTGCTCGACGAGCTCGCTTCCGGCGCGGCCGCCATGGGCGCGGTCAACACCGTCGTCGTGAGGGACGGCCGGCTGGTCGGCCACAACACCGATACCACGGGATTTGCGCGCGCCGTGACGCCGCTGCTCGGCGCTTCCGGGAACCGCATCGCGGTGATCGGCGCCGGCGGCGTCGGCAAGGCGATCGCCTTCGCGCTTGCCGGCCTGAAGGTCGAGGACATCCGCATCGTCGACAGCGAACCGGCGCGGGCCGAAAATCTCGCCGCCCTGCTGCAGGCGACGGATGGCGTCATGGCGGCAGCCAGCGTCGAGGACGCGCTGCGCGGCGCCACGGGCCTCGTCAACGCCACGCCGGTCGGCATGCTGCCGAACCGGGCGACGCCGGTCCCCGCAGCACTGCTGCATGACGGATTGTGGGTCGCCGACGCCGTCTATTCGCCGCTGATCACGCCGCTGCTCGCGGCGGCGCAAGGCAAGGGCGCGCGCATCATGACCGGGCGCGCGCTCGCGATCTACCAGGCCGCCGACGCCTTCGAATTGTTCACCGGCCTCGCACCATCGATCGAGGTCATGGGCGAGGCCTTCGACGAGGTAATGGCGGCGCGAAGCTCCGCCTATCACGCCGCCGAGCCCGTGATCGGTGCGTAGCGCCGGATGAGGGGATACTCTCCGCAAATCCGGGTCTCACCGTGTCCGCGGATACAGCCCCCGACCCTCTCCCCGCGAAGATGTTCAGAGCGGGAAGAGGGAGAGGAGAGCGCTCACTTCATCGGGCACTTGTCGTGGAAGTGGTCCTGGTCGTCCTTGACGATGGTGGCCATCGTCTTGAGCGAGAGCTGGCCGTTGGCATCCTTCACCACGTCCTGAAGATAGAAGTTCTGGACCGGGATGTGGTTGTTGCCGAACTTGAACGGGCCGCGGACCGACTTGATGTTGGCCTTCTCCATCGCGGCCTTCATCTCGTCCTTCTTGGAGGTGTCTCCCTTGACGGCGATCACGGCGCTGTTGATGAGCTGGGCCGCGTCATAGGACTGCGCACCATAGAAGCTCGGGCGCACGCCCGGATATTTCTTGCGGTAATCCTCGACGAACTTCTTGTTCTGCTCGTTCGGCAGGTCGTTGACCCATTCCTGCGCGCCGGGAACGCCGAGCGCGTTCTCCTTCTGCAGCGGAAGCGTCGTCTCGTCGATGGTGAAGGCGGTGTAGAGCGGCATCTGCTGCTTGAGACCGGCCTGCGTGTACTGATTGAGGAACTGCACGCCGGCCGCGCCCGGATAGAACGCGAAGATCGATTGCGCGCCCGATGCGCGCGCCTTGGAGAGCTCGGCGGAGAAGTCGAGCTGGCTCGGCCAGACCGTGTATTCCTCGCCCTTGACCTCGCCCTTGAACGTGCTCTTCACGCCGGCCAGCATGTCCTTGCCGGCGGCATAGTTCGGGCCGATCAGGAATACCGACTTCACGCCCTTCTGGTTCATGTAGAGGCCCATCGCGGCGGGAGTCTGGTCGTTCTGCCAGGACACCGAGAACACATAGGGCGAGCATAATTCGCCGGCGAGCTGCGAAGGACCGGCATTGGCGACGACCATCATGGTCTTCGAATCCATCACGGGCTTCAGCGAAGCGAGCAGAACGTTCGACCAGATATAGCCGGTGATGAAATCGACCTTGTCGGACAGGATCAGCTTCTCCGTCTTCTGCTTGCCGACGTCGGGCTTGAAGGTGTCGTCCTCGTAGATCACCTCGACCGGCTTGCCGCCCATCTTGCGCCCGAGATGGTCGAGCGCGAGCTCAAACGAATTGCGCATGTCGTTGCCGATCACGGCGGTCGGGCCGCTGAACGTCGAGACGAAGCCGATCTTGATGGTGTCGCCGGCGAAAGCCGGGCTCGCCAGCGCGAGCGCGGCCGCTCCCGCAAGCCAGAATGCCGTCCTCATGACTATCCCTCCTCATTGTTCCCGCCGCACGATGCGGCGGCCCCGGTTCGGGAAGCTGTCGCTTCGATCGCCGGTTTCTCCGTTGTTACGGCTTCCCGCGCAGAAAGGTGAGGCAACGGCCTCTAAGACCTTCGACGCATGCAAACCTCTATGCACCATAGTTCGTCCTGTTCGTCCATTGCAAGAATTATAGTGCCGGTGAGACAGTCCGCCCTCTGCGACGGAAAGGCGAGCGGCCACAGCACATTACGGGAAAACCCGGCAATCCGCCGTCGCTGTGCTCCGCGTGGTGCGCCGGCGCATTCACGGGCACTTAACGCGGTTCCGGCCAGGATGACGGTCCTGGAGGGGGGACATGTCATGCTGATGAACGAAAAGACCGCGCGCACCAAATGGTGCCCGATGGTGCGTATCGAGGGCGGCAACCGCCACTACAACACCATGACGGACGGCTTTGCGAATTCCGAGAACACCTATCATTGCATCGCAAGCGATTGCATGGGGTGGCGGCAATTCCACATCTCGTTCATGAAGGGCGGCGCGGACGGCATGCAGCCGCACGGCTATTGCGGCTATGCCGGCAAGCCGGAGCTCGACTGAGGCGCAGGAAGAACCGGAACACGATACGCTTCGTCTATCGATCGGCAAACCGCTATTGGACCCAAGGCGCCGCGGCGCCATTATCGGGAGCACGCCAGGTGCTCGAACCAGGGGTCCATCGCATGACGCCGCATCCGCCGGAATTGCATCGCATCGTGATCGTCGGGGCCGGCTTCGGCGGGCTGGAGGCGACCTATCGCCTGGCGGGCGCGCCGGTCGCGATCACGCTGATCGATCGCCGCAACCATCATCTGTTTCAGCCATTGCTCTACCAGGTCGCCACCGCTTCGCTCGCGACCAGCGAGATCGCCTGGCCGATCCGCTACCTCCTGCGCGACCGGCGTGAGGTGACGACGCTGTTTGCGACCGTGACGGGCGTCGACGCCGCGAGGCGCCGCGTGTTGCTGGAGGACGGCAGCGAGGTCCCCTACGACACGCTGGTGCTCGCGACCGGTGCACGCCACGCCTATTTCGGCCATGACGAATGGGAGAGATGGGCGCCGGGCCTGAAGACGCTGGAGGATGCCACCACGCTGCGGCGTCACATCCTGGTCGCCTTCGAGCGCGCCGAGCGCGAGACCGATCCGGAGCGGCGCGCGGCGCGGCTGACCTTCGTCATCGTCGGCGCGGGGCCGACCGGCGTCGAACTCGCCGGCACCATCGCCGAGATGGCCCATCACACCCTGCCGTCCGACTTCCGCAACATCGACACCCGCAAGGCGCGCGTGGTGCTGATCGAGGCGGGCCCGCGCGTGCTCGCGGGCTTCGGCGACGATCTCTCGGCCTACGCACAACAATCGCTGGAGAAGATCGGCGTCGAGGTAGTGCTGGGCCAGCCGGTCACCGAGATCGACCGCGACGGCGTGGTCTATGGCGGCCAGCGGCTGGATGCGAAGACCAAGATCTGGGCCGCCGGCGTCCGCGCCTCGCCCGCCGCCGAATGGCTGGGCGCGCCGGCCGACCGCGCCGGGCGCGTGCAGGTCGAGGCCGACCTCACCGTCGCCGGCCATCCCGAGGTTTTTGCGATCGGCGACACCGTCACGATCGACGCCTGGAACGGCAAGCCGGTGCCCGGCATCGCGCCGGCCGCCAAGCAACAGGGGCGCTACGTCGCCGAGACCATCAAGGCGCGCCTGCGCGGCAAGACCACGCCGCCGTTCCGCTACAAGCACGCTGGCAGCCTCGCGCAGATCGGCAAGCGGCTCGCCGTGATCGATTTCGGCAGCATCAAGCTGCGCGGCGCGATCGCCTGGTGGATCTGGGGCATCGCCCACATCTACTTCCTGATCGGCCTGCGCCACCGCATGGCGGTGGCGCTGAGCTGGCTGTGGATCTATGTCCGCGACCAGCGCGCCGCGCGCCTGATCACGCAGGGCTCAAGCAAGGTGGTGGGGTGATTTTCCTCTTCCCTTCTCCCTTTGCGGGAGAGGGAGCACCTCCACCGGGACGATAATCGTGGCTCATCGCTGCACGGCTGAGGCCTCAATCTCCGCTGTTTCCGCCTTCAGCATCCGCTCAAGCGTCTCCAGCCGGTCCGCCTCGCGCGGCGGCTTGTCCCAGCGCAGCCGGCTGATGCGGGGAAAGCGCATGGCGACGCCGGACTTGTGCCGCGGCGAGCGCTGCAGGCCCTCGAAGGCCACCTCCAGCACCAGCCCCTTGTCCGGCTCGTGCACGACATGGCGCACGGGGCCGAATTTTTCCGTGGTGTTGCGGCGGACGAAGCGGTCGATCTGCAGCAGTTCCTCGTCCGTGAAGCCGAAATAGGCCTTGCCGACCGGCACCAGTTCGTCGCCGCTCTCACCCATCGTCCAGACCCCAAAGGTGTAGTCGGAATAATAGGACGAGCGCTTGCCGTGGCCGCGCTGCGCATACATCAGCACGGCGTCGATGACGTGCGGATCGCGCTTCCACTTCCACCATTGGCCCTTCGGCCGGCCCGGCAGATAGGGCGCCTCGCGGCGCTTCAGCATCACGCCTTCGACCGCGTCGGCATCCTCGCCCGCGCCGGCGGCGGCCGGATTGGCGCGCGCGGCCGTGAGTTGATCCCAGGTCGCGAAAGGAATCGTCGGCGACAGATCGATCCTGACGTCGCCGAGCTTCTCGACGAAGGTCTCGAGATGCTTGCGCCGCGCTTCGAACGGCAGTTCGCGCAAATCGTTTTCGTCGTCGCCGAGCAGATCGTAGGCGCGCAGATGGATCGGAAACTCCCTGACCAGTTTCGGCGAGACGACCTTGCGGTTGAGCCGCTGCTGCAGCACGTTGAAGCTCTGCACGCGGGCCTCGCGCACGACCAGGAGCTCGCCGTCGATCGCGCCGGGCAGGTGCAGCGACGGCAGCAAATCCGGAAAGCTCTGCGTGATGTCCTCGCCGCTGCGCGAATAGAGCCGCGCCACGATGTGGCCCCGCGCGTCGCGCCCGGCGACCGCCTGTACGCGGATGCCGTCCCATTTCCACTCGGCGATGTAGTCGCTCGCGTCCATGCCGGCGAAGTCGGTGTTTTCGACCGCATGCGCCAGCATCACCGGGCGGAACGGCGCGGGATCGCGGTTGACCGGCTTCTCGCCGCGGCCTTCCAGCCAGGCGAACAGGTCGAGATAGGGCGGGCTGAGCCCTGGCCAGATCAGCTCGACGTCGTGCGGGTCCTCGTCGCCCAGCGCAGCCGCCGCGGTCTTCGCCAGCCGCGCGGAAACGCCGATGCGCATGGCGCCGGTGACGAGCTTCAGGAGCGCCCAGCGGCCGGTCTCGTCGAGCTCGTCGAGCCAGCGCGAAAGCTGTTTCGGTAGCTCGGTCTTGCCGAGCGTACGCAGCCTGGCGACGACCTCGGTCAGCGTCGGCGGGGGAGGATTGTTGTGGGCGATCAGCTCGGTCTTCGGCCACATCAGCGCTACCGTCTCGGAGAGATCGCCGACGTAGTCATATGACAGCCCGAACAGGACGGGATCGGTGCGCGCGGCGATGAGGTCGCGGATCAGCGCCGGCTTTGCGTGCTTGAAGCTGAGCGCGCCGGTGAGCGCGGCGAGCGCATAGCCGCGGTCGGGATCGCTGGTCTCGCGAAAATAGCCGGTGACCAGCCGCAGCTTGTTGGTGCGGCCGGGTTCGTAGGCGAGGCGGTCGAGCAGCTCGGCGAAGCGGTTCATACCTCGGCCTCGCTTGCGAGCGCCGTCTCGCTCTCCTCATCGCCATAGCCGACGAGGTCGAGCGGCTGCGCCCGCAGGCCCTGGGCCTTACACCAATGCACCAGCGCGTCCTCCTGGCCGTGGGTGACCCAGACCTCGCCGGCGCCGGTCGCCGCGATGGTCGCGGTCAGGCCGTCCCAATCGGCGTGATCGGAGATCACGAGCGGCAGCTCGACGCCGCGCTGCCGAGCCCGCGCGCGCACCCGCATCCAGCCCGAGGCGAAGGCGGTGACGGGGTCGGGGAAGCGGCGGGTCCAGAGATCGGAGGTGGCGGACGGCGGGGCGAGGGTGATGGTGCCGGCGAGGTCGGCCTTCTTCATGCCGCGCGCGGGGCGCAGTTCGCCGAGGCTGACGCCGCGGCTCGCATAGTACTGCGTGATCGCCTCCATCGCGCCGTGCAGATGGATCGGAGCGTCATAACCTTGCTGGCGCAAGAGCGCGATGACGCGCTGCGCCTTGCCGAGCGAATAGGCGCCGACCAGATGCGCCCGTTCCGGAAACAGCGCGACGGAGGCGAGCAGCTTCTTCACCTCGTTCGCCGCGTCGCCGTGCCGGAACACCGGCAGGCCGAAGGTTGCCTCCGTGATGAAGACGTCGCAGGGCACGAGCTCGAACGGCGCGCAGGTGGGATCGCGGGCCTCCTTGTAGTCGCCGGAGGCGACGATGCGGGTATCCCCGCATGTCACCGCGATCTGCGCCGAGCCCAGCACGTGGCCGGCCGGATGAAAGGCGACGCCGACGTCGCCGAGCCGGATCTCCTCGCCGTAAGCGATCGCCTGCGTCGAGCCGGCAAAGTCCTCGCCGTAGCGCAGCCGCATCATGTCCAGCGTTTCCCGCGTCGCCAGCACCGCGCCGTGGCCGGCGCGGGCGTGGTCGGAATGGCCGTGGGTGATCAGCGCCCGCGCAACGGGGCGCACGGGGTCGATATGGAAGCCGCCCGGCTTGCAGCAGAGGCCGGCGGCAGTTGGCAGCAGGATGTCTTGCGGGCGCATTTCTGTCATATAGGCTGCGCTCCGCTTCATTCGAGTCATCTGCCCGCGCGTTCCGGTTCCGCTATGCCGCTCCGCCTTTTCCTGTCCTCCGGCGACCTGATGGCCGACCGCCGTTTCGAGTTCGCGCGCGACCTGCAGCTCAAGGGCGACCTGCCGGCCGCCGCCGATCTCCTGGAGCAGGCGATCGAGCTCGCACCGGATTTCACCTCGGCCTGGTTCACCCTCGGCGAGATCCGCGAGAAGCTGGGCGAGCGCGACAAGGCCATTACCGCGTTCCGCGAGGCGCGGCGGATCGATCCCGGCGACCGGCATGGCGCGAGCCTGCATCTGATGCGGCTCGGCGACGCGGAGCTCGCCGACATGCCCAGGGCCTACGTGCAGGCATTGTTCGACCAGTATGCGCCGCATTTCGAGCATGCGCTGATCGACGACCTCGGCTACCGCGCGCCGTCGCTGATCTTCAAGGCGGTGCTGGCGGCGCGCGTCGCCGCGAAGAAGCCGGCGCTGTTCAAGCGCGCCATCGATCTCGGCTGCGGCACCGGGCTTGCCGCGGCGGCTTTCGCCAGGCAGGTCGATCATTTCACCGGCATCGACCTGTCGCCCGGCATGATCAAGGAGGCGCGCGCAACCGGCCTCTATGCCGAGCTCGAGGTCGCCGACATGATCGAGGGCCTGCGGGGCAAGGCGGACGCCGGCGCGAACCTGATCGTGGCGGCCGATGCGATGGTCTATCTCGCCGATCTCGGTGCCGTGCTGTCCGAGGCGAGGCGCGTGCTCGCCGCAGGCGGCGTGCTCGCCTTCACGCTGGAGACCCATGACGGCAAGGGCGTGGTTCTCGGCGAGGGTCTGCGCTATGCCCACGGGGTGGAATATGTGCGCGACGCGATCGCGAAGGCCGGACTCCGGCTCGTGACGCTGGAGCCGGCCTCGCCGCGCAACGAGAACAACGAGCCGGTGCGCGGTCTCGTCGTCGTCGCCGAGAAGACGTGAGTCCAAAGACTTGAGTCTAGACGCTAGGCGAAATGCGATGAGCGGCATTGCGTCGCAAAGCGTCGTGTTCCCACTTGCGACGCATGGCCCAATGCGCACTATGGCGCGCGTTCAGGGAGATTCATGCCAATGACCAAGCATCCATCGCGGCGCGATTTCAGCGCCGCCGCGCTCGCCACGATCGCCGCGTCCACTCTGCCCGCGCCCCATGTCTGGGCGGCGGAAAAGAAATATGATGCGGGCGCGAGCGACACCGAGATCAAGCTCGGGCAGACCGTGCCGCATTCCGGTCCCGGCTCGCTCTACGGCGTGCTCGGCCGCGTCGGCGAAGCCTATTTCCAGATGCTGAACGAGAAGGGCGGCATCAACGGCCGCAAGGTCAAGTTCCTCACCATGGACGACGCCTACAGCGCGCCGAAATGCGTCGAGGCGACGCGGCGGCTGGTCGAGCAGGAGGAGGTGCTGGCGCTCTACGGCTCGCTCGGCACTGCGCCGCAGACCGCCGTGCACAAATATCTCAACTCCAAGGGCGTGCCGCAGCTCCTGCTCAATACCGGCGCGTCCAAGTGGAACAATCCGAAGGAATTCAAGTGGACGATGGCGGGCCTGCCGCTCTATCCGACGGAAGCGCGCATCCTCGCCAAGCACGTCGTCAGCGTGAAGCCGAATGCGAAGGTCGGTATCCTCTACCAGAACGACGATTTCGGCCGCGACTTCCTCGGCCCGTTCAAGAAGGTGCTGGCCGATGCCGGCGGCACCGCGCAGGTGATTTTGGAGCAGACCTACGATCTGACCGATCCGACCATCGACTCCCAGCTCATCAATCTCTCGAAGTCGGGCGCCGACGTCTTCTACAACATCACCACCGGCAAGGCGACGTCGCAGTCGATCCGCAAGGTGGCCGAGCTCGGCTGGAAGCCGCTGCATCTGTTGTCGGCGGGCTCGACCGGCCGCTCGATCCTCAACGCCGCGGGCCTGGAGAACGCCGCCGGCATCGTCGCCATTCGCTACGCCAAGGAAGTCGGCGTGCCGCGCTGGGAGAAGGATCCCGACGTGATGGCCTTCGAGGATCTGCGCAAGAAGTACCTGCCCAACGTCGATCCCGACAACACCATCGCCTTCGCCGGCTACGGCCAGGTGGTGACGATGGCCGAGATCTTGCGCCGCTGCGGCGACGATCTCACCCGCGCCAACGTGCTGAAGCAGGCCGCGTCCCTGGCCGGCTTCCACTCGCCGTATTTCCTCGACGGCATCGCCTACAGCTACACGCCCGAGGACTACACGCCGATGAAGACGCTCTACATCTCGATCTTCAACGGCAAGGACTGGGACATCTCCGACAAGCCCGTGACGGAGTAGGTCAGGCAACAGGCGCTCCCCGGATGCAGCGCAGCGCGCCGCCCTTGCGGCGTGGTGCGCTGCTGATCCGGGGGCCATCGGCGGCGTAGGTCCCGGCTCGGCGGCGCGGCGTTGCACGCTGCACCGCGTCCGGGAGAGAGCATCCGCCCCTCGACGAATGCGCGCCCACGGCTTACCTCTTGTGCCGTGCCGCCAAGAACCCTCACCGTTTCGGCCGAGCCGGCCGTGCTGCTGCCCGACCGCTTCCTGCAATGGTTCGCGGCCCGCGGCTGGTCGCCGCGCCCGCATCAACTGGCGCTGCTGGAGAAGGCGCGTGACGACCGTTCGGCCCTGCTGATCGCGCCGACCGGCGCCGGCAAGACGCTCGCGGGATTCTTGCCGACGCTGGTCGAGCTGTCGTCTCCCTCTTCGATGGCGGCAGATGGCAGGAGCTTCATTTCCACTGGCCGCACCCTGCAGCGCTCGCGCGGCCTGCACACGCTCTACATCTCGCCGTTGAAGGCGCTCGCCGTCGACATCGCGCGCAATCTGGAGCGGCCGATTGCCGAGATGGGACTGCCGATCAGGGTCGAGACTCGCACCGGCGACACGCCGGTGTCGCGCCGCCAGCGGCAGCGGCGCTACCCGCCGGACATCCTGTTGACCACGCCCGAGCAGCTCGCGCTGCTGATCTCCTCCGACGACGCGCCGTTCCTGTTCTCCTCGCTGAAGCGCGTCGTGCTCGACGAGCTGCATGCGCTCGTCATCTCCAAGCGCGGCGACCTCCTGTCGCTCGGCCTGGCGCGGCTGTGGCGGCTCGCGCCGCAGATGCGCGCGATCGGACTGTCGGCGACCGTGGCCGAGCCGGACTCGCTCGCGCGTTTCCTGATGCCGCAGCCGGAGGGCAGGGCGGTCGCCGCCGACATCGTCATCGCCGGCGGCGCGGCGCCGCCTGTCGTCGAGATGCTCGACACACGCGAGCGGCTGCCCTGGGCCGGACACTCCGCGCGCCATGCGCTCGCCGAGGTGTACGAGCTGATCAAGCAGAACAAGACCACGCTCGTCTTCGTCAACACGCGCAGCCAGGCCGAGATGCTGTTCCAGGAGCTCTGGCGCATGAACGACGACGGGCTTGCGATCGCGCTGCATCATGGCTCGCTCGACGTCGCGCAGCGCCGCAAGGTCGAGGACGCCATGTCGGCGGGAAAGCTGCGCGGCGTGGTCTGCACCTCCTCGCTCGATCTCGGCGTCGATTGGGGCGACGTCGACCTCGTCATCAACATCGGTGCGCCCAAGGGGGCTTCGCGCCTGATGCAGCGGATCGGCCGCGCCAACCATCGTCTCGACGAGGCCTCGCGCGCGGTGCTGGTGCCGGCCAACCGCTTCGAGGTGCTGGAGTGCGCCGTCGCGATCGACGCGATCGCCGAGAATGCGCAGGACACCCCGCCGTTGCGAACCGGCGCGCTCGACGTGCTGGCGCAGCACGTGCTCGGCTGCGCCTGCGGCGAGCCGTTCCTGTCCGACGAGCTCTATGCCGAGGTGCGCTCGGCCGCGCCCTATTTCGGCCTGGCGCGGCAAGACTTCGACGACGTCGTCGATTTCGTCGCCACCGGCGGCTATGCGCTGAAGAGCTATGAGCGCTTCGCCCGCATCAAGCAGGACAGGCAGGGGCGCTGGCGCGTCGCCAATCCGCGCGTGCGGCAGAGCTATCGCCTCAATGTCGGCACCATCGTCGAGGAGCCGATGCTGAAGGTGCGCCTGGTGCGTTCGCGCGCGACCGGAGCCGGATCGACCGGCGCGATCGCGCGCGGCGGCCGCGTGCTCGGCGAGATCGAGGAATATTTCATCGAGGGCCTGAGCGCCGGCGACACCTTCGTGTTCGGCGGCGAGGTGGTGCGCTACGAGGCGCTCGCCGAGGACCAGGTCTATGTCTCCCGCGCGCACGATTCCGATCCCAAGGTGCCGTCCTACATTGGCGGCAAGTTTCCGCTCTCGACCTATCTCGCCGAGCGCGTGCGCCGCCTGCTCGACGACCGGCGTGCGTGGGGCGCTCTCCCTGAGCAGGTGCGCGACTGGCTGTCGCTGCAGAAGGACATCTCGCGCGTGCCTGCCGTGCGCGAGCTGCTGGTCGAGACGTTTCCGCGCGGCAACAAGCATTATCTCATCTGCTACCCCTTCGAGGGACGGCTCGCGCACCAGACGCTCGGCATGCTGCTCACGCGCCGGCTGGAGCGCGCCCGCGCCCGCCCGCTCGGTTTCGTCGCCAACGAATACGCGGTCGCGATCTGGAGCCTGGGCGACGCCGCCTTCATGGTCCGGCACGGCCAGCTCGATCTCGACGCGCTGTTCAGTCCCGACATGCTCGGCGACGATCTCGAGGCCTGGCTCGCCGAATCCGCGCTGATGAAGCGCACCTTCCGCAACTGCGCCATCATCTCCGGCCTGATCGAGCGCCGCTTCACCGACGAGGAGAAGAAGAACCGGCGGCAGGTGCTGTTCTCGACCGATCTCGTCTACGACGTCCTGCGCAAGCACCAGGCCGACCACGTGCTGCTGCGCGCCGCGCGCGCCGATGCGGCCACGGGCCTGCTCGACCTGCGCCGGCTCGGCGACATGCTGGCGCGCATCAAGGGCCGCATCACCCACCGGGAACTCGACCACGTCTCCCCCCTCGCCGTCCCCGTGATGCTGGAAATCGGCTGCGAGTCGGTCTATGGCGAAGCGGCAGACGAGCTCTTGGCGGAAGCTGCCGAGGAGCTGGTCAGGGAAGCGATGTCGTAGAGAATTTGCCGGTGGGCGCGTTGATCTATCCATGACGGGGCAGGCCATGGGCTTAACCGCGCTGACGCGCACGATCGACGTTGCGAACGTGACCTTCACCGCCGACCTCTCCGGCGCGCTGTATTGGGACGAAGAGCGCCTGCTCGTCGTTTCCGACCTGCACCTGGAGAAGGGCTCGAGCTTCGCCGCGCGCGGCGTGCTGCTGCCGCCCTACGACACGGTCGCGACGCTCTCCCGACTCGCATCCGTGATCGCGTGGCACGATCCGCGCGTCGTGATCGCGCTCGGCGACAGTTTTCACGACCGCGCCGCGCATCAGCGGCTGTCGCCCGGGGATCGCGAAGCGATGGCGGCGCTGCAGGCGGGCCGTGACTGGATCTGGATATCCGGCAATCACGATCCGGCGTTGCCGCGCGATCTCGGCGGCACGGTCGCCGACGCGGTCGCGATCGGCCCCGTCACCTTCCGCCACGAGCCGACCGGGGGGGCCGGCGAGATCGCCGGCCACCTGCATCCCAAGGCGCGCGTCACCGCGCGCGGCCGCTCGATGGAGCGGCGCTGCTTCGCCTCCGACGGGATGCGCGCCGTGATGCCCGCCTTCGGCGCCTATGCGGGCGGCCTCAGCATCCGCGACGCGGCCTTCGCGCGCGTGTTCGGCGAGCGGCACTTCACCGCGCATCTGCTCGGCGACAATCGCCTGCACGCCATCGCCGCGTCGCGCTGTTGTTGAAGCCGTCATTGCGAGGAGCGATAGCGACGAAGCAATCCAGAC